>JBAUHS010000053.1:0-103344 GCA_049680405.1 Salaquimonas sp. | reverse complement strand
AATGGCCGGGTTCAGACTATGAATGCTCCAGCTGGGAGCAGATTGAAAAATTCGCCGATTTCATCAACGATAACGGCTACGCCTCCCCCATCCGCACCCCGCGCGGCAGCGATATTCTTGCCGCCTGTGGCCAGTTGAAATCCGAGTCTGAACGGATGAAGAAAAAAGATCGCGATGAACTGGAAAAACTGGCCTATGAAGCGATGATGATCGCCGGGCATGGGGAATAAGACCCAGGACCTAGTCATCCTCGGCCACCGTGCCGAGGACCCGGAAAAAGGAAATCTGTTCAAAGGTTGGCTCTCGAGACAAGTTCAAGAATGACTAAAGAGAAAGTATCGATCCATGCAAATCATCGGCCATTTCATTGTTAGACTGATTGCAATTCTTCTTGGCGTGTTTGTCGCCATGGTTGCTGCCAGCATCTTCCTGTCTTTCGGGATGTTCTCGAACATGTTTTCGGAATTCTTCAATGAGCTGAACTGGGTGGTAAACGGCGATCCCTACCGGACCGAAGACACCGGCGGCCTTGTTACGGGCTTGGTGGTGATTGTCGGATTCTTTACCAGCTTTTATGTCTTGGGCCTTGCCGCCCTACCCGCTGCCATCGCGATAGCCACTGCAGAATTGATGCGCTGGCAGTCCATGACGATCAATCTCGTTTTGGGCGGGTTTGTTGCCCTTGCCACAGGGCTTTCCCTTTTTGGCGCCCAGCATGATGGCCTACCGTCAGACGGAACCCTCGTCGTATTGCTCGCAACCGGATTTATCGGCGGATTTTTCTATTGGCTTGTTGCTGGACGCAGCGCGGGCAAATGGCTGGGCGAAAGTGCCTGAACCTCTTTTGCGTAAGGGGAAACAAATCCTTACCCCCGCTCCGTCAATAATATCCTAACCGCAAAAGCGCCGAATACGCTGGCGAATATATAGTCGATCACCCGTGTTGCCTTCGGGTTCTGCTTCAGCCATCCGGTGAGTTTTCCCGCAAGCAAAATCATCGGGACCACCACGATGAAGGCTACAACCACAAACAAACCGCCCAGAAACAGCAGCTTGCCTTGAGCATGAGGGTCATCAACAGACACAAATTGCGGCAGAAACGTCATGAAGAACAAGATGATCTTCGGGTTCAACAAATTGATCCCAACCCCCTGAAGCCAGATTGCCTTCAGTGAGGTTTCTTTTCCCTTCGATTTTTCAAACCGGAAGGTGGAGCCGTTTCGTATCGCATCTATCGCCAGCCACAAAAGATAAACCGCTCCGACCACTTTAATCGCAAAGAAAAGCTGCGGCGAGGCGACAATCAGCGCCGAAAGCCCAAAGGCAACCAGGGATGAATGCACCAGAATACCGCAACTTGCGCCAAACATCGCCGTCAGGCCAGCTGGAACACCTTTGGCGATTGTCTTGCCCAAAAAGAAGGTCATATCAGGCCCAGGCGTGATGGCGATTACCAACACACCGACAATATAGGCAAGCAGTAAGGAGAGTTCCGGAATGAAGGTCATGGCTGCATCTCGAACTTGAACGATGATTTTATTGGCCATTACCATCCAATGGGTATTTCCGCCAGCCGATTGTTACAAGATTCTGCTGCTGCCCCCTTGCGCGAGTTTGCGTTCTGGCTAAATTGCCAAAAAATCAAGCGGGCCCTGTCCGCATCTCCCGAAAGTAAAGAAATCACCATGTCTCTTCCAAAAGCAAAAAAAGTCGTTCTTGCCTATTCCGGCGGTCTGGACACTTCAATTATTCTCAAATGGCTGCAATCTGATCTGAATTGCGAGGTCGTGACCTTTACCGCCGACCTTGGTCAGGGCGACGAGTTGGAGCCAGCGCGCAAAAAAGCCGAGATGATGGGCATAAAGGAAATCTATATTGAAGATGTTCGCGAAGAGTTCATGTCGGATTTCGTGTTCCCTATGTTCCGGGCCAATGCGGTTTACGAAGGTGTCTATTTGCTTGGCACCTCTATTGCCCGCCCATTGATTTCCAAACGTCTAGTCGAGATCGCTGCGGAAACCGGTGCAGACGCAATCGCTCACGGTGCAACCGGAAAAGGCAATGATCAGGTTCGCTTCGAATTATCAGCTTATGCACTCAATCCTGATATCAAGGTGATTGCCCCTTGGCGTGACTGGGAATTCAAATCCCGTACCGACCTTTTGGATTTCGCTGAAAAGCACCAGATTCCTGTCCCCAAGGACAAACGCGGCGAAGCGCCTTTCTCCGTCGATGCCAATATGCTCCACTCGTCATCCGAAGGAAAGGTTCTGGAAGACCCCTGGGAAGAAGCGCCTGAATTCGTTCACATGCGCACGGTCTCCCCGATGGATGCGCCCGATGTGGCAACCGATATCGAGATCGATTTTGCCAAAGGTGATCCGGTTGCCTTGAACGGCGAAGCGATGAGCCCGGCCACTTTGTTTGCCAAGCTGAATGATCTTGGTCGTGACAATGGTATCGGTCGTCTTGATCTGGTTGAAAACCGCTTTGTCGGCATGAAGTCCCGCGGCGTTTATGAAACTCCCGGCGGAACCATTCTTCTGGCAGCCCACCGGGCAATGGAATCAATCACCCTTGATCGCGGAGCTGCACACCTCAAGGACGATCTGATGCCACGCTATGCCGAGCTCATCTATAACGGCTTCTGGTTCTCACCGGAGCGTGAGATGATTCAGGCAGCCGTCGATTTGTCTCAAGAGCATGTGGAAGGCAAAGTACGCCTCAAACTCTACAAGGGCAATGTAATCGTAACCGGACGCAAGAGTGACAAGTCTCTATACTCCGAGGACCTTGTAACCTTTGAAGATGACAAGGGCGCCTATGACCAGAAAGACGCTCATGGCTTTATCCAGCTAAACGCCTTGCGCCTGCGCACTTTGGCAGCGCGCAATCGCAAGAGCCAAAAATAAAGATTAATGGCACAGCCGCCCGCAGATGTTCTGGAATTTCTGGCCTCAATCGGGGCGACGAAAACCGGACATCATGCGGGTCGCTCGTTGAATGATCATCTTTTAGCAACCTGGCAGTTATTGACCGAATGGCAGGCTGATCAATCTGTTTGCCTCGCGGGCTTGTGCCATTCAGTCTATGGCACTGATGCCTTTGACACCGCCTGTCTCGGTCCAAAAGATCGCCACGTGGTGCGCTCGCATATTGGCAAAGATGGCGAACAAATTGCCTATCTGTTTGGCGCAATGGATCGTGAGGCCTTTCTTGCCGATCCATCCAGTCTTCAGATTTTTGATCGCTTTGCCGATGCATTATTATCCATTACCATGACAGAAAGGACGGCGATCTGTGATATATTGCTCGCCAATGAACTGGATCTGGTAATCGCAAAAAAAGGAAATGACAGGCCTGAAAAAGTTCTGAAGAAGGTCGGGCCTGTTTTCGAAAAAATAGGTCCTTTTCTATCTGCGCAAGCCAAATCAGCTTATCAGACACTTTCTAATCAGCGCTGACTGATAGTTTCCTGTTGAAATTTGTTTGGATTCAATGCTCATTTGGGCTAGCGTAACGTCAACAAAAGCGCGACGTGCGTTCCGCAGACGAATTAGCAAGATCAATATGACCACGAACACAGCGCCAGATAAAAGCTCCGCCTCATCCTTGCAAGCCCATATATCAGGCAAAGCAAACCGCTCGTCAGCCAGAAAAAAGCGCACGTTGATCTGGACCCTGTTTCTGGGAACAGTGCTATTACTTGCCGCAATAGCTGCCTATTTTTACATCAATCGTGAACGGCCCATCGTAACGCTGAATGTTGCCGCAGGCCCATACCGCTCCGACTCTTTTGAACTTATGAAGGAAGTTGCTGATGTTTTGGAGCGGCAATCTGACATTCTTCGCCTAAAAGTGATTGCGACAAAAGATTCCAGCCAAAATATTGCTCTATTGAACCAGGGATATAAAAACCTCGGAGAACAGAACTCCAATCGGGACAAAAGCGGCGAAATTCGTGAGATGGAAAAACTCGCTTTGAAAGACATGGGGCTTGAGCAACTTCAATTTACCGTTTCAAAAGCGGAAACCAACAATGCAAAGAGCATACCGATTGACCTTGCGACCATTCGCTCAGACACACCGGTTGTTGCAAATGTTCGAATGATTGCCGAACTGTTTCCTGACTTCTTTCAGATCGTCAGCAAGGTGGAAAACGGATTTTTTTCAGTCAGGGATCTTGAAGGTAAGCGCGTTGCCATTCCCCCTTTCGGTACCGATGAATTTCGGTCCTTCTGGGCCATTGGCGACCATTACGACCTGTCCCTTTCCGGCGTCAAATGGAAGGCGATGGATATCACGAAAGCCGTGCCTCTGTTTTTGGCAGGAGACATTGATGCAATATTCACCGTTCGCTCCTTGCGGGATCGTCTTTTGCTGAACCTGCATGAAGATGCTGTACTGAAAAACCAGGATCTCACTCTGATCGAGATTGATCAGGCTCCGGCTATAGCCGTCAAGCGGCCTTTTCTGAGGAGTGATACGATACCCAAGGGTGCCTTTGGCGGGAACCCGATTGTGCCGCGCCGGGACATTATATCAACGGCCGTGACCAGAACCCTTGTTACCAGAGAAGATCTTGATCCTGAATTGATACGGGAGTTGACCTCAATCCTGTTTGAAAACCGTCTGGATTTGATCATCCGTTTTGCCTTAGCCTCGGCAATTCAAAAACCCAATACCGATGAGGGATTGTCCATTCCTCTCCATGAAGGCTCTCAGCAATATTATGATCGCGACCAGCCTTCTTTCCTGCAGGAAAATGCCGAACCGATTGCCTTGATGATCACCATCGCAGCGATGCTATTCTCAGGATTGTTGGCCCTGCGCTCCCGGCTTAACAGCGGCCAGAAAAACCGCATGGACAGCTATAACTACATGCTCCTCAATATTGCCGAACAGGCAACAAACGCCACCGAGATAAGCCAGCTTAAAACTCTCAAAACCGAACTCTACGGCATATTGGAGACCGTGGTTCGTGCTCTTGATACCGATGAAGTGACCGAAGAGGGATTCCAGTCTTTCTCGCTTTTGTGGGAATCTGTCCGCGAGATGATCAATGACCGCCGGAGCGAACTGACAAGCGCCTAATCCGCACCCAACATTAACCGCTTCATCACAAGGGCGCTTTCGCCAGCAGTTATTGGCCTTGCAGGCTCAATCAACCCGCCATACATGTAAACCAATCAAACCGCAGTTTCAGGAAACCTCTATGTCAAAATCCAAGTTGTCCAAGTCCAAATTGTCAAAGACCAAAACTCCAAAATCCAAACTCAATCTGGAGCTGGTCACCTGGAAGGGAAAACTCGGACTTCCCCGCTTTGACAAGATTTCCGACAAGGATTTTTCTCCTGCGTTCAAAATTGCCATGAAAGAAGGCTTGAGCGACATCGACAAGATCGCGCAAAACAAGTCAAAACCGACTTTCAAAAATACAATCATTGCCCTCGAAAAAGCCGAAAACACTTTGTCTCGCGTTTCCTCGATTTTCTGGAACCGCGCTGGGGCGCATACCAATGACACCATCCAGAAGCTGGAGCGGGAGCTATCGCCAAAACTGTCGCGCTACGGCTCCAAAATTTCGATGAATACTTCCCTGTTCAAGCGCATCGATACGCTTTGGCAAAATCGCAAATCTCTCGAACTTACAAATGAAGAATTGCGGGTGCTTGAGCGCTATTGGAAAGGTTATGTAAAAGCCGGTGCCAAACTTCCTTCTGCTAAACAAAAGCAACTGGCCAAGATCAACGAGACCCTTGCGGGCCTCGGTACCAAATTCGGACAGAACATGCTGGCCGATGAAGCCTCCTGGTCATTGATGCTGGACGGGAAAGAACTCATTGGCATCCCTGATTTTCTAAAGGCATCCATGGCAGCAGCTGCCACTGAACGCGGCTCAAAGGGAAAATTCGCTGTAACCCTATCCCGCTCGATTATCGAACCCTTTCTCACCTTTAGTGATAACCGCGAATTACGTGAAAAAGCCTTCAAGGCGTGGATTTCCCGTGGGGAGAATGGCGGTAAAACTGACAATCGCCAGATTGTCGCTGACATTCTGAAATTCCGCGAGGAAAAGGCAAAACTGCTCGGCTACAAGAATTACGCCGAGTTGAAGTTGGACAATACGATGGCGAAAACGCCCGCTGCGGTGAATGAATTGCTGGACACCGTTTGGGACAAGGCAAGAACCCGCGCCGAAGAGGAAGCTGGTGAGCTTCAAGCGCTCATTTCCAAGGAAGGCAAAAACCATCCGGTTGCTCCCTGGGATTGGCGGCATTATTCGGAGAAATTGCGAGCAGAAAAATTCGCCTTTTCCGAAGCCGAGCTGAAACCTTACTTTGAATTGGAAAACATTATTGCTGCCTGTTTTGATGTGGCAGGGCGTTTGTTTGGCATAAAGATCAAAGAGGTCAAAGGTGTTGCCGCATATCACC
This sequence comes from Salaquimonas sp., assembly GCA_049680405.1. Classification (GTDB taxonomy): domain Bacteria; phylum Pseudomonadota; class Alphaproteobacteria; order Rhizobiales; family Rhizobiaceae; genus Salaquimonas. The sequence continues at coordinate 96,907 of JBAUHS010000053.1, read as the reverse complement.
CCGATGTGCGGGTCTTCAAAGTAACCGATGCCAAGGGCAAACAGATCGCCACGTTCCTGGGGGATTATTTTGCACGCCCTTCAAAGCGGTCCGGTGCCTGGATGAGTGCCTTTCAGGGTCAGCACAAACTGAAAACGACAAAGGGTTCCAAGGGCCAGTTACCCATCATCTATAACGTGATGAATTTTGCGAAAGGTGACCCGGCGCTGCTGTCCCTTGACGATGCACGGACACTTTTCCATGAGTTTGGCCATGGTCTCCATGGCATATTGTCCAATGTGACCTATCCATCCGTTTCCGGCACAGCGGTCTCTCGCGATTTTGTCGAACTTCCCTCTCAGCTTTATGAGCACTGGTTGATGGTTCCTGAAATCCTGTCGAAATATGCAATTCATGCCAAGACGGGCAAAAAGCTTCCAAAGGCTCTTTTGAAAAAAATACTTGCCGCAGAAACCTTCAATTCAGGATTCCAGACCGTCGAGTTCACGTCATCGGCGATCATCGACATGGCTTACCATACAACGGAGAATGTATCTGATCCGGCAAAATTCGAGGCCGAAAAACTGAAGGAGCTGGGCATGCCCGAGGCGATTACCATGCGCCATCGCACCCCGCATTTTGGCCATGTCTTTGCAGGCGATGGGTATTCAGCCGGCTATTATTCTTACATGTGGTCAGAAGTTCTGGATGCGGACGCCTTCAGAGCATTTGAGGAAACCGGCAATCCATTTGACAAGAAAATGGCCAAAAGGCTGAAAAAACATATTTACTCGGCTGGCGGTTCCGTTGATCCGGAAAAAACCTACAAGGCATTCAGAGGTAAAATGCCTTCTCCTCAGGCCATGCTGGAAGGAAGAGGATTGGCTTGATCCAATAATCCGCCCAGATCCGCTTCAAGCATCAGTATCGTCAGACAATTCTTCGGCTTCTTTAATAGAACGTCTTGTGTCTTCACGCACCTGGCGCAGTTGAGCTTTGCGTTCTTTTTCTTCTTCGCGTGCCTGGGTGAACGCCGAGGCAATAAGACCCGCAGGCAGGGCAACGATACCAAGGCCAATCATCAAAATGCCGAAGGTGAATATCTTGCCGCCCACCGTAACGGGAAAAATATCACCATAGCCAACGGTCGTTAGCGTGGTGACGGCAAACCAGAAAGAATGCGGAATCGAAGGAAAGGCATCCGGCTGGGCGTCATGCTCGAAGATGTAAATGCCGACGGCTGTACAAAACATGACCAGCACCGCAAACATGAAAACAACCAGCAATTCACGCCAAACCAATTCAAAAGCCCGCTGAAGCGTTTCCATATTAGCAATAAAACGCAAAAGCTTGGCAATTCGCAGCACTCGCAAGGTCCACAGTGCCTCACCGCCAGGCAGGCCAATCAGCAAACCTGCCCAGAAAGGGGCAATCGCCAACAGGTCGATCAATCCCCAAAAACTGAATATATACCGAATTTTATTCGGCGTCGTCCAAAGCCTCAAACCGTATTCCACGGTGAAAATGATCACGATCACCCAGTCGAACCATAAAATCGGTTCTTTCCAGGCGGCAGGAAACCCGGGTAAAGTTTCAATGGCCATGACACTGATGGAAAGCACAATCAGCCCAATCATTGCATAGTCAAATGCATGACCGAAACGCGGATCACGGCCCCAAACAAAATCGCCCAAACTGTCTTTACGATGCAAGATTCCCATGGGTTAACCTTAAACGCTTTCCAAGATAATTAAAAACCCCACGGTCAGACCTTTTATTCGCCGCAAAAACACTGTAAGGAACCGCCAGAATTCGAGATACGCAGCCCAAATGGCATATCGTATCCAACCTCCCAAAAAAGGCCAGAGAAATGACCCTCCGCAATATTGCGATTATTGCCCATGTTGACCATGGCAAAACAACCCTAGTGGACGAACTTCTGAAACAGTCTTCAACTTTTCAGGAACACCAGAAAACTGAAGAACGGATGATGGATTCCAACGATCTTGAGAAAGAACGCGGCATCACCATTCTTGCCAAGGCAACCTCCGTTGAATGGAAAGGCGTTCGCATCAACATCGTTGATACGCCAGGCCACGCCGATTTCGGCGGCGAGGTGGAGCGTATCCTTTCTATGGTCGACGGCGCTGTACTACTGGTAGACGCTGCTGAAGGCCCGATGCCCCAAACCAAATTCGTGGTTGGCAAGGCGCTTAAAGTTGGCCTGCGTCCTATCGTTGCCATCAACAAGGTAGACCGCCACGATGCCCGCGCGGATGAAGTCATCAATGAAGTTTTCGACCTCTTCGCCAATATGGACGCAACCGACGAGCAGCTAGATTTTCCGATTCTTTATGGTTCAGGCCGTGACGGCTGGATGAACCATGCTCCTGAAGGTCCAAAAGATACAAGACTTGCGCCTCTCTTCGACATGATCCTTGAACATGTTCCAGAGCCAACCGTGCACCCTGGCCCCTTCTCGATGATCGGCACCATTCTTGAAGCCAATCCGTTTCTTGGTCGTATCATCACAGGCCGCATCAATTCAGGTTCCATCAAACCAAATCAGGCCGTCAAAGTTATGCATGGCGATGGCAAGCTGGTTGAAACAGGCCGTATATCGAAAATTCTGGCTTTCCGCGGAATGGAGCGGGTTTCTCTGGATGAAGCCCATGCGGGCGATATTGTGGCGATTGCCGGTCTGTCAAAAGGCACTGTTGCGGACACTTTCTGTGATCCATCCGTAAACACACCACTGGTTGCCCAGCCGATTGACCCACCAACGGTTACCATGTCCTTTATCGTCAACGATTCTCCGCTAGCTGGAACCGAAGGCGACAAGGTTACCAGCCGCGTCATCCGTGACCGTCTTTACAAAGAAGCTGAAGGCAATGTTGCCCTGAAAATCGAAGAAGCCGAAGACAAGGACTCCTTCTATGTTTCCGGACGCGGTGAATTGCAGCTTGCAGTCTTGATCGAGACCATGCGCCGTGAAGGCTTTGAACTTGCCGTATCACGCCCGCGCGTTGTCATGCAAAAAGGCGAGAATGGCGAAAGACTTGAGCCTGTCGAGGAAGTCGTCATTGACGTCGATGAAGAATATTCAGGAACCGTTGTTCAGAAAATGTCCGAACGCAAAGGCGAGATGATCGAATTGCGTCCATCTGGCGCAAACCGCGTCCGCTTGATGTTCCACGCCCCAACCCGTGGCCTGATCGGTTATCAGTCTGAGCTAATGACTGACACACGCGGAACAGCGATTATGAACCGCCTCTTCCATGCCTATCAGCCCTATAAAGGCGCAATTGCTGGCCGGGTTCAGGGTGTTTTGATTTCCCATGACCAGGGCGAGTCTGTGGCCTATGCCATGTTCAATCTGGAAGATCGTGGTCCATTCATCATTGAGAATGGCGAAAAGGTCTATCAGGGAATGATCATCGGCATTCACAACCGCGACAATGATCTTGAGGTGAACGTGCTAAAAGGCAAAAAATTGACCAATATGCGCGCATCAGGAAAAGACGATGCGGTTAAACTGACGCCGCCGATCCGCATGACCCTTGAGCGGGCTCTGTCCTGGATTCAGGACGATGAGCTGATGGAAGTCACACCTAAAAACATCCGCTTGCGTAAAGTCTATCTCGACCCGATTGACCGCAAACGATTCCAAAAGACACTTGCCCAAGGGGCTGCATAAGGGGCTGCATAAGGCGCTGCGCAACCTCTTTTGCAGCATAGTGGAAGCAATTCACCTTCAAACAGTCTTCCAAGTGTCCCATTGTGAATCACTCTGATCGAGGGCTGTAGGCAAAAATGCCTGCAGCCCTCTTTTTTTGAAAATTTTTCCAAAACACCCTTGTTGGTTAACGCTTTCTTAACGTATGATTCATTCATGAGCACTTTAACCATCAATACGCGCAGAGCTATTCGGGAAGATTCAGAGGCAATTGCCTCTGTTCATGATCTTTCATGGCAAAATGCTTATTCAGGCATGGTGCCCCACAAAGCGTTGAACCGCATGGTGCAAAAACGCGGCGCAGCCTGGTGGGCAAACGCGATTGACCGACACACCGTTATTCTTGTGCTTGAAATGAAAGGCAAGATTGTCGGTTATGCCACGATTGGCAGAAACCGGGTCAAGACACTACCTTTTGATGGCGAGATTTATGAAGTTTATCTCCTGCCCGAATATCAAGGCGTGGGCCTGGGCGTTCATCTGTTTTTATCTGCCATGGGCGAATTGAAACGCCGCAGCCTGAAAGGCACAGTCGTTTGGGTACTTGCCGATAATGCCCCTGCCATCAAATTTTATAAAAATGCCGGTGGCAGACCTATCGCAGAGGGCAAGGAAACCTTTGACGGAAAAGACTTGAAAAAGATCGCTTTCGCCTGGGATTAAGCCTTGCGGAAAATCTCCCGCAGGTTTTCTTGCCCCCGTCATCATCGGTTCTTGACTAGCAAACCATTTTGTCAGCCAGCGATAAGCAAATGTAGACATGCTTCGCCAACTCACAGTATAATGCCAATAGATAGCCTATCCGACACGGACCGGGTTCGTCCGTTCAACGCTTTCAAGAACAACTCTTTTCCAATCAGGTAAGTCAGCAGCATGAAGTTTCGCTTCCCAGTCATCATCATCGATGAAGACTTTCGTTCAGAAAATTCCTCCGGTCTGGGTATCAGAGCCATGGCTGAGGCGATTGAAAAAGAGGGCTTCGAAGTTGTAGGCGTTACAAGTTACGGCGATCTATCCCAGTTTGCCCAACAACAATCGCGTGCCAGCGCATTTGTCCTATCCATTGACGATGAGGAATTCACTCCCGGACCGGACCTTGATCCAGCTGTTCTGGATCTTCGCAACTTCATCGAGGAAGTTCGATGGAAAAATGCAGATGTTCCAATTTATATTTATGGGGAAACCAAAACCAGCCGCCACCTGCCAAATGATATTTTGCGTGAATTGCACGGCTTCATTCATATGTTCGAGGACACGCCGGAATTTGTTGCCAGACATATTCTGCGCGAAGCAAAAAATTATCTCGAAAGCATCAAGCCACCCTTTTTCAAAGCTCTACTCGAATATGCCGAAGACGGTTCCTATTCCTGGCATTGTCCGGGCCATTCCGGCGGCGTAGCATTTTTGAAAAGCCCCATCGGACAGATGTATCACCAATTCTACGGCGAAAACATGTTACGCGCAGATGTCTGCAATTCTGTTGAGGAGCTAGGGCAGCTTCTGGATCACAATGGCGCAATTGGCGCGTCTGAGCGCAATGCGGCGCGAATTTTCAACGCCGATCATTGCTTCTTTGTTACCAATGGCACCTCTACCTCCAACAAAATGGTCTGGCACCATACGGTCGCTCCTGGGGATGTCGTGGTTGTAGACAGAAACTGTCACAAATCGATTTTGCATTCGATCATCATGACGGGCGCAATCCCGGTTTTTCTAAAACCCACCCGCAATCATTACGGGATTATTGGCCCAATCCCCCGCTCTGAATTTGATATCGAATCGATCAAGGAAAAGATCAGAGCCAATCCTTTACTTGAAGGCGTTGATGCAGATACCGTCAAACCACGCATCATGACCGTGACCCAGTCCACTTACGACGGAGTGCTTTACAACACACAGACCATCAAGGAAGTTCTGGACGATTATATCGAGAACCTGCATTTCGATGAGGCATGGTTGCCTCATGCATCATTCCATCCGTTTTACAGCAGTTTCCACTCCATGGGCAAAAGCCGTGAGCGGCCACGTCAATCCGTGACCTATGCAACCCAATCCATTCACAAATTACTGGCCGGAATCAGCCAAGCCAGTCACGTGTTGGTTCAGGATTCGCAAAACACGAAGCTGGATCGTCATCTCTTCAACGAAGCCTATTTGATGCATACCAGCACAAGTCCGCAATATTCGATTATCGCCAGTTGCGATGTGGCGGCGGCAATGATGGAGCCCCCCGGTGGTACAGCCCTTGTGGAGGAGAGTATCGCCGAAGCCCTCGATTTCCGTCGCGCCATGCGCAAAGTCGATGAGGAATTCGGCAATGAATGGTGGTTTAAAGTCTGGGGACCTGAGGAAATTGGAGAAGATGGGATTGGCGAAGCCAAGAACTGGATTCTCAAAAGTACCGATGAAGATGGCGTTCAAGCTTCCGATGGTCAAGATGCCTGGCATGGCTTTGGCGACATGGCCAAGGGCTTCAACATGCTCGACCCGATCAAGGCGACCATTATTACCCCCGGACTTAATATCGACGGGCGTTTTGACGAAAGCGGCATACCGGCTTCCATCGTTACCAAATATTTGGCAGAATATGGCGTGGTCGTCGAAAAAACCGGCCTCTACAGCTTCTTCATCATGTTTACCATCGGCATTACCAAAGGCCGCTGGAATACTTTGCTAACAGAGCTCCAGCAATTCAAGGATGCCTATGCGGCAAACCAGCCAATGTGGCGCGCCATGCCGAAATTTTGTGCAAAAAATCCGCGTTATGAGGCAATGGGCTTGCGGGATCTGTGCCAGCTTGTGCATGCTCAATATGCAAAATATGATGTGGCGATCTTGTCTACGGATATGTATTTGAGCGACCTCACTCCGGCAATGAAACCGAGCGATGCTTTTGCCCATATAGCCCAACGCACAACCGAGCGCGTACCGATCGATGAATTGGAAGGGCGCATCACGACCAGCCTCGTAACGCCTTATCCGCCCGGTATCCCTTTGCTCATTCCTGGTGAAGTGTTCAACCGGAAGATCGTCGAATATCTGAAATTCAATCGAGAATTTGCCCGCGAATGTCCCGGTTTTGAAACTGATATTCATGGTCTGGTGCAGGAAAAAGAGCCTGACGGTACCATTCAATATTTTGCCGATTGCGTGGCCAAATAGGCCAGGTTCAAGACCCTAACCGACCCTGACAACCATTTTGCCAAAGCTTTTGCCGATCAGCAAATCGTTGAGCGCGGCTGGAGCCTTTTCAAGCCCGTCAATCATCTGCTCCTTATATTGCACTTTACCGCTTTCCAGCCAGCCGGTCATGTCCTTGACGAATTCCTTGTAAGCGCTCTTTGGAAAACTGTCGAAAATGATAAATCCCTGCATTTTGACTTTCATTCGAAGGATTGTTCCCATGATAGCAGGCCCCATATCAGGCCCTTCCGGCAATCCGGGCAAATTATACCAGGCGACGACTCCACAAACCGGAATGCGTGCAAATGCGTTGAGCAAAGGCAAAACTGCGTACAAAACTTTGCCACCGACATTTTCAAAATAGACATCAATGCCATCTGGGCAGGCATTTTTCAGTTGCGTGGCAAAATCATCAGCCTTGTGATCAATGCAAGCATCAAACCCAAGATTGTTCACCACATGAGCGCATTTGTCAGCGCCGCCTGCAATACCCACTACCCGGCAACCCTTGATCTTTGCTATCTGCCCGACCGTCGCCCCGACTGGGCCAGATGCCGCCGCAACAACAACTGTCTCGCCGGGTTTCGGCTCGCCAATATTCAGCAATCCCGCATGGGCGGTGTATCCGGGCATTCCAAGAATGCCGAGTGCCCAGGACGGGTTTTTTGATTTTTTGCCCATATTCAGCACATCCGTGCCATCGGAAACCATATAGTCCTGCCAGCCAGAGCCCGCCAAAACATAATCGCCGGCCTCAAACCCTTTGACATCAGAAGAAACGACCTGTGCCACTACCTGGCCAGTCATTACTCCGCCAATGGCAACAGGCTCGGCATAGGATTTGGCATCATTCATGCGCCCGCGCATGTAAGGATCAAGAGACAGATAGACTGTGCGTAAAAGCATTTGCCCTACTCCTGCATCAGGAACGGGCATTTCCTCAAGACGCAACGTATTTTCATTGGGCATACCGATCGGGCGTTCAGCAAGGACGATACGGCGGTTGATTTGATGAGTCTGCGACATGAATTGCTCCTGTAATGTTCGGGCCAAGTTTAACCCCATTGCGAACAATTAACAGCTTAAACTCGCAACAGAAAAACTATTGAGCCAGATCATTTGGAGTGCCGGAGAATGGACCACGGATCCCATAAAATTTTGGACGATCCTCACCGCACTTAAAAACAGTTCCCAAATTATCAGCAATTTCCCGAGCCAATTCATTGGCGTTCTTGTTTGCCCTTGCGTCCACATAGCCTAACGGACAGGAGACTTTCATACCGTTAGGTGCGTCTTTCTGAGTAACCGTCGAAATAACCAAAACCTGCCCTCGGCGATCAGCATCAGCTGATCCGGTATCCGGGTCAACATTGTCTAGAAACCAGCGCTGGATCACTGCAATAGGCTTGGCATTTTCCAGGCGCCATTCAACCACGTCATGGACGGAATTCCATTCGGTAAATCCGTTGGGAAACTGCGCTGGATCATCAACAGGCCCGTAGGCTGTGAAATGCCTCAAATCGTCCTCTGAAAAATATATCTGATAGTCCAGATATCCTTCACAGACGGCTTTGCCGCCCATTTGGGCTTCTTCTTCGCTTGGCGAAGAAGCCCATGCGCAACCCTTTTCGAAATCAATTTTCGAATAAGCGGATTCAGCTGTTTCAGCGAAATCGATCAGCGCCAATATTGTGACAATGGCCAGCCCGGCGAGAATAAAATAGAGGCGCACGAATATAGTCTCCTAGAGCCCCTAGAGTTGAACATATAACCGTTACGCGACCTTTTGCCAATTGCCCAATGGTATTATTGTCATTATTGACCAATTCAAAAATAGAAGGAAAAAACATGCGCGTCGATGCAATCAAAATAGGCAGCAACCCTCCTGAAGAAGTCAATGTGATCGTCGAGGTTCCTGTTGGTGGGCATCCAATCAAATATGAGTTGGACAAAGACGCCGGCACACTGGTTGTGGACCGCTTTTTGTATACACCGATGACCTATCCAGGAAATTATGGATTTGTGCCGCATACCTTGTCTTTGGACGGCGATCCGATTGATGTTTTGATTTGCAATACAAGGCCGCTGGTTCCAGGCTGTGTGATCAGCGTACGACCCGTTGGTGTGTTGGTCATGGAAGACGATGGCGGACAAGACGAAAAGATTATCGCAGTTCCTTCATCAAAAGTATCAGCCCGCTTTGAAGGTATAAATGACTATACCGATCTGCCGGACATCACCCTGCAACAGATCGAACATTTCTTCGAGCACTACAAGGATCTGGAACCTGGAAAATGGGTCAAGATCGGTGGTTGGCAAAATGCAGAAGTGGCCAAGAAGATGATACTTGAGGCAATTGAGCGCGGCAAATCCGCATAATCAACGAATTGCATCTGAGCTCACTGAAAAACCAAAACTTGATTATCCTGCTGCTCCGGTATTATCACACCGAACACTAGAACCGCATCACGCCAAACATGGGTGCGATGCTGGTACGAAGCAGCACTTGCAGGAAGGTAATACCGAGCAAAACGATAATCGGTGACAAATCTAGATTGCCCATATTAGGCAGGATCTTACGGATCGGCCGAAACAACGGTTCAGTGATCTGATACAGAAAATTACCAAACTGAGCTATAAATTGGTTGGAAGAATTCACCACATTGAAAGCATACAGCCAGGAAAATACAACACTCAGAATAACAAGCCACCAGGCCATATCCAAGACTGTATTGATCAACCAAAATACCGCGACCATCATTTTTCCTAACTTGCTCTATTAACGTCCACAGAAACCAGAAATATCTGCATCGGACTTCATCTAACGATCACACCCGACGACTTCAAGTCTGCTTCCATCATTTAACCATATGCTTTTCGGCAGGACCTATCCAGTGATCCAAAAATCGCGATAACCATGCACGAACGGCCGCATCATACATCAACCGTCCTTCAATATGATCGCGGCGATGTTGCGCACCGTGAAGCGCAAACCGATGCTCTGCCTTCACAGTCCAGCGGTATACCATCGCGAATGTCAATTCTGCGTGAAACTGCACGCCATAAGCATTGTCTCCCACTTTGATCGCCTGATTTTCATATTGCTCGCCGGTCGCCAGCAGTTTCGCACCGGACGGCAAGGTGAAGCCTTCCCGATGCCATTGGTAAACCATCGATGGCCAGTCAAACATTTGATTGCCGACCTCTGTTGGTATGAGCGGGTAATATCCAATCTCCGCAAATTCATCTTTATTGGCGGAAACCGAGCCGCCAAGCTGTTTGGACAGCATTTGCGCTCCAAGACAAATTCCTAGAAACGGCTTGTCCTCTTTCAAAGGAACACTCACCCAATCTATCTCGCGCTTGACATATTCCTCATTGTCATTAGCACTCATTGGCCCGCCAAAAATGATCGCTCCAGCGTGTTCCTCAAGGGTCTCTGGAAGCTCCTGACCAAGAGGCGGGCGGCAAATGTCAATCTCATATCCCATCGCTTCAAGAAAATGACCAACACGGCCACACGATGAAGTCTCCTGATGCAAGACCGTCAGGATTTTTGGTCTCTTTGAACCAGGCAAATTACTTTCCTTGATAATGCTCATCCGCAACAAGCCTATTCAATTATTCTCAAAGAAAGTCGGCCGCGAACCCGTTGCTTCATTGCAATCCGGTCCTGCGTCTCCACCTCAAGCAATTGAGCGACCCGCCACACCACATTGTCTTCAAATTCATGCAGTTTTCCATCAGCAAACACCATTTCCCACATACGTTCAATGATGGCGATACGTTGGTCCCGATCCAAGTCTTTTTTCAACTGTGAGGTAAAGCGGTAGAGATCAACCGCTTCATGGTCGGCTTTTTCTGCCGCAATGAAAAGCGTTTCAATTTCATCAGAAGTCAGATCATATTGTTCCATGAGCACTTCGCCCATCCGGCTTCGTTCATTTTCTTTGATGTGGCCGTCAACTGCGATGACGTGGAACATCAAGGCAGCTTCACACAACCGTTTGTCATCCAGCGAAAACTCGCCTTTCTCAGCGGCCTCAGGAGTGTCTGCAGAAAACAAAGACTTAAGTGCATCAAACATGTTTATGATCTAGCGCGCCCACGGGGTTAGGTAAAGGTCGTGAAAACCTGAATGGAATTCTACCCTTATTGTTGAATAATCTTAGAACAATCCAAAGCGTTTGGGTTTTTCCTTCTGATCTTCCGGTCGTATGCCCGGATCATCGGGGCGTCCATGGATTGGCCGCCCGGCTTCAGGATCATCATTGGTTTCCTTTTCACCGGATTTTTTTTCCGAAGTGACAGCAGCATCCGGAGTTTTTTCTTTCCTAGCCAATGTTGAAACTGCTTCCAACTCTTCAACCCTAGCCTTTTCTGCAATATCATTTTCAGAAGTCTCTTCCTGATCAGGAACTATCTCTTCAGGCTGTGTGCTATCCTGCTCTATTGAGTCTTTAATGATCTCGGTCGCGGCCGCTTCATCATTTTCAGGCTCTTTGATATCTTCAATGGTTTCAGCTTCGCTTGTTTCAGCGCCTATCGCTAAAGCACCCCCGGCGGTAGCCGCAGCAGCGGTAGCTTTGGATGGTTTTTTAGCAGGCGGTGTTTCTTCCGCTTCAACGACGATCGGCGCAACCTCCGGTTCCCGAATCAAATCTTCAAGGCCTTCTGAATCAAGAACGGCCTCTGAGGGGCCACCCAACTGTTCCAGTGGCACTTTCCATTCAAAGGCATCAATCTTTCCGGTAACAGGCGATATCGGCAGCCATTTCTCCGAAACATATCCATCGGCTGTCCAGGCCGCATCCTTTGGCGCCCGCACCGCTCTCGCCAACCATTCGCGCATCCGGCCCTGATCGCCAGACTGGCCTTCTTCAACATCAGCCATGATAAGGCATGCGCGTTGCGTTGGTGCGGTATTCAAAACCGGAACCATGGTCTCGCGGGCCAATTTCCAGTCCTCAACATCAATTGCAGCTTCGGCAATGATAAAATTGCCTTCTGGATGATTGGCCTTCATCGCAGCCAGTTTCCTTGCCCGTTTCAATCGGTCTGCTGCTGAGTCACCCATTCTCAAATATATATAAGATTGGGCGATTTCCGGATGAGGCTCTTTCTTCCAAACTGTTTCAAGCATTCCCGATGCCCGGCCAATATCACTATTACGGGCAAGCGCTTTTGCGCCAATGATCGCCGCCGGCACAAGGGTTGGAGCAAGTTTATGTGCTTCACGGGCAAGCTTTGCGGCCTTTACCGGATCCGCAGGCTCAACCGACATTGCCTGAGCCGTCAGCAAGACGGCCCTCTGGCGTTTGGCTTCATCCTTGGTCATCAATCCGGCGGACTTGTTTGCCTCAAGTGCCGCAAGCGCCTCTTGCCAGTTGCCATCCTTGGAGGCGTAACGCAGTTTCGCATTGCCTGCCCAGGAAAGAGAAGGAGCCGACTTGTGTGCCTCTTCCGCATAGTGGCGGGCCGCATCTCCTGCCCCCTGGCGTTCTGCTTCCAGATACAGGCCGCGCAACGCAACCAGACGGGTCTCATCCTGCTCGAGCATTTTCTCAAATCGCGCACGCGCCTCATCACGATTACCCTCAAGAAGGCTGGATTGAGCATCCAGTAATTCTACGAGCGGTTCCTGACCGAGAAGCTTGATACTCTCCTTGGTATATTTACGCGCGCTGGCACTATCGCCGGAATTGGCAGCAATCAATCCCCTTGAAAGCGCCTGATAGCCCCGGTCTTTTTTACGTGCTTTGAAAAACCGCTGCATGATGCGTGGCGAATCAAGAATGGTCTTGGCAAGCCACCACAAAATCATGATCGCAGCCACCAATGCCACGATAGCAACAAGAACCACCATCAAGCTGGTTTCATATTGAGTGCCCTGCCATTGAAGAACGACATCGCCCGGACGGTCTGCAAACCACGAAAATCCGAAGCCCAGAATCAAAACCAGAATTAAAAATAGAAAAATACGCATCATGGCCCGTTACCCCTGCTCAGACGATGAAGCGCTGAGCTCACCAATCAACTGGTTGATCAGGCTGTCCGCCTGCAAATATTCTTTCGCTGATGTATTCCACCCGGCCGCAGCTGATTTTGCAACTTCGTTCAGTTTCTCACTCTCAGCCAAAGCCTCAGATACATTGCCAATTTTCAACGCGGCTTCAATTCTTGAAACAACCGCCGCATTATCATCTCCATCAATGGGCCCGGCCGGGCGAACTTTGACGAGGGTAGTTGCGCTGGACATCAGCCGTTCCAAAACACCCATCTCGGAAGTATTTTCGCTTTGCAGCGCAATAATCCTATCGGCAACCGGTTGGAAGCTTGCAAGAAGTTCAGGTTTTGACGAAATGCCTTTGCGCGATAAATCCCTCAATTGATTGATGGTCTCGCTGCTGCCAAGCAGTGCTTCGGCAGAAGCAAGTTCACTGTTGAACGCGCCGCCGTTTTCCAGCACCGCACTCAGAGACCGGGCACTTACGGACCTTGCCACTTTCTGACTCTCGATTGCAGCCACGGCGGCTTTTTCAACAGAGCCCATGGACGGCAGGACTTTTTCATTCACCGACGTCTCAAGCTCGGACAGCCTTTTATTTGAAGCCTCAACTGTTTGACTGATCTCACTGGCTTGCTGGCTAAGCGCCTCATACTGCCCGGTAAGCCCGGCCAAGGAAGCCACGCTTTCCTTTATGGCTGAAATCTCACCTGTGACGCTTTCAGGAACACCTGCTCCGGAGGTTTCCAACCCTGCAATCCGATTGGACAATTGTGTAATTTCAGTGGACAGAGCCAACTTCACAGTTTCCATGTCAACGCTGCCATCTCCGACACCATCAATTATCTTATCATTCAATTCAGTAATTTGCTTTGAAGTCGCCTCAGCCTTTTGGGAGGCAGTTTGAGCCAAAGCTAATGCTTCGGCAACTTGCCGTGAGGCTTCTGCGTTTCCGGTTTCATCAAACAGAGCGGCAATATTGCTTTCCAATCCCAACAGGCGTTCGTTCATCTCTGGAGCGATTGCGTTACTCGCATTGTTCAGCTGGGCAATCTGCTCCTTAAGGCTAGCAATTTCGCTGGTAACCGCTTGTGAAGTGTCGCCACCCACCAAACCACCGATCAAAGGCATGTCTTTCAACGCGCTGTTGTTACCAAGAAGACTTGCACCCCCAAGGGCCACACCGCCACCCAAAATGGCAGACAATAACAAGGAACCTAAAGATGCACGGGCTCTGACAGGTTTTGCAGGAGCCGTCTCCATTTGATCGTTCTCAGCAACTTCCTCAGATCCGCTAGTCACATCTCCTGCAATGTCTTCACCAACAGATTCATCAGAAGGTTGAGAGCCAGCTGCCGTTGATTGTGTCGCCTCGCCATCTTCAGCACTCTCAGACAGCTTTGCCTCGTCCACCACTTCACTGGCTTCAAGATCAATTGTCTTTGACGGTTTGGCGCTTCTTCCGCCGCCAAGGTTTTTTCTGCGATTTGCCATGATGTTTTCCGTTTGCCCCTTCTCTTCGAAAGAAGATTTACTTTTATATCAAAGCACATCAATCTGGTTGTTTCAACAAACTCGACGCTCGAATTGGAATATAGCCTTAAGCGTTTCATTTTAGCGTACAGATATTTACGCTTTCTGTATTTGTTTAATGACCTCAATCAGGCTCTGCTCGTTGGGACTTTTGGCGATATGAAGACTTTTTACAAGCCTCACATCTACCGCCTGAGAAGTTTTTTCTGAAATGACGGCGAAATGGATGGGTTCGAGTAGTTTTTCCACTTCACATTCGCGCACCAATTCCATAAAGGCCTGAGCGCTTAGTGGCGAAAAAAGAAGCGAAACACCTCCCGCAACCTCGGACAAAGCCTGACTAAATGCCGCTTTATCGACCTTCAGCTTAGCGATTTCATAAACAACACAACATTCCAGCGTAATGTTGAGACCCGATAGCGCCTCTTCCATATCAAAGGCACGCTCTTTGGCGCAATAATAAATACCACTTGCCGCCTTTGATTGTTGCTCGGCTAAAATCCGGTCTGCGAGATGTCGGGCACTGCCTTTGCCTTGGCGTATATTCTTGTACCCACAATCTACAAGCACACTTGCTGTACGCGGGCCGACGGCATAAACTGGCAGCTCCTTCCAGACGGGTGACAAATCAGCTCCAACACAATCAACAGCAATGGCGGAGGTAAAAACCAGAAAATCTGGCGCGATGTTCTGAGCGCAGTTTTCAAGTCTGACTTTTGCAATCAAGGGAAAAATGACCGTCTCATACCCCGCCGCTTCTAGGTGCCTGGCGGTTCGCACACAATCTTCTTTTTGCCGTGTAAGCAAGACTTTCATGCAGTCGTGTTCCAATCATCGAAGAAATCACTGCCCGCATCACGTCTTAATTTTTTGGCGATCTCGATCGCCATTGCTTCCGCATCTGTTAGCGGCGCTTCTCCTTTATCTTCATGCCAGACCCGTCCGTCGACTGATAAAATCATCCCATGAAAGAATACGATACCATTCTTTATGACTGCGTGACCTGCTAGAGGCGTGCGGCAAGAACCATCCAACTCCCGCAAGAAAGCCCGCTCCACCTGCAACGCCTTTGCCGTGTCATGATCATTGAGCGGAGCCAAAAGGAGCCCAGTGTCCGCGTCTCCAACACGGGACTCAATACAAATCGCGCCCTGACCCGGGGCCGGTGGAAACTCCTCAACGGAAAACTTTGAGGTAATCACATGGGACATCCCCAAGCGGTTAAGGCCCGCTGCTGCCAGCAGGGTTGCGTCTGCCACCCCATCATCCAACTTTTTCAAACGGGTCTGAACATTGCCACGAAACTCTACAATTTTGAGATCGGGACGCAAACGAAGAGCCAACGCTTTGCGGCGCAACGAGGAGGTGCCGAAAACGGCTCCCATGGGAAGGTCGGACAATGATTGTACTGTCTTGGAAATAAAAGCATCTTCCGGCGCTTCACGCGGCAGGAAACAGGAAAGCTCCAACCCTTCCGGCAAAACCGTGGGCATATCCTTTGAGGAGTGGACAGCAATATCTATTCGTCCATCCAGCAGTCGCTCTTCGATCTCTTCGGTGAAAAGGCCTTTGCCACCAATCTCGGAAAGCGGGCGGTCCGTAATCCGGTCCCCTTTGGTGCTGATAACTTCGACAGAAACTTCCAGCTCACTGCCATGGGCCGCAAGCAGTCGATCACGAACTTCATACGCCTGTGCCAGAGCCAGATCACTGCCTCTTGTACCAATTCCAATTTTCTGCATCAATAAAACCCGATTTCTTTCATTTGCTTTCGCGTTGGCATTTGCTTTCGCGCTGGGCTCTGATACTTCCTTGCAGCATATTCCGCGCCCAATTTGTTTAAACCAAAACTCTCTGCGGATGTTTAGTGAATTAATTGAGTAGGTACAATGCGGGTTCTTGGTATTGAAACAAGTTGCGACGAGACAGCCGCAGCCATTGTTGAAAAAACTGGCGGCACCGGATCTGTGCTTGAGGGGAAAATCCTCTCCAATATCGTCCATTCCCAAATCAAGGAACATGAAGTTTTCGGCGGAGTGGTGCCGGAAATTGCTGCAAGGTCTCATTTGAAGCTCTTGGACGGCATTATCAAGAAAGCCCTCGCGGAAGCAGACGTGGCGCTTTCGGATATCGATGCATTAGCCGTAACTGCCGGACCGGGCTTGATTGGCGGATTATTGACCGGCCTGATGACCGCAAAAGCCATCTCAGCTTCAACAGACATTCCCTATTATGCAATCAACCATCTGGAAGGCCATGCTCTGACTGCCCGTTTGACAGATGGGTTGGAGTTTCCATTCCTGCTTCTGCTGGTTTCCGGCGGACACACTCAATTTGTCGAAGTTACCGGCGTTGATCAATATCGCCGCCTTGCAACCACTATTGATGATGCTTTGGGGGAAGCCTTTGACAAGACAGCCAAGCTCCTCTCGCTGGATTATCCAGGCGGACCGCAAGTCGAAAAGGCAGCTCTTACAGGCGATCCCAAACGCTTTGTTTTTCCGCGGCCCCTTGCCTCGCGCAAAGAAATCAATTTTTCATTTTCAGGCTTGAAAACAGCTGTTCGCCAGACGGCCAATAAACTGGCCCCCTTGAGCAATCAGGATGTTGCTGATATCTGCGCCTCTTTTCAGGCAGCCATCGTCGATGTTCTGGTAAACCGCACCAAAAAGATGTTTGATATTTTTGAAGTCGATCATCCCGGCTCACCCAAAAATCTGGTAGTTGCCGGAGGCGTTGCAACTAACCAGAAGATAAGATCCGCATTGGAAGAAACTGCCACCGCCCGGGGATGGTCTTTGATTGCCCCTCCGCTCAATCTTTGCACCGACAATGCGGCAATGATTGCTTGGGCAGGTCTCGAACGTCTGAACCAAGGAGAGCGTTTTGCTCCAGCCGATATGCAAACCTCACCCCGGTCCCGCTGGCCTTTGGATGAATATTCAAACAGCATGATTGGCGCCGGAAAACGTGGAGCAAAGGCATGAGTAGTCAAAAAACCATAACCGTTATGGGCGCTGGCGCCTGGGGAACAGCGCTTGCCAGTGTATTGACCCGCAAGGGCCATCAAACTTTTCTTTGTGGCCGGGATGCCTCAGCGCTGGAAACAATCGGCGAAACCCATGAAAATACCCGATATCTACCGGGGATCAAACTACCGCGCGCGTTGAAAATCAGAACAGATACGGAAGCGGCAATAGCAGATTCAGATGTTATTCTTCTGGTTACCCCGGCCCAGACAATTCATTCCGTTATCGAAACATATTTTCGTTCCATAAAAGCCGGTGTTCCCGTTATTCTTTGTGCCAAAGGAATCAACCGCGAGACAGGCCAGCTACCAGCCGAAACCGCTGCTGACTTACTGACCAATAATCCTGTTGCTGCCCTTTCGGGCCCCAGTTTTGCCAGTGATGTGGCCAGCGATCTGCCAACGGCGGTTACCCTTGCCTGCAATGACAACGCCTTGACCCTTCCACTTGCCGAAGCCATTTCAGGACCAACCTTTCGCGTTTACACATCCGATGATCTCAAAGGCGTCGAACTTGGCGGCGCGTTGAAAAACGTGATTGCCCTTGCCGTTGGGGTTTGCCGTGGCCTGGGTCTTGGAGCGAGCGCCGAAGCGGCATTGATTGCGCGGGGCTTCGCGGAACTGAACCGCCTTGCTATTGCTTTGGGCGCAAAACCACAAACCTTGATGGGGCTTTCTGGTCTCGGTGATCTGGTACTCACCTGCTCAAGTCCCCAATCGCGAAACTTTGCCTTTGGAATGGCCCTAGGCGCAGGAACCGATACGCGCAATATGCTCTTGGCTGAAGGCGCATTAACCGCGCCTATCGCCGCTAAAATCGCCACAAAAAACTCTATTGATTGCCCAATCATTCAGGCGGTTGTAAAGCTTCTTGCAGGCGACATATCAGCCATTGAGGCAAGCCATGTTTTACTCTCACGCCCTCTTAAGACTGAAAGCGAATGACATATGCAATACTGGTTGTTTAAATCCGAACCATTTAAATGGTCATGGGAACAGCAAAAGGCCAAAGGCGCGGCGGGCGAAGAATGGGACGGCATCCGCAACTATCTGGCACGCAATAATATGCGATCGATGGAAATTGGTGATCTGGCATTTTTCTATCACTCAAATGAAGGATTGGAAGTTGTCGGCATTGCTGAAATCTGCGCCCTCTCCCACCCCGATACCACCACCGACGATGAGCGTTGGGATTGCGTGGACATCAAGGCCGTTTGCGACATGCCAAAACCGGTAACTTTAAAGGCCGTCAAAGCAAATGAAAAACTCAGCGAAATGTCTCTTGTTACTTCGATGCGCTTGTCAGTCCAACCCGTAAAACCTGATGAATGGATAGAAGTCTGCCGCATGGGCGGGTTGAACGGAAAAACCCTCAAGCCGCTTTAGGCTGCCGGGTGTGACCAGCAGCCATTTGAACAAAGACGAATTTATACGGGCCAATACAGCCGTTTGCGCTCCGCCCCATGTGCCGGAGATCAGCCTTTATTTGGCCGATGAAACCTATGATCTTTGGAACAAGACCGAAGAAGAGCTGGAAGCCATTGGCCTGCCGCCGCCATTTTGGGCATTTGCCTGGGCCGGCGGTCAGGGCCTTGCCCGTTACATTCTGGACGATGCACACATCGTGAAAAACAAATCCGTTCTGGATATTGCCAGCGGCAGTGGACTGGTTGCGATTGCCGCAAAACTGTCCGGCGCAAAACATGTAGTAGCCAATGACATTGACCCGTTTTGCGCAAGTGCAATAAAATTAAATGCCAGCCTCAATCAATCAGAGCTGGAAATCTCTTTGATTAATTTACTCGAAAACAATCAGCAGATGATGGATCGCTTTGACGTAATCCTGGCCGGAGATGTTTTCTATGATCAGGAAATGACGGGCCGGATCTGGCCCTTTCTTCAAAAAGCCGCCAATTCCGGAAAACTGGTTCTGGTCGGCGACCCCGGCAGATCTTACTTGCCGAAAACCGGTCTTGAAAAAATCATTTCTTACGATGTGCCGGTCACCAGAATTCTCGAGGACTCCGAAATCAAACACACAAGCGTCTGGCGTGTTGAATAGAAATTGCAAATAATGCGATTTTCCACCAAACTATAACTCATTTGGGATCAACGGAGGAGATGATCATGGAAGCCGCAATGGGCGCAAGTCTTGTAACAATAGCTGTGGCAACAATTGCAAGTTGGATTTTTGGGGCAGTCTATTACGGCACATTGTCCAAGCCATGGATGGCCGCTGCCAATATGACTGAGGAAGATGTGAAAGGTCCAAACGGCAAACCCAGCCCGCGCCCTTATATCGTTTCTATCGTTTGTGAATTTGTGATGGCCTATCTGCTGGCGGTATTGTTACTGCACACATCAGATGGAATCTTTACCTTGGGAACAGCGCTGTTTTCTGCTTTTCTGATATGGTTTGGATTCATATTCACAACCCAATTGGTCAACCATCAATATAGCATCCGCCCATTTTCACTAACCATTATCGATTCAGGCCATTGGCTGGGCGTATTGTTAATACAGGCTATCGTTATGGCATTGATGGGTTTGTAAACGCCCCTACCAGGTGCGCCTTGGCCCATTGTCAATGTGATAGAATTTTTGATGCGGATAATAGCTGTAGCCACCAACAGCACTTTGTGATTTCAGAAATTCAGTAACCCCTGTTGCGCCGCCTACAATGCTGAAATCCACAGCGCGGCATTTCAAATGATAGGACTTCGGCTTTCCGCCTTTGCGCCTATTTTCCGCTGGCCAGCGATGGGTGGAATGAATTCTGACCGGGCCGAATTTTTTTGCAACCCGGCGCAGCACGACCTTCAGCTCGAACGGAACACACCACTTCGTATCATTCCAGGTGATGGGTGCCGGTCTGAACAAAGCACAACCATTCAAGATGAAAGCCAGACTCAAGACAACGCACACTTTAACCTTGATGCCGGATATCCCAGCCATATCAATGCTCCTTACTCAATACCAGAACATGCCAACTTGATCATACAGAACAAAAATTACAGAGCATGTTTGAAAACATCATCAAGCCCGGGCCCCGAATACTTCAAGACTTAACAGGCTCTGAACAAACAAGAGCATTGTCGAGGAATTCGATTAAGATTTCGTCAATCTTTAAGCGATTGAATAGACCTGCTATTATCGCCAGGTGCGTTTTGGGCCATTATCGATATGGAAATACCCGGAACGATATCGCTTTACACCGCCAACATTTGGATGACGCCGAAGATACTTCAAAACAGATGATGTGTTTCCCTTTACCCGGAAATCGACAGCCGCACATTTCAAATGATACGATTGTCTCGCTCCGCCAATTCGCCTGTTCTTGCTGCGCGAACGATGGGTGGAATTGACCGTTACCGGACCGTATCGACGGGCAACTTCATATACCACGGCTTTCAAACCATCAGGAACACATTTCCAGGGAGCATTGAAGGTTACATTGGCGCCGCGGCTATTGGCCGTAACTGATGCCTTTTTGACTGGAGCCTCAGTCTTTAGCGTCTTGCTTTTGGGTGGAACAGCCAACGAACCAGGTTTCGGGTTCAAAGCGCTGCTTTTGTTCAGCAATGCCAGATTTTTCTGACGCTGCTCTTCAATCAGCTTTTTCTGTTGCTCAATGACCGATTGTTGTTTCTCCAAAAACGCTGCCTGTTGCACTTTGTGACCGCTTGCGGCACTTTCAAGAACACTTGTTTTTGTGTCATTCGACTGAATGCACCCTGTAAGGGACAACACACAAACAAGAATCAATGCTAATTTGATATCGGAAAAATACTTCAAACTTTGTCCTGTCTTACCTTTGGCAAAGACAGTGTGGGAAACTCAATACTGTTACGAATTCCAACCCGTTTTTGCACATATCGGTGAAACCAAGGCCCCCTCGGATTTGACTTCTAATACGTTTGAACTTTTAGAATCCTCAATTTGTGGTTACAACCTGTTATCCTTACTTTACGGAAATTTCTCATCACGTTGTGAGTCAGGCGTAATAAATCCGTGAATCCGAAAATTGTCTCTTATTCGGCCTTGGTATTATGGACGCGGGCCTGTCGATGGGCTTAAAATAGACTTGAGGAAATCTAATTTGCACAAGTAGTTTTTTGCTGTCCCACTACTGGAACAGATGAATTGCTGGAACGGGGAGGACATCATGTTTGAAGTCAAGAAACACAAAGTCAAAGCATCCTGGAAAAAGAATGCGCTGATCGACAATGAAACCTATGAGAAATGGTACAAGGAAAGCGTCACTAATCCTGAAAAATTTTGGGGCAAGCACGGCAAGCGCATCGACTGGTTCAAACCTTACACAAAGGTGAAGAACACCTCATTTGACGGAAATGTATCCATCAAGTGGTTCGAAGATGGTGTCACCAATGTTGCCTATAACTGCATTGACCGCCACTTGAAGAAACGGGGCAATCAGACAGCAATAATCTGGGAAGGTGACAATCCCTACGACGACAAAAAGATCACCTATAACGAGCTTTACGATCATGTCTGCCGTCTCGCCAATGTGATGAAATCACGCGGAGTAAAAAAAGGCGACCGGGTCACTCTTTACATGCCGATGATTCCTGAAGCAGCCTATGCCATGCTCGCCTGCGCGCGAATTGGCGCGGTTCACTCCATCGTATTCGGCGGATTTTCCCCTGATGCTCTTGCCCAGCGAATTGTCGATTGCAAATCGAGCTTTGTGATCACTGCTGACGAAGGATTGCGCGGCGGCAAGACCATTCCGCTCAAAGCCAATGCTGATGCAGCCTGCGAGATCGCAGCAAAGAAAAAGCGCAAGGTTAAAAATGTACTCGTGGTTCGCCGTACAGCCGGCAAGATCAATTGGACCGATAAAAGAGACCTTTGGTATCATGACGAAATGGCCAAGGCCAAACCGGTCTGCAAGCCGGAACCCATGAAAGCCGAGGATCCGCTCTTTATCCTATATACTTCCGGCTCAACCGGGCAGCCGAAGGGCGTGTTGCACACAACAGGTGGCTATCTGGTCTATGCATCCATGACCCATGAATATGTGTTTGATTACCATGAAGGAGACACCTACTGGTGCACAGCCGATGTGGGCTGGGTTACAGGTCACTCATATATCGTCTATGGCCCTTTGGCCAATGGTGCCAAAACTTTGATGTTCGAAGGAGTTCCGAATTTTCCTTCCATGTCCCGCTTTTGGGATGTTGTAGACAAGCACCAGGTCAATATTTTCTATACAGCACCAACAGCTCTGCGCTCATTGATGGGTGCAGGCGATGAATATGTAACTTCAACATCCAGAAAATCCTTGAGAGTTCTTGGCTCTGTTGGAGAGCCTATCAATCCTGAGGCATGGGAATGGTATTACAATGTGGTTGGTGAAAAACGCTGCTCAATTGTCGATACCTGGTGGCAGACCGAAACTGGCGGTATTTTGATTACGCCACTTCCAGGCGCAACTGATCTGAAACCCGGATCGGCAACTAGGCCATTTTTCGGGGTTCAACCGCAATTGGTTGATAATGAAGGCAATGTTCTGGAAGGGGTAACTGACGGCAATCTTTGCCTAACTGACTCCTGGCCTGGCCAGATGCGCACCGTCTATGGCGACCACAAACGCTTCATCCAAACTTATTTCGCCACCTATAAAGGCAAATATTTTACCGGCGATGGATGTCGCCGTGACAAGGATGGCTATTACTGGATCACTGGCCGCGTTGATGATGTGATCAATGTATCAGGACACCGCATGGGAACCGCAGAAGTCGAATCCTCCCTTGTTGCCCATGACAAAGTGTCCGAAGCTGCCGTTGTCGGCTATCCCCATGATATCAAGGGCCAGGGCATTTATTGCTATGTCACTTTGATGGGCGGTGAAGAGCCGTCTGACGCTTTGCGCAAGGAACTGGTTACCCATGTCAGAAGCGATATCGGACCGATTGCATCACCTGATAAAATTCAGTTCGCCCCGGGTCTGCCGAAAACCAGATCTGGAAAAATCATGCGCCGGATTTTGCGCAAGATTGCAGAAGATGACTTCGGCGCCCTCGGCGATACGTCAACACTGGCAGATCCTGCAGTAGTCGATGATCTGATTGAAAACCGTCAGAACAAGAGCTCTTGATCAACTTCAGGAAACCGTTTTAGCAGATCCAAAAAAGGCGCACATTCAATGAGCGCCTTTTATTTTTGGTGATTGGCAAACTTCAAATTGTAAAATGCAAAAATTTCAGCCAGTCGTAATGCGCTTCATCCAATAAGGACCACGTAAAACGACAATACTAATTCAACTTGAAGCCAGTGAAGTCTCCAACCGCATCTCACTATTGCGCTTTATGGCCTTTTTCAAAGCAGCATCGCGGCCATACACATCTGAGTAATATCCGATCACCCCATCATCTTTCGGCCAGGCCGTAAAATAAGAAACATAAACGGGGATTTGATTCTTGACCTTCATGGCCCGATTTTCACCGCTGGCAATTTGGCCACTGATATAATCAACACTTGTTCCCATAACAGCGGCAGCCATCTCCCGGGGCTTGTGCAGGCGTACACAGCCTGAGCTATACGCCCGGTCTGCACGACTGAAGAGATTCCGCGAAGGCGTATCATGCATATAGATGGCATGCTTGTTCGGAAACAGGATTTTCAACTCTCCCAACGCGTTGCCACCACCCGGTTTCTGGCGGATTTGCACCCCATTTAAGGAGCCTGAATACCAGTCCACCGAATAAGGATCGGTTACGCCTCTTGCGGTGATCACCTCAAACCCATTGGCGCTTAGATAGCCCGGATTAGCGCGAATTTTACCCAATTTCTGATTGATCAAAATCGAGCGAGGCACATTCCAATAGGGATTAACCTCAACAATCTTGATCTTGTCATGGAAGAAGTAGGTCTGATTAGTCGGCTTGCCGATAATCGTACGCATGCTCAACTGGGCTTTATCATTCACCATGTAAGAGGCATTATAAGCCGGCTGATTGATGAAGACATACCGATCGCCAAGCGTCTCCGGCAACCAGCGCAAACGCTCCATCGCCAATTCTATTTTGTCGATCTTCGCCTGAGGACTTGCTGTTTGCAGTTTCGCGATGGTGTTTTTACCCACGATACCATCAGCGCCAAGACCGGTTTCTTTCTGAAAATCTTTAACCAGGGTGACCAATTCATTTTCGAATCTGATGGAACCACTATAGCTGGCAAATAGCGCCGAATGGGTCTCTTTCAAGTCAGCCGAGGCTTTCTTTTCGATCAGCGCAACAATTTTTGGAAGCTCTGCATGTTCCTGACCAGGCTTGAAAAATGTACCGGCAGCAATCGGCTCTAGCGCGTCTTCGTCCATATTGCTACGCAGCTCAGCAAGTTCGGCCATCAGCATGGCAAATCGTGAATTATCAGGATTAAGTCCAGACAATGCACCTGCCGGATTTTCGCTGGAAATCACTTCCGCCAAAACGGCACTATAGTTCCGCTTATAAGTTGGAAAATCGTGATATCCGCTAATTCCATTCGGGTCGATCCGGCCACTCTTGGCGTCAGCTCCATAGCGAAGCAAGGCAGCGGTCATTTCCAGTTCGAACTTGACTGCACGCTTTGACGCCTTCGCTCCGGCACCAACCGACATGGAAACCGTATCCACGACATATTCATTGTCCGAAAGGCCGACTTCATCTGCATTTTTCAAGACCGACAAGACAGCTTTGGCATTTTCAGTGATTTTCCAGTCACGATCCACCCAAAGGAAGGACGGATCTTTCGTGTAATGATCTTTGATCGCCGAGGCGATGCCTTCTTCGAGCTTGAGGCTGATGTTTTCCACCATTTCATTGGTCAAGGCGTGGGCTGGAATTATTTTGGTCTTCAAGCTGCCAACAACTTCAATTGTCTTCGTACTGCCGGTACTCGCCAGATCAATTTCCTGTTGTTTTGCGCTGCGCCAGTCATCTTCACCCAGCAGTTCACTTCCCATAATTTTGGTAACAGGCTTTTGCGGAAGTGTTTTGGTGACAATCACTTCAGGTGCAATAACAGGCAACAGGCCAGCAAGTGCCATGCTCTGCAATTGTTCGGTCTTGTAGGTATAATAGGCAGGGCCTGATACTTTTTTAACAGGTACAGCTTGTCTGCGTTCCGTAATCACCGGCGGTTGAGCCAAACCCCGTTGACGCTTCATCCGCTGGGCAGCCTTCGGGAACCATTGCTCGAGCAAGGTTTTCCGCTTCGCTTCTGCCACATCAATATCAACAGCCGAAATTACTGTTGAAGCAAGGGCGATACAAAATAAACGAGTAACGAAAGATCCGGACATTGGTAACCTGACAGATGTGTGTTGCTGTTTTTGACTGCGAACGTACAATCTATGATTTCGGCAATAAGAAACTGTTAAACATACCCAAACGGGTTTTGGCAAATCACCATTTTGTGGGAATGTGCCAAATTACTGCCCTTAGGGCAAGAAGCCAGCGCAATTGAGCAAGATTATATCAGATTTGTGACTTTTCAGCCGCGCTGACAATTTTGACAGTAATTCACAAGAAACGGCTTCTTACCGATCACTGTTTTGCCAATTTGGATGGATCCATGGCTCGAGATTGGATCGCGGCAGCATGTCTTTACCCAAAATATGATCAGCCGCCTTTTCGCCGACCATAATTGATGGCGCATTCAGGTTTCCGTTGGGGATTAGTGGGAAAATGGAACTGTCCGCCAAACGCAGATTTTCAACTCCAATTACCCGGCATTCAGGATCCACAACAGCCATGGGATCATCCGCCCTGCCCATTCGCGCAGTCCCACAAGGATGATAGGCACTTTCCGAATGCTGACGAATAACCTCATCCAGTTCTTCATCGCTTTGATATTCTGCTCCAGGCTGAATTTCGCGTCCTGAATAAGGTTTCATTGCTTCCTGCTGGAAAATCTCACGGGTCAATCGGATACAATGGCGAAAATCCGCCCAATCATCCTCATGGGACATGTAATTGAACAGGATCGACGGTTTGGCAGTTGGATCATTGGATGTCAGTTCAACGCGGCCCCTCGATTTGGAGCGCATCGGACCTACATGGGCCTGAAATCCGTGAGACGGCGCAGCAGCTTTGCCGTCATAGCGTATGGCAACCGGCAAAAAGTGATATTGAATATCGGGATATTTAACGCCAGCTTTTGAGCGGACAAATCCCGTGCTTTCAAAATGGTTCGTGGCGCCATCACCGGATTTGAAAAGGAGCCACTGCGCGCCAATCAGCGCTTTTGAAAACAGATTAAGTTTTGAATATAGCGTGATCGGTTGTTTGCATTCCTGTTGGACATAAAGTTCCAGATGATCCTGAAGATTTTGCCCGACGCCAGGTCGATCTACCACTACCTCCACGCCCATTTTTTTAAGGTGATTTGCAGGCCCTATCCCTGAAAGCATCAACAGTTTGGGTGAATTGATTGATGAAGCGGCAAGAATAACTTCCCGGCGGGCTTTGATGACTTCAATATTGGCCCCGCGTGAAATTTCCACACCAACAGCCTTTTTGCCTTCAATAACCACCTTGCGCGCCAAGCCTTTGATAATCTGAACGCCGCCTCTTTTGACAGCGGGCTTCAAATAGGCGCTGGCCGCAGACCATCGCCGACCCTTGTAAACGGTTTGCTCAAAAGCGCCAAAACCCTCTTGCTTGAGACCGTTATAGTCTTCAGTCGTTTCAAAACCTGCTTGAGCGCCAGCCTGAACAAAAGCCTCATAAAGCGGATTTTCCCTTCGCCCTCTTGTGACGTGCAAAGGTCCGTTTGTACCGCGAACGCCGACTTCTCCTCCATGGGAGGTTTCCATGCGCTGATAATAAGGAAGCACGTCGGAATAGGACCAGCCTTTGGCACCCATTTCTTCCCATGTATCAAAATCGCAGGCATGGCCGCGCACATAAATCATGCCATTGATCGAGGATGATCCGCCGATAACCTTTCCTCTCGGGCAGGCCATTTTTCGTCCGCCCATATGAGGCTCAGCCTCGGTTTCAAAGCCCCAATCATACATTGGCATATTCATTGGATAGGAAAGCGCTGCGGGCATCTGGATAAAGGGACCAATATCCGTTCCGCCAAACTCAATGACGATAACGGAAAATTTGCCGGATTCAGACAATCTGTAAGCCATTGCAGACCCGGCAGAACCCGATCCGACTATGACGTAATCAGTTTCAATTGTTGAATTTTCTATGACACCACCGGACATGGAATTTTCTTTCTCTATTCAAACTCAAATCTGCCATTCAGGACAAATTGAACCCGCAACCTAAACAAATCCATTCCTGCCTATCAGGCAGAAAGAATGTACGACTTAAACAAGCTCACTCCCACCTGTTAGGGTGGAAAGAGTGCGCGGCCTAAACAAGCTCACTCCCACCCGCTAGGATGGATAGAGTGCGCGGCCTAAACAAGCTCACTCCCTCCCGCTAGGATGGAAAGAGTGCGCGGCCCAAACAAGCTCACTCCACCTGTTAGGGTGGATAGAGTGCGCGGCCTAATATGGATATTCCATTGGGCTCATGGCGATATGGACACTCTTGACCTGGCTGTAAGCATCAAGCGCCCATTTGCCGTTTTCCATGCCGAGACCTGACTTTTTGTGACCGCCAAAAGGCATTTCCACAGGCGTCACATTGAATGTATTGACCCAGCAGCTGCCGGCCTCAAGGCGTGTCATCATACGGTGAGCCCTTGCCAAATCAGCCGTATAAACCCCGGCTGCCAATCCAAACTCCGTATCATTGGCGCGTTGTGTGACCTCGTCTTCATCCGAGAATGTAAACAACGAGAGAAGCGGACCAAACACCTCATCACGGGCGATTGATTGATGATCATCCTTCGGTTGATAGATTGCAGGGCCAATCCAGTTGCCACCCTCAAAGCCCTGAATTTTTGGTATGCCACCATCATACAGGCACTCTCCTTGCGAAGGCGCGGCCTTGTAAAACGCTTCAACTTTTTTGAAATGCTCTTGAGAAACCAATGGACCCATTTGGGTTTTTTCATCCATTGGATCGCCGATAATCAACG
The DNA here is from genome assembly GCA_049680405.1 of Salaquimonas sp. GTDB lineage: Bacteria > Pseudomonadota > Alphaproteobacteria > Rhizobiales > Rhizobiaceae > Salaquimonas. The sequence continues at coordinate 68,392 of JBAUHS010000053.1, read as the reverse complement.
CTTCCGTGCGTTTGACCAGTTTTTCAACAAATTGATCCCGGATGCTATCATGAACAAAGACACGGGTTCCATTTGAGCAGACCTGCCCAGTGGAATAAAAATTTGCCAGCATCGCGCCCCCCACGGCTGAATCAATATCAGCATCGTCAAAAATCACCAGCGGTGACTTTCCACCCAATTCCAGCGTTACTTTCTTGATGCCATCAGAAGCGCCCCTAAGGACTTTCGCACCTGTTGTGGTTTCTCCGGTCAAGGAGACCTTCGCCACATCATCATGACTGACCAGCGCCGCGCCAACACGGCCATCGCCTTGCAGCACATTAAACACGCCATCTGGAAGACCAGCGTCCTTATAGGCTTCGGCAAGTTTCAACGCAGAAAGCGGCGTTAGTTCAGCAGGCTTCAAGATAAAGGCATTTCCGCAGGCGAGAGCAGGGGCCGACTTCCAGGCGGCCATTTGCATCGGATAATTCCAGGCGGCAATACCAACGCAAATTCCAAGCGGCTCGCGAATGGTATACCCCCAGTCGCCTTCTGCTCCAGAGAAACCAACATATTCACCTGTAAGCGTCGCAGCCTGCGCTGCAAAATACTCCAGAGACTGCACAGCAGACATCACATCCACAACAAGCGTTTCCTGCAATGCCTTGCCCGTATCCAGCGTTTCCAAACGGGCAATCTCGTCATTGCGGTCACGCAGAATTTGCGCCGTGCGATACAAGACACGGGCCCGTTCTGCCGGCGGGGTATTGCGCCAGATAGCAAGGCCGCGCTTTGCCGCCGCAACCGCCTGATCAATTTCACTGTCGGTGGCCCATCTGATATCAACAAAGGCCTCCCCATTGGCCGGATAAATATTGGGAACAGCTTCCCCTTTGCCAGCAACAAATTTGCCGTCGATAAAATGGCTTAGGGCGGGAAGCAGATGATCAAACTGTGCCATCAGTGAACTCCTGTTGGTTTGGATCGAAATTGGATGGATTGGGTGATAAAATTACGGCAGGCATTGATGGCGCCTTCTGCATTCGAGCCCGTTTGGCTGAGCGCCTGACGAATATAAAGTCCGTCAATCAAAGCGCCAAGACCATCGGCAATTTGCAGAGCGTCAGAGCGGTCAACAATTGCCGTGAGATTGAAAACAAGATTACTGTTCAGGCGGCGGGTATAAACATTGAGCAATCGCGCCGCTTCATCCGAAGAATAGGCTTTGAGATAAAAAACAAGCCAGGCTGCAATGGTCTTGCGGTCAAACTGTTCCGGCGAAAAGCTGGTAACAATAATCGCATCCACCCGGTCCCCAGGGCTATTGGCTTCGGCCATGCTTTCCACAGCCGAGGTCGAAAATGCCCGAAGCAAATGACGCATGGTCTCGATAATGATCTCGTCTTTGCCGCCAAAATAATGAAACGCCAGGGCAGAAGACATCCCCGCCTGTTTGGCGATATCTTTCACTGAAACATCAAGAGACCCCTGCTCGCCGATCATTTCGATGGCCGCATGTATAAGAGCTTTACGCCGTTCTGGTTCTGCGCCGATGCGAGGCATTGTTTCGTGCTTTTCAAGACAGATGTTGAATTCAAGAATAATGAAAGTAAGCTTAAACAGCATCCACGATCATTTTTGATTGACTGATCAGTCAAAATAAACATTAATTGCACGGCGGTAAAGGTCAAAATGCAATTGGAATGCAAAATTCGTTCCTGTCGCAATGTTTGGCCGATATGTGCTATCACCATGGAAGTAGCCAAAAAATTAGAATTGGCGCAAAGCTCGACAAATAGCACGAGCTATGAATAAAAAAACACAGACGAAACGGGAGAAAATCATGAAGCTAACTAAAACAATCAAATCAACTCTGGCTGCCCTTGCCTTCTCAACGGCACTGGTTTCAGCAAATGCGGTAATGGCTGCAAGCCACGAAGCTGAAAGCTGTGGCACAGTTCGTTTTTCTGATGTCGGCTGGACCGATATCACCGCCACAACAGCAGCAACCACTTTCATCCTGAAATCTCTCGGTTATGAAACCGATATCAAGGTTCTGTCTGTTCCGGTCACCTACCAATCCCTTGCCAACAAAGACATTGATGTATTCCTTGGCAACTGGATGCCGACCATGGAAGCTGATATCCGCCCCTTCCTGGATGCAGGAACTGTTGAATCAACCAATATCAATCTTGAAGGCGCAAAATATACGCTCACCACAAATGCCCAAGGCGCTGCCCTCGGCATCAAGGATTTTGCAGATATCGCAAAAAACAAAGATGCGCTGGAAGGCAAAATCTATGGTATTGAGCCTGGCAATGATGGTAACCGCCTGATCCTCGACATGATCGAACAGGATGCGTTCGGTCTCAAAGGCATGGAACTGGTTGAATCATCTGAAGCTGGCATGCTGGCCCAGGCAACCCGTGCAGCAAAGTCTGACAAACCAATCGTGTTCCTTGGCTGGGAACCCCACCCGATGAACGCAAATCTTGAGTTGACCTATCTGACCGGCGGCGATGATTTCTTCGGACCTGATCTTGGTGGCGCAACCATCTACACAAACACCCGCGCAGGCTTTTCAACCGAATGCCCGAATGCCGGCAAGCTTGTGACCAATATGAAGTTCTCATTGGCCATGGAAAACGAAATCATGGGCTCGATCCTGAACGATGGCATGGAGCCGGAAGCCGCAGCTATTGCCTGGCTGAAAGCCAATGCGGACGCAATCGGCCCATGGCTTGATGGCGTAACCGCCAAAGATGGCGGCGATGGTCTTGCGGCGGTCAAATCCGCCCTTGGTATGTAAGCCAAATAAAAAATGAATAGAGGGCCATCGCAAAGGTGGCCCTTTCCACTTTCGGGATTTTGAAATTGATAGACTGGCTGACGGACAATAAATTGCCGATAGGCATATGGGCCAATAATGCAGTTGATTGGCTGATCAACAATGGTGGATTTGTTTTCGACTGGATTTCACGCCAGCTGGAATGGATGATTGATGCGCTCCTGTGGCTCCTGCAATCCCCATCGCCAATACTATTCATCGCAATTGCAACGGGTCTTGCCTTCTGGCGCAAGCGCAGCATTGCTTTCACCCTCTTCACTTTGGCAGCTCTCTTGCTCATCCTCAATCAGGGCTATTGGAAAGAAATGATTCAGACCCTGTCTCTGGTCGTCGCCTCGGCAGCGGTGTGTATGGCGGTCGGCGTACCCATTGGAATTTTAGCTGCCCACAAACCGAAATTCTCCGCATTCCTGCGTCCAGTTCTTGACCTGATGCAAACCATTCCGACCTTTGTTTATCTCATTCCGGCCCTCATATTGTTTGGCCTTGGCATGGTCCCCGGGCTGATCGCCACGGTGATTTTTGCAATTCCTGCCCCCATCCGTCTGACAGAATTAGGCGTGCGTTCCACACCAAAATCCCTGGTGGAGGCTGGTCAGGCTTTCGGGGCCACAAGATGGCAATTGCTGACCAAGGTCGAACTACCTTTTGCCCTGCCTCAGATCATGGCCGGCTTGACCCAAACCATCATGCTGTCCCTTTCAATGGTAGTAATTGCAGCGCTTGTCGGCGCGCCGGGTCTTGGCGTTCCGGTAGTGCGGGCGCTCAATACGGTGAACATTGCAAAGGGATTTGAGGCGGGCATTGTCATTGTTTTGGTTGCCATCCTGCTCGACCGTTTCCTACGCCATGAACGCAAGGAAAGCTGATATGGTCAAAAAATCAAAGAAGAATCCAATCGTAAAATTTGACAATGTGAGCATTGTTTTTGGCAACAATCCAAAGGCTGCATTGTCATTGATTGATGAAGGAAAAACCCGCTCTGAAATTCAGGAGGTAACGGGCCAGATTCTCGGTGTTGCCGATTGCTCACTGGAAATTGAAGAAGGCGAAGTGCTGGTCTTGATGGGTCTGTCGGGCTCCGGCAAGTCCACCTTGCTGCGGGCCGTCAACGGCCTGAACCCGGTCGTGCGCGGGCAGGTTGAAGTGAAATGCCCTACCATTGAAGGGTGGCGCAATCCTCATGTCTGCTCTTCATCCGAATTGCGCGAATTGCGTCTTGATTGGGTATCCATGGTCTTTCAACAATTTGGCCTGCTGCCCTGGCGCACCGTGGAAGAAAATGTTGGTCTGGGCCTGGAACTTGCCGGGCGCGACAAAAAACAGATAAAGGAAAAAGTCGCCGAGCAATTGGAGCTTGTAGGCCTTTCTGACTGGTCCGGTAAACAGGTGCGCGAATTGTCCGGCGGTATGCAGCAACGGGTCGGACTGGCGAGGGCCTTTGCCACCGATGCACCAATCCTGTTGATGGACGAACCCTATTCAGCCCTCGATCCGCTGATACGCGCCCGCCTTCAAGATGAATTGATTGATCTTCAAAAACGCTTGAAACGTACAATTATTTTCGTCAGTCATGATCTGGATGAGGCAATCAAGATCGGCACAAGAATCGCAATCATGGAAGGCGGGCGAATTATCCAGTGCGGCACGGCTCAGGAAATTCTGTCTAATCCTGCAAACCAGTATGTTGCTGATTTTGTTGCCCATATGAACCCTCTTGCCGTATTGAAGGCAGAAGATGCAATGCAACCACTGGCCAGGCGTCGCAAAGGTGAGGCAAAAGCAAAAACCGTCAGTCCGGATGCTTCCTTGTCTGCGATAATGGATTTGCAATTGGCCACCGAATTGCCGGTATATGTTGAGGCTGGATCAAAAATTCTGGGCATTGTGGAGGCCTCTGATATTCACAGAGCCTTGCTCAACAAAGCCCAAGGGGCCGACCTAAAGTAGAATTTTCATATCAGGATTGGCTATGACCAAGACGTTACCGCGCTATAGCGCAAATCCATCCAACCATGAATTTTATCAAAACCCTTATCCGATTTATCAGAAGATGCACGCCTTGGGACCATGCTTCTTTTGGGAGGAATATGGCTATGTCTGTTTTCCCGGCTATCAGGAAGTAAACGCCATTCTTCGTGACCGGCGTTTTGGCCGCGAGGTCACCCATGTCATGGATCGAAAGGAAGCGGGGCTGCCCGACATCCCTGACCACCTGAAATCTTTTTACGATTTTGAAGCCAATTCAATGTTGGAGCGAGAACCGCCGGTTCATACGAGGTTGCGGAGGCTGGTCAACCGGGCATTCGTCTCCCGCCATATCGAGCGCCTCACCCCGGACCTTGAAGCCCTTTGCGATGAACTCATAGCAGAGTTTCCAAAGAACAAACCATTCGATCTTTTGCCCGCCTATTGCGAAAAGATTCCAGTGCTGGTGATTGCTGATCTCTTGGGAGTGCCTCGTACAATGGCGGATCAACTTCTGGATTGGTCTCATAAAATGGTTGCCATGTACCAGTTCAACCGCAGCCGGGAAATTGAGAATGCGGCCGTAAAAGCAACTGCGGAATTCGATGCCTATATCAGACATCTTGCCGAACTACGCCGATCCAGCCCCAAAGACGATCTACTCACCGGACTGGTTGAAGCCCAAAGCGCCGGCGACAGCCTGTCCATGGACGAATTGGTGACAACAGCAATCCTGCTTCTCAATGCAGGCCATGAAGCGACAGTACACGCAATCGGCAATTCGCTCAAAACCTTGCTGGAAAACGAAATTGATACCGCGGCCCTTTTCGCGGAAAAGAAGTCACAAGACGGTGCAATCGAGGAGCTGTTGCGCTTCGATCCACCGTTGCATCTGTTTACCCGCTTTGTCCTGGAAGATCTGGAATTTGCTGGCGTCCAGTTGAAAAAGGGTCAAACGATTGGTCTTTTATTGGGCGCAGCCAATCATGATGAAGCCAGATACGCCAATGCCCACCAACTTGATTTTACCCGTGGCGGAGAGGGCCATACCAGTTTTGGCGCTGGCATCCATTTTTGCCTCGGTGCGCCCCTTGCGCGTCTGGAAATGGCAATTGCCTTACCGGCTATCTTCAAAAAATGTCCCGAACTGAAGCTTGCTGAAAAACCAGTTTACAGCGACCGGTACCATTTTCATGGTCTGGAAAAACTCATGATATCCGTCCGTTAAGAAACCAATGCCGGTTCAGCTATTGACTGCAAAGGGTAAGAACTCGTTCTGTTTCATACTCTCCCCAGGCTGATTGTCCTGCTCAAACAACATTCTGCGCTCGGTGAAAGACGAAAGGAAAATTGGATATTTTCCAACAACCGTATCGCGCTGCAAGGGCATATTAGCCGCCAGCAGACTGATCGGTTTCATCAGCATGGGATAAGGCCTTGGTTCACAAAGCTCGGTAAATCCAAACATTCTTTTGTAAAAAGCCTGATGTTCTTTTCGGACCGTTGCCAACATGTATTCCGCTTCAAAATGTTCTGCGGCCATGAATGCCGAACGGATTGTTACATAGGGAAGCTCTGGATATAGCTCAGTCATTTCCCGATCCACGACCAAACGGGTCGGATCGACAATGGTCTTTCCGGCCACAACCATCGGCCTGACTATATCAGGAAAAACATCATAAGCGGGCCCTTTGGGCGACTCAGGAGAAATGATGTGAAAACGGATGGAACTCACCAGCCGTTCATCCAGATAAACACCGAACAACCAGCAATTATCCATCAGATCATAATCATCAGTAAACCGTTTTTGCGGATTTTCCGCGATTGTTTCTTCTCGCCGATAGCTGCGATATCTCAACGCAAACAAAGCTTCCCGCTCTGAACTGTTACATGCAACTCTGTAGTCGGCATCTTGAAGATAGCCGTTCAACCTTTCAGAGAAAGGTTGGCCTTTAATAACTCTACTCATACCCTTTACTACCCCACGGCCCGCCCAAACCAGAGCTCATGATTAACAATTTGTTAACGTGTGTAAAGGCGCAAACTGGCACAAACGACATAAATCATCCATCTTTGCCAAACGTGGTTAACGCGCAAGATTAGATTAAAGTCATTTCAGGAACTGGGCAGATTAAGCCGTCTTGACCATGCTACCCTTGGTATCGCTAGAACCAAATGCCACAATGAAATCACGGATTTCATTGGCAGGCATTGCTTTGCCAAACAAATAACCTTGAACCTGATCGAGATGTACTTCCCGCATCAGAATTTCCAGTTGTTCGGTCTCTTCAACCCCTTCAACGATGACCTGCAGACCGATATCAGCAGCAAGATTTGTCACCCCGGCAAGCAGAATCAAAGCACGCTTGTCATCTCTGATTGACTCAAGGAATGAACGATCAATTTTTACCTTGTCGAGAGGTAATTGATGCAGATAGCTGAGGCTTGAAAAGCCGGTACCAAAATCATCAAGAGAAATTCGAACACCGCTTTGAGCCAGAGTGCGCAACACTCTTGATGTCTCCATCATGTCCTCAAGAACGGCAGACTCTGTGACCTCGATCTCCAGACGCGAAGCTGGCAAGCCGCTGCTCAGAAGTGCCGTTTCGATCATCCCGCACACATCCGACTGCTGGAATTGAAGAGAGGAAACATTCACAGCCACATTCACATTGTCCGGCCATTTTTTGCATTCAAGGGCCGCTTCTTCGAGTACGAACTTTCCAATTTTGGAAATGATGCCAATTTCCTCAGCCATGGGAATGAAATCGGAGGGAGGAATATTGCCAAGCTTGGGATGCTTCCATCTTACCAGTGCTTCACAGGCGGCAACGCTGTTTGATTTCATATCAATTAAAGGCTGATAATGAACTGACAACTCACCGCGCTGAACTGCTCTGCGCAGATCAACCTCCAGTTTGCGGCGTTCGCGGATGCGGTCACCCAGCTCATTGGAATAAAACGTCAATGCCCCACGGCCTTTGGATTTGGCTTCGTAGAGAGCCACATCTGCCATCTTCAGCAATTGATCAAAATCAATTCCATTTTCCGGGCTAAGGGCGATACCGACACTTCCCCCAACAATGATCAAATGACCATCGATCAATACCGGCTTGGATACCTCTTCAATGATCCTTTTGGCAAAGCGTTCACATTCGAACTTGGTATCCACACCTGGAAGCAGAATAACGAACTCATCGCCTCCAAAACGGCATATGACGCCCCCCTCAGGAAGACAGGATTTCATCCGCAAGGATACCGCACACAGCAATTTGTCGCCTACCGCATGGCCAAGGGAATCATTGACGGTTTTGAAATTATCCAGATCAGCAAAGAATACCGCAAACTCGGAATATTGCGGATCATTCGTAATATTGCTCTTTATCAAAGACGTAAAATACCGACGGTTTGGCAGACGCGTCAACGTGTCATAATTGGCTAGCTGCTTGATCTCCCCTTCGGATTTTACCCGGTCGGTAATGTCTTCCAGCACGATAACACCAGCACCATCTTTCATCGGATTGAAGCTCACTTCAATCGTCGAGCCATCCAAACGCTGATGTGTAAAACGCTTTTTCTTCTGCTCCTGCAAACAGATCCGCACCCGCTCCGGAATGGCATCACCAATGAAACCACCTGGTCTTTGTGAAATACTACGGATGGTGACATCCGTCAGACTGGAGCCAATCAATTCAATATCGTTAGGGCAGTCAAACAGCTCTCCAAAACGCTCATTGGCAACCATGAATTTCCCGTTATTGTCGACCATTGCCATGCCATGGGAAGCATTCTCCAGTGCAACCTCAAAACGGTCTGCAATCGTCTTGTTGTCCAAAGCCTGAAGCGAGGCATCAAACAGCATCTCGCGCAATCGATGCGAAATAGATTGGATAGCGACCAGGAACGGTAAAAGAAGGCACGCTAAAAACGTATGATAAATGTCGCCAAAAAGGAGCAGTCCGGCGATCATCGGAATAGTAACACCGATGGTCTGGTACTTAACCACGCGCCGACTTGCAAAGTTTCGACCGGAAATGCCGGCAACATTCGCAAGGGTCGCAGAGATTACAATTAAATGCAGCATGGCATCGTCACTTGTGCCAAGGCAGGCAAAACACAACAAACCCATGGAGGTCACATACAGACCCGAAAGTGCCCGATATTGCTTTTCAACGGCCAGAAGATTCGCATGGTTAAGCTCTTCAACATGGCGGCTATTGAACTTTGCCACATGCAAAAAACGAAAAACGGCAATAATGATCAAAAAACAGGCTACAATATTGATATAGATATTATTTCCGAGATAACAGGCCACCAGCGCAGCACTGGCAGTCGCGATTTTGCCGAAAATCAGCGTGCGGGTATCCCCATGGAGCGATTTGACTACATTGCTGTAGACCTCCAATGGTAACGGACTCCCGTCAATAAAACGATTACTACTATTATTCATATGTTTTTGCCCAAACCAGAATCGGTGCATATACGATTCCGCCCATTGTTATGTAGGGAGGAAAAACATGACAAAATAGTTAATTCGCGTGCTAATCGGCTGTTTTGAACTCTTTTTCGCATTTTCAGAACGATTTTCAGTACTTAAAATTGCAATAAAGAAATCTGCAATTATCGGACAAAATGCAAAGTCAAATTCTACGTTTGTTTCAAATACCCAATTATATTGCGTTACGCTTTGAAAGAGGTAAAATTGAACTTTGGAAATACATGGGCAAATAAGTGCAAGACCTAACCGATATACCGCTTTTTGAAAATCTGACCCCCGAGCAATCGCAGCGATATGCGCGAAGCTGCAGCTGGCGTGATTACAATGAGCACGAATTGGTTATCGACATTGAAGATGACTCAAATGATGTGCGTTTCGTTGTGTCAGGGTCGGTTCGAATTATTGTGCGCATAGCGGTTGGTAAAGAAGTCATCCTGGGCGAAATGGGAGGAGGCGCGTTTTTCGGTGAGATCTCGGCAATCGACGATTCGCCCAGGTCAGCAAATGTCACCACCATGACCAATGCTAGAATTTGCACAATGCCCGCCAAGACTTTTCGTCAAGTTCTTGTTGAAGTGCCGGACGTGTCCATGAAAATTTTGAAGATGTTTACAGCACGTGTCCGTTCCCTCAACATGCGTCTCGCTGAACATTCTTTCCTACAGGCAAAACACCGTCTTTACTCGGAACTACTGCGACTTTCCAAACCTCGAGCTGCCAATCCTGCTCACCGGATCGTATCGCCTCCGCCAACCCAGCGTGAATTGGCCGAGCGTATCGGAACCCGCCGTGAAGTGGTATCACGCGAACTGAACTCCCTGGAGCGCGCTGGCCATCTTGAAAAAGCCAAAGGCGGCATCATCATCCTGAATGTGAATGAGTTTCAAAGACGCATTTCCGAAGGCTGGGAAGGCGGCGGAGCCTGATTTGGGCTCCAATTCAGAAACTCTGACAACTCTTGATTACTATCCTGTCAGGCAGGCAAGAGAGTCTCTACCAGCTTTGCCCAATAAGACGCCCCATGAGGTATGGCATCATCGTTAAAATCATAAGCAGGATGATGCAAACCGGCGGTATCTCCATTGCCCATGAAAATATAGGCTCCAGGCCGCTCTTCCAGCATATAGGCGAAGTCTTCCCCGCCCATCATTGGCTTGACGCTCTGGTTGACCTTGTTATCTCCAGCCACCAGGCGGGCAACATCGGCAGCTTTTTGGGTTGCCGCAGAATGATTAAAGGTAACCGGATAACCTTCGCGAAAATCGAGTACAAACTCGCAATTGCTGGCTTCTGCAATAGATTTTGTAATCTCGCGCAGGCGTTTTTCCCCATAGGCACGGGTCATTTTATTGAGCGAGCGGATTGTACCGTTCAGCATCGCCGTTTCGGGAATAACATTATAGGTATTGCCCGCATGAAATTGCGTTACGGAAACAACAAGCCCCTCAAGTGGGTCTGTTCCCCGTGAAACAATGGTCTGCAACATTGAAACCAGATGAGCGCCGGCAACAACCGGGTCAATACCCAGATGCGGCATCGCAGCGTGAGCCCCTTTGCCTTTCAGCGTGATCTTGAATTCGTCCGTCGACGCCATGATCGGTCCGTCACAAATGGCAAATTCACCGACACCAAGACCAGGCAGGTTATGCAGCCCGTAAACTTCCTCAATGCCGAAGCGCTCCATCAATTTATCATCGATCATCGCCTTGCCACCAGCGCCACCCTCTTCCGCAGGCTGAAAAATCATGATGGCAGTTCCGGCAAAGTTGCGTGTTTCGGCAAGATAACGCGCGGCACCCAAAAGCATGGCCGTATGCCCGTCATGGCCACAAGCATGCATCTTGCCGGGAATTTTAGAGGCATAAGGCAAATCGGTAATCTCGGCGATAGGAAGGGCATCCATGTCCGCGCGAAGCCCAACCACACCCTTGCCCGGCTTGTTACCTTTGATGACACCCACAACCCCGGTACGGCCAATACCGGTAACAACTTCATCACATCCGAATGCTTTCAACTTGTCGGCAACATCTCCAGCGGTCTCATGTACATCATACATAAGTTCAGGATTGGAATGATATTTTTGTCTCCATGCAGTAATTTCGTCATGAAGCTCGGCCATACGGTTGATAACTGCCATTTTGCCCTCTAACAATTAAACTCTGTCTGATCGCTACTAGATCAGAGCTACCAAACTTTTGCTATCAAATTGTCAAATATATCATGCCAGAACATAATCAACTTACCGTCTTTTTAAGGCCAGCGATCAGAACAAATATCTGTGGCAAATTATCTTTTGCCCTGATGACTGTATTGCTGCTGCTGACCCTGTTCGGCGCTTCCCGCGCTCAAGAGGTTCTTCCGGACATCCCCTATATTCTTGTTGATGCTGCAGATAACACAGTTATCTCCGCAAGCCGAATTCATGAACGCTGGCACCCGGCCTCCTTGACGAAGCTAATGACAGCTTATGTCACTTTCAGAGCCATTCAAAACGGCGAGATCACAATAGGCTCCCCGGTGACAATAACCAAAAACGCCGCCCGGACACCCCCCGGTAAAATGGGCTACAAGGAAGGAACCCTCCTGCGTTATGACATGGCCCTTTATACCTTGATTGTAAAAAGCGCGAATGATGTGGCCGTTGCCCTGGCTGAATCTCTGGCAGGGAACCTCCCGGCCTTTGTATCACGGATGAATGACGAAGCCCGTCGATTGGGCCTCACCAATACCAATTTCACAAATCCCAATGGATTACATGACTCCCAGCAATATACCTCCGCCCGCGATCTGGTGATCCTTTCCAGTGCAATCTGGAATGAGTTCCCTCAATATCGCCAAATGTTCGAAACGCCAACCATACAGGCTGGCACGAAAAAATATACTTCATACAATTTTCTGCTGGAACGCTTTGCCGGAACGACCGGCATGAAGACAGGATTTGTCTGTTCTTCCGGTTACAACATTGTGGCAAGTGCCGAACGCGGCGGTAAAAGGCTGGTCGTTGTGGTATTGGGCAGCGCTTCACAAACGGAACGAGCCGAAATTGCCGCCCGTTTGTTTCTCAAGGGTTTTGAAAACTCATCAGGTCAACCCATGGCCTCCATGCCTGCACCGACAACGTCAATGGGTCCCAGTGATATGCGCCCAATCCTGTGTACCGAACAGGCCCGCAAAAGCCGCTATGATCCGGCATCTGAAAATGCCGTTCTCAAGTCGAAATATCTGCAGCCCCGCTCCATTACCAAACAGCCTTTTATGATCGTAACGGGCAATATTGACGGAGAAGCAAGCCCTGCATGGATGGCTAGGGAGTTCACGCCAAAGCGCGTTCCAATTCCTACCAAGCGTCCAGTATATGAAATCGTCAATGTCGATGGTGATGTGATCGGTTCATCAACCCTGCGCGGCACTTTCCCGCTTCCGGAAAAGCGCCCGGCAACAGCAGATATAGACCAGTAAACCATATCCAATGAAACAGCCCAACCATCCGATTCCTGTATTTGTTCTGACTGGTTTTCTAGGCAGTGGGAAAACCACATTATTGAATGCAATTTTGAAAGATGATGCCTTCGCCAATTCAGCGGTTATCATCAATGAATTCGGAGAGATTGGTCTTGATCATCACCTCGTCGAAACCGGTGATGATACCATTATCGAATTATCCAATGGCTGCCTTTGCTGCACCGTGCGTGGACAATTGATTGAAACAATCGCGGGCCTGCTGCCGAGAACACCAGAGCGTATTTTGATTGAAACAACCGGTCTCGCCGATCCGGTTCCGGTCTTGCAGGCCTTGATTGCTTCCCCTGATATAAAGGATGAAATCACATTTAACGGCTTGCTCACGGTGATTGACAGCAACAATGGCAATGAGGTGATTGCAAAGCACGAAGAGGCTCAAAGACAAGTTGGTCTTGCCGATACGATTATATTTTCCAAGCTCGACCAATTGGATGAAACCCAGCGCAGCGCAAAATTTGATCAATTGAAACAGTTCTATTCCCGTCAAAATCCTGCGGCCAGCTTCCTTGAAAAAACCCGGTTTTTAGAAAATTTGAATCTCCAGTTCAATAAGCAAGACCGCCGATATGACCTACCGGATATAGCTCATCATCACCATCATCATAACGTCAACCGTCATAGCGAGAAGATCTCAGCGTTTGTGTTGACCTGCGACAAACCGATTGAACAAACACAATTGGACATGTTTCTTGATCTGCTTCTGTCAGCCCATGGCGATCATGTACTAAGGATCAAGGGTCTTGCCAATATCATCGGAATGGAAAGGCCTGTTGTCGTTCAAGCTGTGGGAAGAAACCTCAGCGACTATACATTGTTGAAGGCCTGGCCGGACGATTGCCGCTCAACAAGGCTGGTGGTTTTTCTCGACGGCATGGATGGTAGTTTCGTCAAACGTTTGTTCGATGGTTTCATGAATGTCCCATCCATCGACACACCAGACAAAGCAGCTTTGACCGATAACCCTTTAGCCATTCCCGGATTTGGCAGAGATAAATAAGTCGTATTATTTGCGGATAAGATAGCGTTGATAATCTTCGATGTTTTCAACTTTTAACAGCTGATGACCGTCATTTTCACAAAATGCCGGAATATCAATGGCCGATAGTGGATCGGTGGTTTCCACCCATAACTCGTCACCGGATTGTAATTCCCGCATCTTCTTTTTTGCCTTTAAAACGGGCAATGGGCAATTCAGCCCTCTCACGTCCAAAACTGTCACTTGAGCTACTCTTCTAGAATGAAAATTGGTCCCATAAGACCTAGCGCGATCATCAAAATTTGACAATTGCCAAATATCGACGCTCTGAGGTCTGTTTCCGATTTGTTAATTCATCCTCACAGAATAATGACCCGTTTGGCCTCAATTCAGCTAGTTTTCGAATGTCATGGTAAACAAAACAGCGGTCAAACCTTAACGCCTGGATGCATTTCGAACGCTTTGTTAAAGGCTTGTTGGTACTCTTTGAGCTGACCAAGATCCGGAGTGCATTTGTGAATCTAAAAATCAGCCATATCGCGCAGAGACTTCTGCCTGCACCGCTTGCGGCCAAAGCCGCACCGCATTTGGCGAAGGTTGACGAAATCATCGGCGGCCAGGGCGACAGTGCTATTTCCGGCCGCATTGCATTATTTGCCTTTGCCATACGAATTTTCAGTGCAGCAATTGCGTATCTTTCCCAGGTTGTTTTGGTGCGTTGGATGGGCGCGTTTGAATATGGCGTTTTCATCGCAGTATGGGTTGCCGCTGTTATTCTTGGCGGCATTGCCTGCCTTGGTTTTCAAACTGGCATCATACGATTTATTTCAGAATACCGCTCATCAGGCGAAGATGACCATTTGCGCGGCGCTATTTTCGGCTCGCTGCTTTGGGCAGTTTGTGGGGCTACATTAATTGCTGTCATAGGCTCCTATGGCATTTACCACTTCGGTGATTTTTTCTCTAATTATTACATTATCCCGATCTATCTGGCCGCCATTTGCTTGCCAATGCTCGCCTTGCAGGAAGTGCAAGACGGTGTTGCAAGAGCCCACAACTGGGCAGGCGTTGCCTTGACCCCTACATTCATTCTTCGGCCTATCCTGATTTTGGCAGCAATGGCCCTGGCCATTTTCCTCGGTTATCCCGCTGACGCTCCAACAGCAATGATCGCAACCATTATTGCCGTATACATAGCCAGCTTTGGACAGTTTGTTCTGCTTGCCCTGCGCTTGCGAAAGGCTGTTCCAAAAGGGCCAAAGAAATTCATGCCGGCCCAATGGCTGACAATCACAATACCGATCTTCATGATCGAGGGATTTTATAACCTCCTTACCAATGTCGATATTCTGTTCGTCAGTCACTACATGGAACCCGAGGACGTGTCGATTTACTTCGCGGCGGCCAAAACGCTGGCTCTGGTTCATTTCGTTTATTTCGCCGTCAAAGCCGCAGCCGCTCACAGATTTTCCACCTATCGCTCTTCCGGCAATCAGGTCCGTTACGAACAGTTTATCAACGAGACCGTCCACTGGACATTCTGGCCCTCGCTCGCCCTTGCGCTGCTGATGCTGGTAATCGGAAAATATTTCCTGATGTTGTTTGACCCCTCTTTTGTCTCCGGCGAAAGCGTGATCTGGATTCTTACAATCGGTATTATTGCCAGAGCTGCAGTAGGCCCGGCCGAAAGCGTGTTGACGATGTCCGGCAAGCAGAAGGCCTGCGCCTTCGTCTACGCCGTAACACTCGGGCTTAATCTGGTTTTGAACTGGTTCCTGATTCCGCGCTACGGTCTCAATGGCGCCGCGATGGCCACTTCCAGCTCAATGGTTTTTGAGGCTTTCGCCCTTTATGCGGCGAGCAAGAGAACATTGAACTTGCACATCTTCATCATCCCGCGAAACTTCTTTTTCAAACAAAAATTTCAAGGAGCGGAATAGATCTGATGAGTGGTTTTCTGGAAACAGTTTCTGAACCAATCAATGACGCCAACGCTACCGGTCCGTTTAGCGAAAACACAATTGACCTGGCCGAAATCACCTCAATAGATGGAGGTCACTGGAAACTTTGCCTACATCCTTTTGAATACAAGCGAAGCATGAATCCGGACCTGTCAGCCCTCTTGGCGGACAGTTCAACCAATCCGTTTTTTAATACCGCGTTTCTGGCTGCCAGCCGGGATCGCATGACCCAGTATCCTCTGCTTCAATTGATCATGTGGGAAATCACCGGAGAAGTTTCGCAGGCCCTCTTCAGCGCGCCCATGGTCAAAATTCCTGCTAAACTTCTGGTGCCGGAACACTTCAAGTCATTCACCCATGAATTCGCACCCTTTGGTGATCCACTAATTGATCAGCAAAATACCGATGAATGCCTTCAAAAATTGAGTGCCCTGCTCAAAGCCGCCTTTGACAACGGCGTCGCCCCCATCGTCTTTGACTATATTTCCGATCGGTCCAATCTTCAGAGCATCGAAGCGGCAGAGAGTTTTTCCCTTGGCTTTACAAGCATGGAGTTAGGCTCCCGCGCAGCGATACAGTGCGCACCTGGAAAAGAAGGCAAGCCGCTCACCAGCAAAAAACGGGCAAGAGAACTTAGAAGACAGCTAAAAAACCTTCAAAAGGAAGGCGAAGTTACGTTCGAGCAGGTGACCGATCGCTTTGACATCATGCTGAGATTTGAAGAATTCCTGCTAATGGAAACCCAAGGCTGGAAAGGTCGCCGAGGCTCTTCCATCCATGTCATCAAAAAGCACGCAGCTTTTGCCCGCCAGGCCGTCAATGATCTTGCAACAGAAGGCATCTGCGAAATCTTCACCATGCGCTTTAATGGCAAATGCATAGCCTCAACCATTCTATTCAAAAGCGGCGGTTTCTATTTTCCCTGGAAAACCACCTATGACCATTTGTTCTCCAGGTACTCGCCCGGTTCTCAATTGATGATCCACCTGACGAATGAAATCGTCTCCCGGGACAATTTCGTGGCCGCCGATTCTTTGGCTGGCTTTGGCCAATCCTGGATGAACCACCTCTGGCCAGACACAACCACTTTATCGAGGTTTGTCTTTGCAGCTGATCAAGAAGAAGCTGGCAGGCTTCTGAACCAACTTCATCAAAAAGAGGGCATTAAAGCTGCTTTGAAGAAACTGCTAAGGCGCAACTAGAAACAGTTCTTTGCACGCATTCAATCGAATTTTCGAACCTCCACCAGAGTTGAAGTATTAGTACTGCTTTGCGTGGCTTTTCAAACAAAGTAGCGTGCCAGGCAAAATCTTGTTCACAAACCTCGCCCTCAACATCTTTTGCAAATGGTCCGCCCAATATCCCAATCAAACTCAGAGTTTGCGCCTGAATTACCAAACACTATCCAGGTAATATTCTCACGCCCTTGGGTCTTGATGCCTGTGTTCGGGTCTCTCTCGGCCACTATAATACAAAGCATCAAGTGGCCCAGTTCCTTACAGCGATCAGCGACATCATCAAAGATGCTGGCTGGAGCCTATCCCCTTCAAACGGATACGATTGAAGGATAAGGATATGCGTTAAAACAAATTTTTGGAACACCGTATTGATTCCATCAAAACGAGAAGCGCTCTGGAAAATCATTCTACCGCGTCGGAATCGGTGTTTCACCGCTATAATCGTAAAAGCCTTTGCCGGATTTTTTGCCCAGCCAGCCCGCTTCAACATATTTGACGAGCAAGGGACAAGGACGATATTTCGAATCCGCCAGCCCGTCATGCAGCACCTGCATGATGGAGAGACAGGTGTCCAAACCGATAAAGTCTGCAAGTTGCAAAGGACCCATCGGATGGTTTGCCCCAAGACGCATGGAGGCATCAATGCTGGAAACATTTCCAACGCCTTCATAAAGCGTATAGATCGCCTCATTGATCATCGGCAGCAAAATCCGGTTCACCATGAATCCGGGAAAATCCTCTGAAACAGCAATCGTCTTTTGCAGATTGGTCACAAAGTCTTTTGAAGCCTTGAATGTTGGCTCATCGGTCGCAATGCCGCGCACCAGCTCGACCAGTTGCATGATCGGAACCGGATTCATGAAGTGAATCCCGATAAACTTTTCCGGCCGGTCTGTTGCCGATGCCAAACGGGTAATGGAAAGCGAAGAGGTATTGGAAGCCACAATCGCTTCAGGATTGAGGATCGGGCACAGTCCGGCAAAAATCTGACGCTTGATCGCTTCATTTTCCGACGCCGCCTCAATTACCAGATCACAGCTTGCAAGATCTTTCATTGCAGGCGCCGCATTGAGTCTTGCCTGAGCCTTGCGCATTTCTTCGTCAGTGATTTTGCCTGACCCGGCCTGGCGCGCCAAATTGCCATTGATCGTTGCAATCCCCGACTCGATTTGCTCCGGTCCCAAATCATTGAGGTAGACTTCATATCCGTTAAGGGCCGAAACGTGAGCAATTCCCGCTCCCATTTGTCCTGCACCAATCACTCCAACAGTTTTGATTTGTGACGTCATAATAAATGCCTTTGAAGATTCGAATTTACCCATCATACCGCAATCAAAAAGGTCGGAGAAAGCTTTTCCTTTCTCCGACCTCAATTTTTGATCACTTCATATTGCCCGAAAAGCGACTTGCAGCGTTTAAAGCAATTTTTCCATTTCCGGCAAAGCGTCGAACAGGTCTGCAACCAAGCCATAGTCAGCAACCTGGAAAATTGGCGCTTCGTCGTCCTTATTGATGGCGACAATAACCTTTGAATCTTTCATACCCGCCAAGTGCTGGATGGCGCCGGAGATGCCACAAGCAATATAAAGATCAGGGGCAACCACTTTGCCGGTTTGACCAACTTGCCAGTCATTGGGGGCATAGCCTGCATCAACAGCTGCCCGGGACGCGCCAACCGCAGCGCCCAGTTTATCGGCGACCGGTATGATAACTGCCATGAACTTTTCTTTGGAGCCAAGAGCACGACCACCGGATATGATGGTTTTTGCAGAGGTCAGTTCAGGACGGTCATTCTCGACGATCTTGTCGGCGAGGAATTTCGATAGTCCCGGATTAGCCGCTGCAGAAAGAGCATCAACCGATGCACTGCCGCCAGCTTCAGCCGATGCAAAGCCTGCAGTACGAATGGTCAAAACCTTTTTCGCATCTGTTGCTTGAACTGTCTGGATCGCGTTACCGGCATATATCGGACGCTCAAAGGTATCTGCTGATACAACAGTGATTACGTCTGAAACCTGCATGACATCCAAAAGGGCGGCAACACGCGGCATTACGTTTTTGCCACTGGCAGTTGCCGCAGCCATGATCACATCGTAGCTGCCAGCATTGGCAACAATCAGATCAGCTGTCGCTTCAGCCAGCTGGTGCTCATAGGATGCATCATCTGCAAGCAGAACTTTTGCAACGCCGGAGAGTTTCGCTGCTTCGTCAGCGACGGATTTGCAGCCTTTACCGGCAACCAGAATATGCACATCGCCGCCAATTTCCTTGGCTGCTGAAAGTGCTTTTGCAGTTTGGTCCGACAGATTTGAATTGTCATGATCTGCGAGAAGTAGAATAGCCATAATTAATGTTCCTTTTTCGCCAGATATCTCAAAGCACGCCGGCTTCGTTTTTCAATTTGTCAACCAGTTCAGCTACCGATGCCACTTTCACTCCAGCCTTGCGGCCTTCTGGCTCAACGGTTTTGACAACCTTGAGACGCGGAGCCGTATCAGCGCCAAAATCTGCCGGTGTTTTTTCATCAAGCGGCTTTTTCTTGGCCTTCATGATATTCGGCAAAGATGCATAGCGCGGCTCGTTCAAGCGCAGATCGGTTGTGATGATAGCAGGCATTTTGACTTCAATGGTTTGTAGACCACCATCAATTTCGCGGGTTACTTCCGCAACATCGCCCTTGATTTCAAGCGAGTTTGCAAAAGTTGCCTGAGACCAGCCCATCAATGCGGAAAGCATCTGGCCTGTCTGGTTGCTGTCATCGTCAATCGCTTGTTTACCGAGGATAACCATGCCTGGGCCTTCAGCTTCAATCACGCCTTTGAGGATTTTGGCGACAGCCAGAGGCTCCACCAAGTCGTCGGTCTTGACGAGAATACCGCGATCGGCGCCCATAGCCAAAGCGGTTCGAATGGTTTCCTGGGCTTGCTGCGGCCCAACAGAAACAACAATGATTTCTTCAACCTTGCCTGCTTCTTTCAAACGGATCGCTTCTTCAACAGCGATCTCATCAAAAGGGTTCATGGACATTTTCACATTGGCAAGGTCTACGCCGCTGCCATCTGCTTTAACACGGATTTTCACGTTGTAGTCTACAACGCGTTTAACCGGGACTAGGATCTTCATACTCTTTCCTCTGTCTTTTGGCCTGTTATGTCTTCAGCCAGAAACAAAATAACCGGCAAAGCCGGAGTTCAACTATTCTAATAAAGCCGACCGTATTGATTGAATTGGCCAAAACCGACTTTTCTTGTCAAAAACTGTAATACGCTACGACACTTAAACCAAACTGGTCTTCTTGTCACATGCCTTTTGGATTTGTGGATGGCCTAGCGAATATTGACGTTTACGTCAATATTTAATTCCGCCGTCATTGACTATTATTGTCCCTACCCCACCTGATTTTCTTTTTGGTACCGGTCGATGGAACCGAGCCGGATTTTACCCCTGACGACCGTGTAATTCCTGCGCCAGTGCCAGATGTTGGCGGTATTGCTCCGACCACCTCTTTCAGAGTTTCCGGCGTTTTCACAACCACCTTCAAATCCCGATCAAACAATGCAACTCCCGGCCTGCGCAAGAACACCACCAACACCATTCCGGCCAGTATACCGAAGACGTGAGTAACCCAGGAAACCTGACTCTCGCTGTCTGCTATCAGCGAATAAAACTGAAATGCGATCCAGGCACCAAGCACAAAAACCGCCGGAACTTTCAGTGGGATTCTCCCAAGAGCCAATACCCAGACCTTCACCCTTGGATGGAGCAATATATAAGCGCCAATGATCCCGGCTGCAGCCCCGGAGGCCCCTATCAGCGGTGCGGCGGAACGCGGATCAATCAAACTGTGGCCCAACGCGCCAATGGCTGCGCAAGCCAAATAGAAGAACAAGAACTTCAGATGGCCCATAGCGTCTTCAACATTGTCGCCAAAAACCCAGATGAAAAGCATATTGCCCGCCAAATGCATGAAATCCGCATGCAGAAACGAGTAGGAAACATAAGTAAAGGTTTCCGGTATTCGCTCAAGATTAGTTGGCAAATCCTGATAGCCATTGACCACCGCAGGCACAAAGCCATAGCTGTAATTGGCAGCCAAAACCGTGTCTTGCGAAAAAAAGGCCGGAGTTCCCATCACCAGCCAAATGACGCAATTCAGTGCAATAATCGCAATCGTCACATATTGAAGCCGAATATGTTTAAGGGCATTCGTGTCATTAAGTGGAATGAACATTCACAGCCCTTATCGGTTTTCGCCCGGCACCCACAATATGTCGGCCTTGCCCATTTCATTGGCAACTCTTGCAGCCACAAACAGAAAATCAGATACGCGGTTCATGTAGATAATGGTTTCAGGATTTACATTTTCATCCGGCTGCTCGGCAAGCTCCACGATCATCCGCTCGGCGCGCCTAGCAATCGTGCGTGCCAGATGAAGATGCGCTGCAGCGGCACTGCCACCGGGCAAAATGAACGAGCGCAACGGGCCCAAATCCTTATTGAACTTGTCGATGTCTTTTTCGATCCGCGAAACCTGCGAAGCAATAATGCGCAGCGGCTCATAGCCCAACTCTTCACCGGTATCTGGCGTTGCCAAATCAGCTCCTAGATCAAACAGATCATTTTGAATCCGGATCAGCGACGCATCAAGATCAGGCTGGGTTTTAACAGTCTCAAGCCGAGCAATGCCGAGCGCTGAATTGCACTCATCCACGGTTCCATAGGCTGCAACACGCAGATCAAATTTCATTCGGCGTTCACCGCTGCCAAGGGCAGTGGTGCCCTTGTCCCCGGTCTTTGTATAAATCTTGTTCAAAACCACCATCTGAAAATCCTCAACTATCTTGCTTTCTCAGCGACCGAAAAAGTAAAGCGCACCAACCATCGCAATCACTGCAATAAATTGGGCCAATACCCGGTAGCGCATCAAGGTCTGCGAACGTGAGGTACTGCCGCCGCGCAACATGTTCCACAAACCCATTGCCAGTATAACCGCAACAATCAGCAACAGGATCAAAATAAGATAAGGTACATAATCAGCCATTTTTTTCTTTCAAATAATTCTTTCACGTCTGACATTTTGTAGCCAATGACCTAGCCCGATTTTAGCAATAATGCATCAATCATTTTTTGTGGCAGTAGTCTTTTCGCAAGAGCCATCATTATTGTTGGGGTGGTCACATGATAATGCGCCCTTGGTTTTGCTGAAACTAGGGCATGCTCCAGTTTTTTGAAGACCGCCTGCGGTCCAAGCCTGAATTTGTCAGTCCCGCCGCCCGATTTCAAGCGTTCCAATTGGCGCTGATATTCAAGCTTGTGAACCGAGTTTTCACGGTCAACATTCGCCTCGAAATAGGCAAGCCCATTGCTGGTAAATTTGCTTTCAATCGGACCCGGTTCGATCAGGCTAACGAAAATCCCTGTCTCGGCCAGTTCAAGCCGCATGGTCGATGCCAATCCTTCCAGTGCAAATTTTGACGCATTGTAAGCACCGCGCCAGGGATAAGGCACCAGACCAAGAACCGATGAACAATGGACGATCCGGCCAGATCCTTGTTTGCGCATAACCGGAAGGCACAAATTGGTCAGTTCGTGCAAGCCAAAGAAATTGGCCTCGAACTGTTGCCGCAAGACATCGGTGGAAATATCCTCAACGGCTCCGGCCTGTCCGTAAGCGCCATTGTTAAACAACGCATCCAGATGCCCATCAGTGATTTCCAAAGTCCTGCGAAAACAATCCCGAATGCTCTCCGTATCCATATAATCCAGATGCAAAGCCTCAATCCCAAGGCCTTTTAACATGGCAACATCATCGGGTTTTCTGGCTGTGGCAATCACAAGCCAACCAGCCTCTTTCAACCGCTTGGCACAATGAAGCCCAATCCCTGAAGAACAGCCAGTGATTAATATAGACTTGCGTGTTGGCTTCGAGCCTTCCATACCTGCCTCATGTTGAAAACAATTCGATTCTGGTCCCATGTCCTAAGGGACGCTTTTGTGAAGTTCAACCAGGATGATGGTTGGGCAATTGCCAGTCACATTGCCCTATCAGGCCTTTTTGCATTATTTCCGTTTCTGATTTTCGCAACTTCTATTGCCGGGTTTCTGGAACTGGGAACTTTTGCGGATAATGTCGTTCATCTGATCTTTGACTATTGGCCCGAAGGCGCCGGTGAAGCTATCGCCCGGGAGGTCCGTTCGGTCCTTACAGAGCAGCGCGGAGACTTTTTGACCATTGGTGGTTTATTGACACTTTACTTTGCCTCCAACGGCGTTGAAGCCCTGCGGGTTGCGCTTAATCGATCCTACCGCCAGCAAGACAAGCGCGCTTATTGGTTCTTGCGCCTCCAGAGTTTGGCCTTTGTCCTGATGGCCATATTGGTCCTGATCATCATCACGGTTTTGTTGGTCCTGTTGCCGCTTGGATGGCAATTGGCTCAAAAGTACCTGCCCTGGATCATTCCCTGGGGCGAGACGATCTGGTTCTGGCGATCAACGATTGCCGTTATTTTTCTGTTCAGCATTTTGATATCGGTTCATATATTCCTGCCCGCCGGAAATAGAAGTATTCGCTCGGTCATGCCCGGTATTTTGTTTACGCTGTTTTGCTGGATGATCGGTTCTATTGCGTTCGGCATGTATCTTGAACAATTTGCCGATTATGTCTCCACTTATGCAGGTCTTGCCGGCGCCATGATCGGATTGATCTTCCTGTATATGCTCGGGCTTATCTTCATTCTTGGCGGCGAAATCAACGCATCTGCCCAGCGCCTGAGGATATCAAACATTACGTAAAAGGAGGTTTTACGAAAAGGTAACTAATTTCTGATAGCCCTTGAATGAATGGAGATTTGCAAAATGCTTTGGGAATTCTCGAGCCAGCAACTTTTAACAGCCTTCACCTTTGTCTGCTGTGTCAGCTACATCTGTGGTTGGCTGACGGATCGTATTTTTGGCTATTCAGGTTTTTCAGTCATTGGCAATTGGTTGATACTGCTTGTTGGCGCGTTTACAGGACTGCTGGTTTATAACCTGCTTGGCTATCGCTTTTACTGGAATTCTCAATTCACGATGTTTCTCACGCTCGGCTCGTCCCTTGCGATGCTGTTTATCATGCTGACGATCAAGACGGCGTTTAATATTCGATAACAAGCCTCCGGGGGTTTGATCTCCCAATTGAGTCCAGACTCTAATCTTCCAACCCGATCATCTTTCGAATGTCATTTGGTGTTGCGCCGGAAGCGCGCAATTCTGCAAGACTTGTATCATTCCGGCTTTTGGATAGCTTGCGCCCATCAAAATCCAGAATGAGATCGTGATGAAAATAGTTCGGCTCCGCGTAACCGAAAAGTGTCTGCAACAAACGATGGGCAGATGTGGACCAGAACAAGTCCCGGCCACGCACGATATGGGTAACCCCCATCAGCGCATCATCCACAACACTGGCCAGATGATAACTCGCCGGACTGTCCTTTCGAGACAAGACAATATCGCCCCATTTCAGCGGGTCCACGGCGACAATATGGCTTTCACCTTCCGGGCCGCTGCCTTCTTCGTGCCAGGTCAATTCTTCGCCGCATCTCTGGGCAGCAGCCTCCATATCCAGCCTGATGGAATGGGGTTTGCCTTGATCAATAAATGTCTGTCGCAGGTCCTTGCCCATCAATCTGTCATTTGGCGGATAATGCGGCGCGCCATCAGGATCAACCGGCCAGGAATTTCCCAATTCGGTTTCCCGTTCAACGAAGTGCTGAACTTCCTTACGGCTCATGAAAGCCGGATACGCCAAGCCCGACTGCCGCAATATTTCAATGGCTGCTGCATAGTTCTCCAAATGGTCTGATTGGCGATATACCGCGCCGTCCCACTTGAAACCGATCCATTCGAGGTCCTCAAGCATGCGCTGCTCCAAAACCGGCGTTGAGCGGATAAGGTCGGTATTTTCAACACGAAGGCGCAATGTCGCCCCGATCTCCCGGGCGATTTTCTGATTGAGCAAAGCCGAATAGGCATGGCCAAGATGCAACCGCCCATTTGGGCTGGGAGCAAATCGCATGACCGGCTTGGAGCCATCCTGCGGGCCATTTGCATCTGGCATATTAAAGTCTTGTGTCATGGGTTGTGTTCTTTCACACTAGCAAGCAATGAAAAAGCGCTTTTTGAAAGTGACCCTAATTAGGGTCCAAACCCAATTGGGAACTGGGACGGTACAGCTACCCCATTGGGTCCAGACCCTAACAGAACTTGTAACCAATGAGTAAGGCATGAAGATTTCCAATTCATCCCATATCCAGAAAGGCGTAAGTCACCTTGTAGAAACTCATGAGGTCTTTCAACGTCTCCTGCCGCACTGCGGTGAAATCCCTTTGCGACTATCCACTGCCGACTATGAAGGCCTAGCAACCATCATCATCTCCCAGCAGGTTTCAAGAGCCAGCGCTGCGGCGATAACCGCTCGCTTGAAAGAGTTCGTCACACCGCTCACGGCTGAAACATTTCTGAATGCTGGCGAAGATTGTTGGCGGCAAGCGGGTCTATCGCGCCCAAAGCAAAGAACTCTGCGGGCTGTGAGCGAGGCTGTCATCGACAAGCAAATTCATTTGGGTAGTCTGTGCGAATTAGGCCCCGAGGATGCGATGGCACAATTGACCGCAATCAAGGGTATTGGCCCATGGACTGCAGAAATCTATCTGATGTTTTGCGCAGGCCACCGTGACATCTTTCCGGCAGGCGATTTGGCTCTACAGGAATCCATCAAACTTGCCTTGGAACTGGATACAAGACCCGACGAAAAAACCTGCCGTGCAATAAGTGCTGATTGGGCTCCGTGGCGCTCGGTCGCTGCGCGCATATTATGGGACTATTATAGAGTAGTTAAAAGAGACGCCATGCCTGTTTCATGAGCTTGGTTTTCGGCAAACTCCCGCCAAATCGTTCCAAATCAGTCGCACTAAAGTCATTGGGGGTAAATTTCACAAACAGCTTCACATTTTTGTTTTGTTAGCCCTACACTATGCTCACAGTACCAACGAATCGATTTTGAAAGGAGGCCTTTCTTGACGGTTGCAGTTTCGCTGGATGGACATCCGGCGCTGGTCTTGAACGCCGACTACCGGCCCTTGAGTTATTACCCTCTTTCTTTGTGGTCCTGGCAGGATGCAATCAAGGCGGTTTTCCTTGATCGGGTGAATATCGTTTCTGAGTATGAAGCGGCTGTCCACAGCCCAACTTTTGAAATGAAGATTCCAAGCGTAGTGGTTTTGAAGTCCTATATCAGGCCGAACCGATATCCTGCCTTTACCCGATTTAATGTGTTTTTGCGCGACAAGTTTGAATGCCAATATTGCGGTTCTACCTCGGAACTGACCTTTGATCATGTTGTGCCGCGCTCAAAGGGTGGTAAAACCAGCTGGGAAAATGTTTGCGCCGCCTGTTCACCGTGTAATTTGCGCAAGGCAAACAAATTGCCGAAACAAGCCAATATGTGGCCTGGTCAAAAACCGTTTATGCCAACCATCGAAGACCTGCATCGCAATGGACGCAAATTTCCGCCAAACCATTTGCACGAAAGCTGGATGGATTTTCTCTATTGGGACAGCGAGCTGGAGCCATAAGCCCTTATGGTCTTGCAGGCTCAGGCAGGCTCAGGCAGAGCGTTCCGCTTGAAAAGCGCCCTTAAAGGCAATGCCTGCCAATATCATGGATACCACAACATTCCACCCGGCAAAGGATAGGCCAAGAAACCGCCCCGCCGCCTCATTACAGGATGGCGGCTTTATAGAGGTCAAAGATCCCAATAAATCATTGGCATTGGTCATGATGCCGCCATCAACCGCACCGCAATCGCTAGGCCCTTCCCACCAGGCCCATTCCACGCCCGCATGCTGAACACCGAGCACCACAGCATAGACCATCAACAAACCGGCAATCGCCAGGGCGCCGCGCGTCAGGCATGCAGGCCACACAAAATAGGCGGACATAACTGCCAGACCGGCAATCGGTATTGCTGCATAATAAGGCTCACGCTGACCAAGGCATAATTTGCAGGGAATATATCCGCCGATATGTTGAAAGCCCAATACGGTGAGAATAACCGCGATCATTCCCAAAAATATCAAAATGCCTGTGATCAGTTGATACTGTGAGGTGGATACATTGAGGTTCATACGTCTCTCACTTTAAAACATAAATCGGACAGCGGCGAAACCGCCAAGCAGCAGGACCACCGCAATGGTAAACATCAGACCAAGACGTTTTTCAATGAATTCCTGAATGGGTTCACCAACACGATAAAGCAGATAGGAAACCAGATAGAACCGAAGCCCACGTCCAATAATGCTTACCACGGTGAAGGTGACCAGATTAAGGCCCGTGGCCCCGGAAAAAATCGTCAGAACTTTGTACGGAAATGGCGTGACTGCCGCAAACAACACACCCCATCCGCCCCAGGTATTGTACCAGTCTGCGACGCTTTGAAACGAATTTTCCTTGCCGTAGAACGCCAGAATCGGGCGGCCTATCCGGTCAAACAATTCCGCTCCAATGAAATAGCCAACATAGGCACCCAGAATGGACCCGGCCAGACAGACAGACCCCAAGAAAAACCATTTGGCTTTTTTTGCAAGGACCATCGGGATCAACATGATATCCGGCGGGATCGGGAAAAACGAACTTTCCGCGAAGGAGACCCCAAACAGACCCCAAGTAGCTTTTGGATGGGCAGCAAGGGATAAAACCCAATCATAAAGAGCTCTAATCCAGCGGTTGATCATTTGGAGCATGACAATCTCTTTTGTAACAATTGCGGCCCGTTCAAGGAACAGGACCTGCGATACGAATAGAGGGTGGTTTATGGTATTCGCTCCTGCCCGGCAAGAGGTCTCAATTCGGGCAGATTTTCTTTTGATCACTCAGCATCATAAGCACTTCATGACATATCGCGATTAACCGGAGCCAAAAATGCGTCGACAGAACCGAAACGCAAAACAACGGTAAATTTCATCGTTTATGACTTGACCCGCAAAGCACCTTGGATGTAGATGCTACCTGCTCTGCAGTTCTGGCTGAAAAGCCATGGTATGCCCCTCTGGTGGAATTGGTAGACGCGCGGGATTCAAAATCCCGTTCCTTCGGGAGTGCCGGTTCGATTCCGGCGGGGGGCACCAGTTTATTTATATAAGATATTGATATATTTCACGACGCGATCTGACTTTCGTCCTTAAGTATATAATGGGTACTTGGATTATCAGACAGGAAAAGCATTCCCTAATCTCTTTGCCCTTGGATCACCCTATTGAGTATCATCGCGCAAAACAGGATGGCAAAGCCTGCCAGAATACCCTGACCTACAGATGAATATTGAAGCGCCTCCAGAACATCCTCACCCAATCCTTTGGCACCAATAAGGGACGCCACAACAACCATTGCCAGGCTAAGCATGATGGTCTGGTTGACACCTGCAAGAATCGAGGGTGCAGCCAGTGGCAAGTCAACTTTTGTCAATAAATACCATTTGGACGCGCCGTAGGCGATGGCAGCTTCCCGCACGGATTCTGGCACGCCTCTCATGCCCAACACTGTCAGTCTGACAACAGGAGTTCCGCCAAAAATCATTGTGGTGATTACAGCAGCCGGTTTACCCACGCTGAAAAATGCGATTACAGGGATCATGAATACGAAAGACGGCATGGTCTGCATAAAGTCCATAATCGGCCTGATGACTGCATAGAACCGTGGGCGTCTGGCACAGAAAAGGCCAAGCGGAATGCCAAGTGCAATCGATATACAGGCCGCTGTACCAAGCAGTGCCAAAGTGGTCATTGCTTTTTCCCAAAATCCGAACAGCCCCATATAGGAAAGAAATAATCCTGAGGCTATTGCCCCAGACAGACCGGCCGAAAGCCAGGTCAGCAGAATGATGAAGCTTGCAATAACCGGCCAGGGGGTCTGAACGAATAGAACTTCCAAACCGTCCAGCACTACGCGAATGCCATAGCTGATGAAATCGAATAGCCATTGGCCACTGGATCGCACAAATTCAAAGAGTTGCTCTACCAACTTGATGGCAGTTAAGCGGATATTGGCATCCGTTGGAAACTCACCAAGAAAAGGCACCACGCCGGGAAAAGCAAAATGGAGAATGCTCACCGCAAAAACTGTCAATACAAAAAACATCGCAATTCCGGTTCGCATTGGATGAAGTCCGGCCTTGACTGTTCGGTCGGACAACCACAGTGAAAACCGACTTTCAAGGGCCGGGTTGGCAATGACGCCCTCAGCCATTTTGATGGCCAGTAAAACAGCAAGCCCAAACAGCACGATCCATACAGCATTGGATTCTGCTACCATTATTTCCTGTTTAATATCGGCAATAGCCTGCTCAAGGGAGGCTATTGCCCGCTTGAAAACATCAATATTATCGGCTTGCTTGTTGACCGCCGCTTCAAGTTGTTGATTTCTAAAGGCCAGAGTTGCCTCGATTTGTGAAATTCTGTCGCGAGCTGAAGCGCCCAAATCGCCGAACAGGCCGCGAATGATCTGAATCAGCGCGAATGTTTCCAAAATCACAAAGGGTAGCGCCCATTTCCAGATACCGCGCATGCCAAACCATATCGGTCCCAGCAACGCTGCCATGATGTTAAAGGTCCAGGTAAAGTCCGCCTTGGCGCCAATCCTGGCAAAGTTTTGTGAATAGTAATCAAAATTTGTGCCGACAAATTCCCGCAAAAGCTCTTCGCGGTTTTCAGCACGATTTTCGGCATGCTCTTCAGCGCTTTTATCTGAAATGACTGCGTCCATACCACTCATGAGGTTTCGGTCCCTTCAATTACCGTGCGCAGAAGGTCACTTCGCGTGATAACGCCTTTACGCTTGCCGCTGTCATCTACAATTATCATAGGGTCTTCATTTTTGATCGCGTGCTCGATAAGCACACTTAGGGAAGCATTTACCGGAAAAGATTTGGCTGCTTTGGAAACCCCTCCATTGGTACTTTCAAACTGCTTGATGGGCTGCATCACCGCATGAGCCTTGACCACCTTCAAGCGCGAAATACCTGCCACAAAGTCTGAAACATAGGCATCTGCCGGATGCAGGACAATCTCTTCAGGCGTTCCGGTTTGCACAACCCGACCATCGCGCATGATCGCTATGCGATCTCCAATGCGAACGGCTTCATCCAGATCATGTGTAATAAAAACCGTGGTCTTGTTCATCTGGGATGCCAGCTTCATGAATTCGTTTTGAAGCTGACGACGAATAAGCGGATCGAGCGCACTGAACGGCTCATCCATCAACAATATTTGCGGATCCGCAGCGAGAGCGCGGGCCAGGCCAACACGTTGCTGCATGCCGCCGGAAAGCTCGTGGGCAAATTTGTTGCCCCATCCGGTCAATTCCACCATATCAATGGTGCGTTCAGCAATTTCGTTTCGCTGATTTTTTGGTATACCCCGGATTTCCAAGGGCATAGCCACATTGTCGAGAACAGAGCGGTGGGGCATGAGGCCAAAATTCTGGAAGAC
Source organism: Salaquimonas sp. (assembly GCA_049680405.1). Classification (GTDB taxonomy): domain Bacteria; phylum Pseudomonadota; class Alphaproteobacteria; order Rhizobiales; family Rhizobiaceae; genus Salaquimonas. The sequence goes on along the minus strand of JBAUHS010000053.1, from coordinate 37,879 downwards.
CATGGAAATATGTTCATTGCGATATTTCCGCAAGACATCCGGCGGCATGGCCATGATGTCCTCACCATTGACAAGGATTTGGCCCGCGGTCGGTTCAAGCAGGCGATTGATATGGCGAACAAGGGTGGATTTGCCACTACCTGAAAGCCCCATCACACAAAAGATTTCACCGGGATTAATGCTCATGCTGGCATCAGCCACCCCGATGACACATTGGTATTTTTCCAAAACCTGTTTTTTGGTTAGGCCATTGGCCCGTATGTCTGCCAAGGCCGCTTCGGCTTGGGAGCCAAAGATTTTCCATACATTAGATATTTCAATAGAATAGCCTTGCTGAGACATCGTATTCCTACTTTTGTATGAAAAATGTGGAGTGCCCATACATTATGGACACTCTTATTTATTGATTACAGACCGAGCCAGCTATCAACACGATCAGAATTGGCAGCTACCCATTCTTTGGCAACTTCAGCAGCCGGTTTTCCGCCTTCAATCTGGAAAGCAAAATTGGACACATCCTCGCCGGTCAATTTGATGTTTTTCAGCAATTCCGTAATTGCCGGAGAACGCTCAGCCAAAGACTTGGAATAGGCGATTTGCACTTGCTTAAGCGCATCTTCCGTCATGACTTTTGAATTCTCATACCAGTTTGGATCTTCTGATGGCTGAATCGCCTTGTATTTGGCGGCGTCAAAAGCTGGTTCTGACAGGCGCACAACATCATGCTGGAACCAGATTGCGTGTGGTGAGTAGCAATAAAAAGCGTAACCCATGCCTTTTTTGATAGAGTCGCCAACGGTTGCAGTCATGACTGACTGGTCCGCACGGATAGGATCCATGAAGGGTAGAAGACCGTAGTCACGGACTTTTACTTCATTCACATTGGCCGACGCCCAGCCAGGTGCGCCAACCCAGATTTCGCCTTTGCCATTGCCATCAGAATCCATCAGTTTGGCAATTTCAGGACGCGCCAGATCGAAGATGGATGTGACATTATTGGCTTCAGAAAACTGTTTTGAAACACAAAAGCTCTGTTTGCCTTCATAGGCGTTCTCAGACAGGGCAACTGTTCCTGCTCCATCAACATATTTGTCAGTGAAGCTTTTCTGGTTGGGAAGCCAGACATCTGGATGCACATCAATATCACCCTTGCCGGCATCCATCGCCGCGAAAATCGCCGCATTATCGCCTGGCACCAATTCTGCTTCACTACCCATTTTGGTTGTGACAACTTCATTAATGAGGGCAGCAATTGCCTGAGCACCCGTCCAGGCTGGCGCACCAATTTTTACCTTTTCAGCCAATACCGCAGTGCTGGACATAGCCAGCGCCACAAAGGCACCAATGATTGTTTTTTTCATTTCTTAACTCCCAGTGTGAGTGCCCATATGCCGACATTAATGGGCGGGTTAAATCCGTTTCAATTATTTTTCACGGAGTTGTCGGCAGAAAATCTCCCAAAATTACATTGAATAATTTAGGCTTTTCCAAGTGAACATTGTGCGCGCAACCTGGAACCACTGCAAGTGAACAACCAGAAATTCCCCGCCATAAAGCTTCGGGTTGAGACCATCCATAGGAACGATCGCTATCTCCCCAAACCACCAGGCTAGGTGCCTTGATCTGCTTTAACTGATCTGAACCGTCCCATGTCTCCCAAGCCTCAAGACTGGCCAAAGCCGCCTGCATGGTGGCTTGCATCCCAAGATCCACGCATTGCTGATAACCCGGGGCATTCTCACCATCACGAAACCATGTCGCTGCAATGCGTTTAACCGTTTTCTCCAATCCGTCATGGGTAAGGCGCTGGCGTGAAGCCTCGATCGTTTCAAAACGATTGGGTAAAACGCCAACCGGACCCGTCCCGTAGCAAACCAGATGCTGCACTCGCTCCGGCGCCAATGCAGCCATTGTTTGGACAACCATTCCTCCCATGGAATGACCGACCAAATGAAAAGTATTGATTCCAATATCAAGAAGGTCCGACAGAATTTTTTCCGCAAAACCAACAATTGTGTTGGGGGCATGCATTTCGGCACTCAAGCCAAAGCCGGGCATATTGGGCAGGATAACGTCAAATCTGTTTTTGAGGTAAGCAAGTTGTTCTTGCCAAATGCCCGACCCAGCCAAATAGCCATGCACGAACACTAGCGGAAACCCTTTACCTTCTCGCTCAAAAACGATTGATCCCATCAAGCAACCTTTTGTTTGGAAAATAAATGTTGATAGGCAAATAGTCCCGATGCTCCGCCCGTATGAAGGAAGACCACATTTTCATCTTTGCGGAAATAGCCTTTTTGGATCAGGCCGATTAGACCAGCCATTCCTTTGCCCGAATAGACGGGATCAAGGAAAATACCTTCTTCTGCGGCCAGTAAAGATATTGCATCGACCATTTCATCGCTCGGCTGTCCGTAACCTGGACCGACATATTCATCAAAAGCCTCGACCATGCCCCGTTCTAATTCGCCGCGGGCGCCGATCAAATCTGCAGTGGCAACAGCAAGCTTGTGCACATTGTCGATTTGTTTTTCCTTGTTGGCCCGCACGGAGATGCCAACAATATCAATGGGTGTGTTCATCGCGTGAAAACCAGCCACCAGTCCTGCCTGAGTACCTGCACTTCCGGTGGCGTGCACTAGCTTATTGAAATGAATGCCCATGCTGTCGGCCTGATAAACCAATTCGGCAGCAGCATTTGCATAACCAAGCGCCCCTATCGTGTTGGAGCCGCCGCCGGGGATGAAATAGGTTTTATGCCCTTTTTCAGAGAGTCGATCTGCATAGGCCTGGCCTTCAACATTCATGTCGGGGCCGGCATCACGAAATTCATACTCACATTTCAGAAGGTCATCGAGCAGCACATTACCAGCTTGCTCATACTGGTCGCCCTGATTGGTCACACGGCGCTCTAATAATGCGTAGCATTTCATACCCAATTTGCGGGCCGCAGCTGCTGTTTGACGAACATGGTTGGATTGGGTTGCGCCTTGCGTCACAAGCGTATCAGCACCCTTTGCAATGGCATCGGCGACCAGAAACTCAAGTTTTCGGGTTTTGTTGCCACCGGTTGCCAAACCAGTACAATCATCTCGCTTGATCCATAATTGGGGTCCACCTAACGTCTTGGTCAAATTCTCCATTTTCTCCAATGGCGTAGGAAAATGGCCGAGTGATATCCGTTTGAAACGCGCTAGATGCATGGTCTGATTTCTTTCAATTAATTCAAGATTTCAAACATACTGAAATAAAATCATTGATCCGGCAAATGCTATTTCATCATCGCGTTATTCCAAAATTGCATAACGCTGAATAATCTGCTTTGATAATTTCTGCTGGAGATCGGATTATGGATATCAATTGGCTGGATGATTTTGTTTGTTTTGCAAAGTCGATGAACTTCACCAAAGCGGCCGCTGAGCGCAATATCACCCAGTCTGCTTTTTCACGCCGTATCCAATCATTGGAAATATGGCTGGGAGCTGAACTGATTGACCGAAAGACCTTTCCGGCCACCCTCTCGGCTGCCGGTGAAGACTTTCTGCCAACAGCAAAACGATTGCTGCAAACGCTTCACCGAACGCGCGATGATATCAGAGCAAGAGCGGGGATGAGTGCTGATACATTGCGATTTGCAGCGCCTCACTCAATTTCAATACATAATCTGATGCCAATTTTGTCAAAACTGGAAACCATTATCCCTGATCTGAAAACGAAAGTGATCTCTGACAACCTGCACAATTGCTGCGAACAGCTTTCTGAGCAAAACTGTGATTTCCTGATGTGCTACAAGTTTGCAAGTGTCCCCATAATGCTTGATGAGCAAAAATTTCATCACATCGAAATCGGAACTGATAGGCTGCTGCCAGTTTACTCACCCGATTCATTTTCATCCAAAAACTGGAAATTGCCAGGATGGGATAGTCCGCCCATGCCATATCTGCAATACTCCAGCGGTTCCTTTCTTGGGTCTGTGACCGAGCAGATTTTTTTTCCAAAGCAGCCTAATTTAAGAGTTCGCCATGCAGATTCCTTTTCCGAAGCATTAAAGAGCTTGTGTCTGCAAGGCGCCGGATTGGCCTGGTTGCCTGAAGCTTCTATTGTTAAGGAAATCAACGAAGGAAAATTGATAATTGCCGGAGATGGTGATTGGTGCGTGGATCTCAAACTGGTGATTTACAGCGAACCAGACATTCACAAATACCAAAGCGAAGTCGCCTGGAAGTTCTTTTCCCAGATGGCTCTGTGAGGTTTCTGGGAGATAACACCTGTTGGAAGGGATGCCCCCTGGGATTTCACAACTCCTTTTCAAGCAAGCTCAGAATTCGAAACCGTAATTTTCCAGTGCGCCCCGGCAAAGCGATGACAAATCGGACACGACCATTCTTTTTGGTTTCGGCATAACCCGCCAGCGTGCTGACAGTCGAAAGCGTTCCAGTCTTATACCGCGAGCCGGCTTTCGTCTTTTTCAATAATTCGGCATTATTTTCAAACAGGTCCAGAACCTTTGCAAGACCACGAGGGGTAAATTGATTGCCGCTGCTGATGCCGGAACCTTCCTCAAGCTCAATCGCATCACCAAGGCCATTTTTTGCAAGCAGATCATTTGCCACTTTCAGGGATTTCTCCAAACTCACCGACCCGCCCAATTGCCGGGCCCCTACTTCAAGAAAAATTTGGTTGGCCATGTAATTGTTTGACCCAAGCAACATTTGAGTGAGCAGATCAGATAAAGGGCGGGATTGCTCATGCACATAAACAGGTTCCAAACCATCCGGCACCGAACCAACTATTATCCTCCCCTTAACTTCGCCGCCCTCTTTACTGATGAAAGCGGCGATCAGTTCACCGGCATATATCAGGCTGATTGCCGGGTCTTCCTGGGCAAGGCTGATGCGCCCTCTTCCATTGGGTCCCCGCTTGCGAAATTGACTGATCGCCATGGGCGTGATGGGAGTTTGCTTCTCCGCTGAAGTAACAGTCTTGCCCTTACGCCGAGCATGGATGGTATTGAAGTTTACAGCAAGCGCAGTGTTCAAGGCGTTATAGGATTCATCGTCCTTTTCGATACCTGGAATTTGCAAATCCTTCGGATAATAGCTCGCATCAATCACCATACCGCTAAAAGCCTCTTTGCCTGTTACGGCCAAAAGCTGCGGGGCCAGGATTGCCAATTCTTCAGAAATCAAAAACGGATCGCCGCCTCCGCGAACATATAAAACTCTGTCTTTGCTCAAATAGAATTGGGTTTTGAAATGATAATCCCCGCCCAGAGTTTCCATTGCCAGCCAGGCCGTTACGGTTTTTGCCACCGAGGCCGGTACGAATTTCTTGTCACTGTTCTGGGCAATCAATTCATTACCATTCTTGTCCATGACAAAAACCATGCCCTTGGGCGCAAGGGCTGCAACCCTCTCTTTGGCACCGGCGAAAACGATGGTTGGCAGAGCGAACAGGATAAAGACAAAAACTAGGAAACGCGAAGCCATTCGAAAAACCTCCAGCAAATCAGCGGGTGAAGCAGAAGCGCCATGGTAGATGGCTGAAGATGTTTGGCAACCCTCCTGTAAAAATATCAAATGAGCAGATAGTGATGCCGCCGCCGATGGCAAAAAAGATTTGCAAATGTTGCAGCAAGACTGACATTGTAAAAATCTCGATTTCCTGTTTTCATATGTTTCTGCCTACCCCCATTTTCTTCCAACTATTTTGCGCAATATCATGAGTTCTGAACCAAACATTTATCGAAAGCACCGCTTCGAAATTCCGCACGATATCATCTATCTTGATGGCAATTCCCTGGGGCCATTGCCCAAAGGCGTTGCTTTGCATGCCAGCACCATGATTGAAAAGGAATGGGGCCAAGCTCTTATCAAGGGTTGGAACGAGTGCAACTGGATGGACCAGCCGGGCCGGGTTGCCAATCTTGTTGGCCGATTAATCGGCGCGCCGCAAAACAGTGTCATGATGGGCGATACCTTATCCGTCAAAGTCCATCAGGCATTGGCCGCCGCTCTTGAAATGAGGCCTGATCGAAAAGTCATTCTTTCCGATAGCGGCAATTTTCCAACGGACCTTTATATGGCCGAAGGCCTGATCAGATCCCTGAATAAAGGCCATGAATTGAGGATTGTGGCTCCCGAAAATATTGCCGATGAAATCAATGATTCTATCGCGGCAGTGATGCTGACAGAGATTGATTACCGTACGGGTCGCAAGCACGATATGAGGGAAATCACCCGCACTGCCCATGATGCCGGAGCCGTAATGATCTGGGATTTGGCCCATAGTGCAGGTGCATTGCCTGTAAATCTTGAACAATCCAATTGTGAATTTGCTGTAGGATGTACCTACAAATATTTGAACGGGGGGCCCGGCGCTCCGGCATTCATTTATGTGCGCCCTGACCTGATCAAGACCATCAACCCCACACTGTCCGGGTGGTTGGGGCATGATGCGCCATTTGCCTTTGATATCCATTACAAACCTGCCCCAAGCATTGAACGCATGCGGGTAGGCACACCTCCGGTCATTCAACTCACCTGTCTGGAAAAAGCCTTGGAAATCTGGTCTGACATCAACACACAAAAACTGCGTGAAGCTTCAATCGAATTGTCAGAGCTTTTCATCAAGGAAGTTGAAGCAAAATGCCCACAACTCGCATTGGCAAGTCCGCGAAATCCCCAGGAGCGCGGCAGTCAGGTTTCTTTCAGCTTCGAGCAGGGCTATGCAGCAATGCAGGCACTGATTGACCATGGTGTGATTGGTGATTTTCGCGCGCCCAATATCATGCGATTTGGCATCACACCGCTTTACATCAATCAGGCAGATATTATGAAGGCCGTTGATATCCTGGAAAACATCATGAGCAATTGCCTCTGGGACAATGCCAAATACAAAACTCCAAACAAAGTGACCTGATCTTGAAGACTGTATTCCCGCCCGCGCCTCTTACCTTGCTTCCCATAATCGGATCAGATCAGCACTTTCCGATAAGGCGAGTTTATTGTGTGGGAAGAAACTACGCTGCTCATGCAATCGAAATGGGTCATGATGACCGCGAGCCACCTTTCTTCTTTCAAAAGAACCCGAACAATATTCTCCAATCCGGCGTAGATTTTCCTTACCCGGACAAATCCAAGGATGTTCATTTCGAAGTGGAATTGGTGGTTGCCCTTAAACAGGGAGGCAAGGATTTATCGTTGGAAAGGGCAGATGCCAGTATCTTCGGTTATGCCGTGGGACTAGATATGACCCGGCGGGATTTGCAAAGTGAGATGAAAAAAGCTGGCAGGCCGTGGGAGATCGGCAAAGCTTTTGAGAAGTCTGCCCCCTGCTCGCACCTCATTGAAAAGCAGGCGGCGGGCGATATTTCCCAAAGTGAAATTTGGCTCGACGTGAATGGAAAGCGACAACAAACCGGCAATATCAATCAGCAGATCTGGAACATTCCAGAGACGATTTCCTATCTGTCCCAATTATTTGAGCTTGCCGCTGGCGATATCATTTTCACCGGAACACCCTCAGGCGTTGGTCCTGTAAAAAAGGGCGACAGGCTGCATGCTCATGTGGACGGCATTCCGGAACTTTCGTGCAGCGTCATCTAGCGCTCAGAAAAATTACAGCAAAATCAGTTGGATTTTCCAAGCGCTGTTCTGATCAGCGTCTTGGCATCTTCACCAGCCCATTCTGCGGGCCCGTTGAGTGAGCCTAAAATACAGCCCTCTTCATCCAGAAGCACCGTCACCGGCAGGCCAAAGGCAAGGCTCTGTTTTTTAAGTGTGTTAAACACGCCCATGGTTTCGTCCTGATAGAACGGCAAATGCTTCAGGCCGATTTCCTCATAGAACGCTAGAGGCTTTTCCGGGCCGCCGCGATCCACACTCACGGGAATGATTTCAAATTCATCACCGCCAAATTCTGCCTGAAGCGCATCAAACGCCGGCATTTCGTGGCGGCAAGGCGCACACCAGGTTGCCCAAAGATTGAACAAAATCGTCTTGCCTTCAAAGGAGGCTGTATCAACCGCTTTGCCTTCACGGTCCTTGAAGCTCAACAAAGGCATTTTGATCGGAGTATCGGAAATTCCAAAAGCGGCAATATCGCCTCCGATTTTGGAGCCAAGAGCCGCGGCAATTTCTTTGGCTGCGGAACATTGGCCAATATTCGCCACTTCAGCCTGATTGCTATCATCCGAACAGGCCGCAAGGACAAGCAGTCCACCCAGCAAAATCGCATGCCTAAAAGCAGCACTTGTGCTTTTGCTGCCGGTTAAGGGTAGAATTACATCGGTTTTTTTTGTATCGCTCACTTAATTACTCTCCATCCGATCTATCAGCCCATTCATTTGGAACAATTTCCGGAGCTTCAATCATGGCTAAAACGCCATCCAATTCAAAAAAAGCCAGCAACCAGATGTGGGGCGGACGTTTTTCCGAACGCCCTGATGCCATCATGGAAGCCATCAATGCGTCTATCGGCTTTGACAAGAAACTCTATGCGCAGGATATCGCAGGCTCAAAAGCCCATGCTCAAATGCTCTGCGACAAAGCCATTATTTCAAAGAGTGATGCCAAAGCCATCCTAAAAGGTCTAGACACAATTTCGTCAGAGATTGAAAGCGGCAAATTTGAGTTCTCCGCTGCCCTTGAAGATATTCATATGAACATTGAGGCGCGCCTGTCCGATTTGATCGGCCCTGCCGCCGGACGCTTGCATACTGCTCGCTCCCGAAACGATCAGGTTGCCCTTGATTTTCGCCTCTGGGTAAAAGAGCAGACCATCATGATTCATTCCATACTTGGCTCTTTGATGGACGCTTTCATTGCCAAGGCAGAAATCCATGCATCAACTGTGATGCCGGGTTTTACCCATTTACAAACGGCGCAACCGGTCACTTTCGGCCATCATTGCATGGCCTATGTTGAAATGTTTGCAAGAGATCGCTCCCGGGCAATGGATGCCATTCAAAGAATGGATGAATGCCCCTTGGGAGCAGCAGCCCTTGCGGGAACCGGGTTCCCGATTGACCGCAAACAGACCGCAAAAGCACTGGGCTTCCGTGAACCGACACGAAACTCCCTCGATTCTGTATCTGATAGAGATTTTGCGCTGGAGTTTTTGTCGCTCGCAAGCATTTGCGCCATGCACTTGTCGCGCCTTGCCGAGGAGATCGTGATCTGGTCGACACCTCAATTCAATTTTATCAGGCTTTCTGATCGTTTCTCCACCGGCTCATCCATCATGCCTCAAAAGAAAAATCCGGATGCCGCCGAATTGGTCCGCGCCAAAACAGGTCGGATCAACGGAGCGCTGATTGCGCTTTTGACAATCATGAAGGGCCTGCCCCTGACCTATTCAAAAGACATGCAAGAAGACAAGGAAGCTGTGTTTGATGCTGCCGAAAATCTGGAACTTGCCATTGCTGCCATGACCGGAATGGTTTCGGATATGACCATCAATGTCGATCCAATGGCAAAGGCAGCCGGATCAGGCTTTTCGATTGCCACAGATCTTGCCGACTGGCTGGTTCGGGAAACGGGCCTTCCTTTCCGAGAAGCGCATCATGTAACAGGCGCAGCCGTTGCCATGGCTGAAAAAAACAACTGCGGCCTGGAAAATCTTTCCTTGGCTGATTTGCAATCGCTCAACCCCAAAATCACGAACAAGGTTTTTGAGGTTTTGTCCGTGCAAAAATCTGTTGCCTCCAGAAAGAGTTTTGGTGGCACAGCGCCTGCAAATGTCAAACGGCAAGTGGCCTATTGGAAGAAAAAACGTTCTAAAGAAAAGTAATTTCGATTGATCATGTTTCGGCCTGATTCGACTGCTGTATTTGACAATTCAACTGGCATGAAGAATATGGCTTAAAAACCTGTTGGAGTGATCGCCATGACGAATGGCACGTTTAGAAAAACCACCTTAGGCCTTGCCCTGCTGATCATCGCATTGGGCATATCTTCGTGCGGACGAAAAGGCGCTTTAGAGGCCCCTCCAAGCGCACAAATCACCTCAGAAGACGCGACTAAGCAGCAAACCGAACCGGAAAAACCAGACAATCCCTTTTTCCTGGACGCGCTGATCTAAAATCCTGCGCAATAACTGATTTCTTTTCCGGAGTTTCAAACGGTGAACCATTTCGAGTATATCGATGGCATATTGCATGCTGAAAATGTGCCTGTTCCTGAAATAGCTGCTGCTGTGGGTACGCCGTTCTACTGCTATTCAACAGCAACCCTTGAGCGCCACTTTAAAGTATTTTCCAATTCTTTTGACGATATGGACGCTCTCGTCTGCTATGCAATGAAAGCCAATTCCAATCAGGCTATTCTTGTAACCCTGGCCAGGCTTGGCTCTGGCGCTGACGTTGTTTCTGCCGGCGAACTGCAAAGAGCTTTAAAAGCAGGCATTCCACCTGAAAAAATCGTTTTCTCCGGCGTTGGGAAAAAGGACGAGGAATTGGATGCGGCACTTAAGGCTGGTATCTTGTGCTTCAACATCGAATCCATACCTGAATTGCACGCTCTTTCCGCAAGAGCCGTCGCTCTTGATAAAACAGCGCCAGTATCTTTTCGCATCAATCCAGATGTGGACGCAAAAACACATGCGAAAATCTCCACAGGCAAAAAAGAAGACAAATTCGGCGTTGCATGGGATCAGGCCGAAGAGATTTACGCATTGGCTGCAACACTTCCGGGCATCAAAGTCACTGGTATCGATATGCATATTGGCAGCCAGATCATTGATCTTGAACCATTCGATCAGGCTTACTCACGCCTTGAAGGTCTGGTTCAGCGCCTGCGCGCCCAAGGGCATACAATAGCTCATGTAGACATGGGCGGCGGCCTTGGCATTCCATACCGCCAAGGCAATGAGCCCCCGCCAAGCCCCGAAGCCTATGCTCAGATCGTACGCAAAAATGTTGGCCATCTAGGTTGTAAAGTTATTTTCGAACCAGGCCGGTTATTGGTAGGCAATGCGGGCATTCTTGTCGGCGAAATCATCTTTCAAAAACAGGCGGGTGAAAAAACCTTCCTCATTGGCGATACTGCCATGAATGATCTCATTCGCCCTACTCTGTATGACGCCCATCACGATGTGAAACCCATTATAGAACCGGACAATGCAACCAAATGGGGCGCCGCTGACTTGGTTGGACCCGTTTGCGAAACTGGCGACTACATGGTCCGTGATCGCAATTTGCCTTTGATGGAACGCGGTGATCTCTACGCGATTTATGCCGCTGGAGCCTATGGTGCCGTGCAGGCGGGAACCTATAATACCCGTCCTTTGGTGCCAGAAGTGCTTGTAAAAGGTGACCAGTATCATGTCATCCGCCCACGCTTCACAACAGAACAAATCATCAATCTTGACAGTCTGCCCGACTGGCAGACCTGATTTCATCTGAAAAACGCCTGACCCGATTGATTCCACAATGCCGAATCTGGTTCACAGATAAGCGCGATTCTGGAACTATCCGATTTTGACAAACTGAATGACACTATATCAAAATGCGGACCTCTCCTTGATGAACTCAATATACCCATCGGGAGTGCAATTGTTTTTCAAATTTGGTTGCCTGATGGCAGGCTAGGAGTTCCAAAATGAATGTACCTCACAATCCGAATGACTACACAGCTGTCGTTGAAGCTGACAAAGCCAATGTATGGCACCATCTGACCCAGCACAAAAAATTCGAAACCGTTGATCCGTTGATTATCATCGAGGGAAAAGGAATGCGGGTCTGGAACCAGGCCGGACGCGAGCATCTTGATGCTGTCTCCGGCGGTGTATGGACAGTAAATGTGGGCTATGGCCGCGAATCAATTGCCAACGCTGTTCGCGATCAATTGATCAAAATGAATTATTTTGCCGGCGCCATGGGCACAATACCCGGCGCAATGTTCGCCGAACGCCTGATTGAGAAAATGCCAGGCATGTCCCGTGTCTATTATTCAAACTCAGGCTCCGAGGCCAATGAAAAAGCCTACAAGATTGTTCGCCAGATTGCCCACAACAAATATGGCGGCAAGAAACACAAAATCCTCTATCGTGATCGCGATTATCACGGCACAACAATTGCCACATTGGCCTCCGGCGGTCACGCTCAGCGCCGGGAGCAATATGGTCCTTTCCCCGAAGGCTTTGTGGAAGTCCCCCATTGCCTTGAATATCGCAGCCAGTGGGGCGATGTCGAAGATTACGGCATCAGAGCAGCCAATGCCATTGAAGAAGTAATCCTGCGCGAAGGCGCGGACACCGTTGGCGGCCTGATCCTTGAACCAATCACTGCAGGCGGTGGCGTTATCACTCCGCCGGCAGGCTATTGGGAACGCGTTCAGGAAATCTGCCAGAAATATGAAATTCTGCTGATCATTGATGAAGTCGTCTGCGGAATGGGCCGGACCGGAACCTGGTTTGGCTATCAGCACTACGGCATCAAGCCTGATATGGTGACCATGGCAAAAGGTGTCGCATCTGGGTATGCGGCGATTTCCTGCACCGTGACCACAGAAGCGGTTTTCAACATGTTCAAAGCCGATCCGAGTGACCCAATGAGCTATTTCCGCGATATCTCCACCTTTGGCGGGTGTACCGCAGGACCAGCAGCTGCCATGGCCAATATGGACATTCTTGAAGAGGAAAATCTGCTCGATAATTCCACCGCCATGGGCGATTACCTGCTGGATAGGCTGGAAACCTTGAAAGGCAAACACGCCATGATTGGTGATATCCGGGGCAAGGGCCTGTTCTGCGGCGTGGAACTGGTAACAGATCGCGAAACCAAAGAGCCCGTTCATGAAAGCGTGGCTCAAGCAGTTGTGGCCGCTTGCATGGCCAATGATGCCGTTGTGATCGGCGTGACCAACCGTTCCTTGAACGGTTTCAACAATACGCTTACCTTAAGCCCGGCTTTGATTGCCAAAAAGAGCGATATTGACGAGATTGTTTCTTCTATCGACAATTCGCTCGGTCAGGTCGCTGCGGCCTAGTTCAACAGGAATTACGTCATTTATTCGGGCCCTTTGGAAGTTTTCTCTGAAGGGCCCTTTTCTTTTCTATGGGTCCTTGAATAAATCCGGCAGAAAATTTTCGATCACATTTCTGCCAACTTACCTGCTACCCTTTGACTCTTCTCTAAATAGCCCCATTATGGTGTAATGATATTCGCTATTGTGTCATGCGGCGCAAAGATCGCTGGTCTTGGTAAGGTTTGATTTGGCAAAGGAAGGTACTCAAATCCAGAATACCAAAGCTGAAAAACCAGCTGCCGCTGAGACGCGCCATTTCTCTGCCGGAAAAACCGTTTACTTACTGTCCTATCTCGCCGAGGTTTGGGAGCGCCTATGGCCCCGCCTCGTTCCGTTTTTTCTGACTGCTTGTGTTTTTGTTACCCTGTCATGGGCAGGGGTTTGGCAACAAATGCCAGATTTTGCCCGCTGGGCTTCGCTGGTCCTCTTCGTTGCGATAGTTGTAGCTGCATTAACGAAACTTCATGGGTTCAAACTGCCGTCAGATAATCAAATCCATCGCCGAATCGAAAAAGCATCCGGCTTTGCCCATCGTCCCGTCACCGCGCAACTGGACACCCCAACCAACAATGATGACCCGTTTGCTGCAGCCCTTTGGCAAGAGCATAAAAAACGCATGGCAGCCGAATTGGATAATCTTGCTGCCGGATCTGCCCAGCCCAATGGAAATCTCTTTGACCGTTTTGCGTTAAGAGCAATCTTGCCCCTGGCGGCTTTTATCGCACTTGGATTTTCCTATAGCAGCAATGGCGGCCGGATCGGCGACATATTCGAGCCACGCATCGACACTCAGCTTGTTATTTCAAGGCTGGATATGTGGGTCACGCCGCCCTCCTATACGGCAAAACCTCCTTTCTATTTCGCAGCTCCTTTGCAAGACAGCGAACCCAAACAGCAAACAGCCAGCGTAGAGACGCTCGAAGGCAGCGAACTTTCCATCAATTATGTGGGAGCAGAGCCGGTGACAGCTCGCATTCGCTCCGGCGAAGAGATTGTCAATCTTGAACCACGGCAGGACGAAAATCTCGGTGTTGATGATCTGACCAAGAATTTCACATCAACCCTGGAAAACAACAGCCTGGTCGAGATCATGTTGAAAGATCAGGTAATTGCCAGTTGGCAATTGGACATCACTCGCGACGCTATTCCTGAAATTTTCCTCGATGAAGTGCCAAGGGCAGCTCTGTCTGGCGCTTTGGAATTGAATTATTCGGTTCGCGATGACTTCGGTGTCATATCAGCAAAGGGCCTTGTTGAAAGGGCTGAGGCGGGCAATGAAAACGCACGGCCTCTTGTTGAAGCACCCCAAATTGATTTGCCCTTACCTCGGGCAAGAGCAAGGACGGGTTCTTCAAAGGTAAACCGGGACTTATCCAGCCACCCTTGGGCAGGCAGTGATGTAATCCTTACCCTCGAAGTAACCGACGATCCGGGACAGGTCGGCAAAAGCCAACCAATCACGATCCAGCTTCCAGGGCGCAGGTTCATTGATCCCATGGCAAAAGCATTGGTGGAACAGCGTCGTTTACTGGCACTTGATGCAAATAGCGCGCCTTATGTGGCCAATCTGCTTGATGCTGTTACCACCCACCCTGAAGAATTCAAGATTGACCCCAAGGCCTATCTGGCATTGCAATCAGCCTATCGCATGATTGTTCCAGCCAATGATGATGACAAATTGCGCGAGGCAATGGACATTCTCTGGGAGACAGCCCTTGCGCTCGAACTCGGCGATTTATCGGAGGTTGAACGCAAATTGCGCGAGGCTCAGGAAAAACTGGCCGAGGCGTTGGAAGACGGGGCCAGCGACGAAGAAATAGAAAAGCTGATGGATGAGTTGCGTCAGGCGATGAATGATTTCCTTGAGCAGATGGCAAAGGAGATGGCGCGAAACCCAATCGAGAATAATCCCTTGTCGAATAGGGAAAACACGCAAACCCTTACCGAACGTGATCTGGACAAGATGATGCAACGCATCGAGGATTTGGCAAAATCAGGCTCCAAGGACGCCGCCCGGGAACTCCTCGCGGAAATGCAACGCATGATGGACAATATGCGCGCCGGCCAACACCAGCAACAAAATCAGGCTGAAGGAAATGAGCTGAATCAAGCTCTCGATAAATTGTCTGAATTAATGCAACAGCAGCAGCAATTGATGGATGAGACCTTCTCCATGCAGCGCCGCCAACCCCAACAAAAGGGTGAGGGTCAACAAGACCAGCAACAAGGCGAACAACAGCAAGGTCAGCAGGGCGAACAAAACCCTGATGGCTCCCAAAACGGGGACGAAAACGGTCCAATGACGCCTGAGGAATTTGCCGAGGCACTGGAACAACTGCGCCAGCAGCAGGAAGCCTTGCAGAAGCAATTGTCTGAGCTTGGCCAGGAACTGGAAGATCTGGGGCTCGATCCATCGGAAGGTTTTGGCGAGGCTGGCGAAGAAATGGCCCAGGCTGGAAAAAATCTTGGCGAGGGTCAAGCCGGAGATGCGGCCGGAAATCAGGGCCAGGCTCTGGAAGCCCTGCGTCAAGGCGCACAATCCATGATGCAGCAAATGGCTGGTGATCGTGGCGGCGGCGGACAGCAACAAGGCCAGGCAGGCCAGGATGGTCAGCAAAGAAGGGGCAATGATCCCCTCGGCCGCGAGAATGGCGGCGACCGTCAATTCGGATCGGAAGATACAAAAATCCCCGGTGAAATTGATGCCCAGCGGGCTAGAGAGATCATGGATGCTATTCGCAAGCGTTTGTCAGACCCTCTACGTCCGCTGATCGAAAGAGATTATCTCGAGCGCCTGCTGCAAAGTCGATAAATACATTTGTGCCATACGGTTCATTTCAGGACCACCACCTCCATTTATGAACAAACTCAAACCAGAGCGTGCCAAATTGGCACTGTCTTTGCAGTGGACCATCGCATCTGTTCCAAACGTGGATTGGCAACCGGTTCATGGTTAACACTGTCTAAACAGACCCCGGCCTCGCCATGAGCTGAGTTTACCTATCCTTAACCATAAACAACCATCAAAAGTCAATAAAAACAGAGAGTTAGCCTACAAAAGGCGCCTCAACGCCTGCGCTTGGCTGTGGTTGGCAGAGCTTATGCATCCCTGAAAGCAAATCATGCATCAGGAGCCCATTATGAACACGATCACCAATAAAATCAGCAAAGCCAAATCAGGCATCAAAACCCTTGGCGATGATCTAATGTTGAAATCACGCTCGCTGGCTCAGGACTTTCTCAGAAATGAAAGCGGCACTTTCGTTACGATCTTCGGTGTTTCCATCCTCGGTATTTTCCTCTCCGTTGGCGCAGCTGTTGATTACAGCCAGATGTCCCGCGCAAAATCTTTGGTCAATAATTCACTGGATGCAGCCGTGTTGGCCGCGGGCAATGACCTTTTGCAAAACGATTCCAACACAACTGAATTGCGCAATGTTTTTGAAAACCAGCTTTATGCAAATCTTTCGCAGCATCAGAACATCATGAACGCTGTTACCGTTGATTCGTTTTCAGTGAACAAGGACACCGGCAAGATTTCTGCAACGGTTGGCATGCCTGTTCAAATGGCCTTCATGGGCCTGATCGGCATCAAAGAAATGCCGGTTGCCGCCTTTACCGAGGCAACCTTCTCAACAACCCCTGTCGAAATCTCAATGGTGTTGGATGTAACCGGGTCAATGAACAACGGCGGCAAGCTCGCTTCCTTGAAGACAGCTGCCAACAAGGCCGTCGATATCCTGCTTCCTGAAGGCTCCAATAATTCTTATGTGAAAGTGGGCCTGGTTCCTTATTCCGAGGGCGTGCGGGTTCCAAAGCAGTTTGCAAAAAAGGTAACAGGTCAAGATGACTATACCTGCATGACCGAGCGTAAAGACAAGGACCTGAAATATACCGACGTTTCCTACAATGTTGCCAATTTGAGCGCCGATGATCGCGCTGATTGCTCTATCAGCCAGATCAAACCTTTGACCAATAAAGGCAAACAGTTGAAAACGGAAATCACTGGCATGAATGCTTCCGGATACACTGCCGGGCATTTGGGTATTGCTTGGGGCTATTATATGCTGTCGGAGAACTGGCAAAACCTTTGGAAGGGTGCATCCAAGCCCGATGACTACGGCACAAAAACCAAAAAAATCGCGATCCTGATGACTGATGGGGAGTTCAACAGCTATTTTTATGATGTGAATGGCAATCCGACAGGTCCGCAACAAGCCAAATC
Organism: Salaquimonas sp.; assembly: GCA_049680405.1. Classification (GTDB taxonomy): domain Bacteria; phylum Pseudomonadota; class Alphaproteobacteria; order Rhizobiales; family Rhizobiaceae; genus Salaquimonas. The sequence continues at coordinate 20,626 of JBAUHS010000053.1, read as the reverse complement.
CAATAATGATGCGGTAGCTCTTTGTACTGATATGAAAAAGAGCAAAAAAGGCGGCGACGGCATTGAAGTGTATTCCATCGCTTTCAACGCTCCAACCAGCGCTAAGCAAACCCTGCAAAAATGCGCGACACCAAACACCAAACACACCACCTATTATTACGATGCCAATAGCCAGGTTGAACTCGAAGCAGCCTTTGTGGAAATCGCTCAAAGCATCAAGTCACTTCGGTTGAGCAAATAAAACAAAGCGCCTCTTTTTCCTGACCGTCGGAGAGGCAAAAAAATCAACCGGACGAACGGGGGAGTGGCCCACAACACTCCCCCGTCTTTTTGTGTCAATGACCTATGCATTCTACGCATGGCTTGGTTGCACGATTGGCACTGCACATTGGGCAACCGACCCCCTATATGGAGTTTAACGAAGCGTTAAAATTTTAAGAGTAGCGTTTCTGTAGTCCTTGATGTTTTCCTCCCATTCATCAGGTGATTCGCATCCAGGCTAATTTCTCCTCCCATAGCCGGATGACCATAACGATGCCTGCCGGATCCTCCTCCCCCGGCAGGCATTGTTGTTTTCAGCCCCCTCATTTCTGAAACTCCATATGCGATTGCGCGGTTGTTGTACTCACCTTAGAAACGACAAAAGGCCGCCTATGAAAACATAGACGGCCTCGTGAAGTCCCGTTTCCGGAAAATCAACTGAACAGATATCTCAGGCAGTCGCCTGCCCTAACTGTTCAGGCTTAAAGGGCAAACTCCGAAGGATGCTCCAAAGTCATTCCTGTCCGCATTGATCCACACGGAAAATATGATTCACTCGACACTGGATCACCTCCTTTCAATAAGTTTCGTTACACGCCAATAGTTGGCGGTTTTTCATAATCTTTCAAGAGGCTTTTTCAAATTCTTCTAATCCGCAGGAAAAACAATTTGTTGAGTCCAGACACAAAGCAATCGCCTTAAAATCGCTTTATAAATAATTAACCATTCTCCTGAAGCGCAAGTTAACCATTTTGGGGTTTCTTAAGCATAGTCACAACAAAGGGATTGGTATTGATGACCCTTCTTAAAAAGACATGCGCTATCGCATTAACTGCCGCCATCGCTCTTGGTACGGCGCTTACTTTCACAAATTCTGTTCAAGCCCAAAGCTTGCAGCCCGTTGTTCAGAAACATCAGACCTATCTGGTAAACGGCTTAGCGAGCGTAATGCCATTTGTTGGCTACGGCTTTAACAATCTGCAAAGCAAGCTGCACAATGCCAGGCATTATGATTACGCAACGCCTGTAGAAGGCCGGATCGCCATTCAGCCTTTGGTTCTGTCAGACATAAAACGACAATATGCCAAGGATCCGTCGGTTCTGATCAACCTGGTCGGCATCAGCTATGGCGCGAACATCGTCACCAATCTAGCGGCCCAATTGAACAGGGCAGGTATTCCGGTGAACTATCTGGCAGTTCTCGATGGCCCAATGCTGAGTCGGATAACGCCCAATGTTCACCGTGTTGATAATTTTGTCTGCCGTCAAATCGGCTGCATCGGTCAACACGCCCGTTTGTCCAATGGCAACAAAGTCACGCTGCATCAGGAGTTCAAAATGCCGACAACCCATATTGCCTTGGGGGACAATCCAGAGGTCCATCAGCGGATCATCGGTCAGCTGACTGCTTATCCGATGCTTGTTGCAGGCCAGCCGATTGATACGATGCATACAGCCGCTATCCAGTAAGCGGGAAAATCAAAGATTGAAAAAGGGTTCGGGATAATTCAACGGGCCCTTTTTGTTTCTCAAGGCACCATCCTTGAGTTCGAGAGCCATGAACTGTTTTCCCTGCCACTCGACCTCAAAAGGGTCTGCCAACTGGCTACTGAACCCAAACCGCTCATAATAACCCAAATCACCCAGCACAAAGACAGCTTCAAATCCGACTTCCTTGGCAATTTTCAGGGCAGAGCGAACCAGCTCTGACCCAACTTGCATTTCCCGGTATTTGGAAACAACCGCCAAAGGCGCAAGGGCCAGCGATTTTGCCGGAGCCCGTATCTCGGTCATCAGGACGTGCCCGATGATTTCCCCGTCACATTCAGCCACCAGTGAGATTGTAAACTCTGGAGCCGGAATCAGCATATCAACAAGATTTGCCTCAGACTTTCTGCCAAAGGCCTTCCGCTCAACTTTGCGGATCATTTTGGCGTCTGCTTCGACAGACGAGCGAATGGTGATTTTGTTACAGAGCATGGATTTCAAATCTTGTTATTTCAAATGACGGAATGCATCAACAACAGCAACATAAACCGGACGCTTGAACGGTACAATCAATTCCGGCAAACTTTCCATATCTACCCAATCCCAGGCATCAAACTCTACAGGTGCCCCATCGGGTGGATTGGAGATGTTAAACTCGCTGGTGTCGCCCATATATCGAAAGGCAAACCAGGCCATTTTCTGCCCACGATATTTTCCCTTTAGCGCGACACCCATCAAATCGTCGGGCAGATCATAAGTGATCCAGTCGGGTGTTTTTGCCAATAACTCTACATTTGTGATACCGGTTTCTTCCCAAAGCTCCCGCTTGGCAGCATCAAGTGAAGCTTCGTCCTTGTCGATGCCACCCTGGGGCATTTGCCAACGCTTGTCAGTTTTTGACAGCTCACCATGGTCCGGCGAAAGCCTGTGGCCAACCCACACCTTGCCATCATCATTGAGAACCATAATCCCGACACAGGCCCTGTAGGGCAGATCGCCCTTGTGTTTTTTCGGCTTTTTCTCTTTCTTGCTCATTATCTGTCTCTTTCCGGATCTTCGACAATGGCTGAAACAGGCGTGATTTCAATTCCAAGCTCGTTGGCTTTCTTGGTAAATTCTGCCAGCATTTCAATGGTCTCGGAAAATCCATTGGATACACCAATAGCAAGACCGGTTCGCTTGGCTTGCGTTACCAGAAAATCCAGTTTTTCCGCAATATCGCGGCGAGTGCGAACTTGATCCAGCTGAACATGGGCAGTTGTATGAGCTAGAATGGATTGGTTTGCCACATCCGAACTTTTGGAATTGCCGGCTGTTCCATCATCAACAAACAGCAATCCCCGCTCAGACAGTTCATCAAAAATCGGTCTCAAGGGCCCAGGTTCGGAAAGAAGTTTGGCTCCCTGAAAATTCATCACACCCACATAATTGGATGTCCTACTCAATAGCCAATGCAAGTTCACCTGATTTTCCTCCGGGCTAACACTACTGACCAAGGTCTGCGCGCCAGGTGAATTGTCAGGATAACCAAATGGTTCCATCGGTACCTGCAGCAACAATTCATGACCTTTTTTACGAGCCGTTTGCATCCACCGTTGCAGGCTATTTCCATAGGGTGCGAAGGCCAGCGTTACAGCCGATGGCAAATCACGAATAGCCGCTTGGCTGCTGGTTTGGCTGATACCAATCCCGCCGACAATCAGCACAACTCGGGCAATCCCAAAATTACCGGTCGTATCGGGTTCGCGGGCATAAACATCCATCGGGCGCCGGCCATCACTTCCCCTTTTGGGAATGACGCCTGTGGCACCTTTTTCGATCAGATCAGGATCTGGCAAATGAGCCAAACCAATTTCCTGAGGTTTAACCTCCGGCGGACGAAGTTTTGGAACTGCGATTGAGCCATTCGGCTCCAACTCGGTCAGGCCGGTCTCTCCTAAAACAGGCTCATCTACCTCCTCGTCATTTTCAACGGCAGGTGCTTTATCAGGGTCAGGCTTTTGTGCCGGTTCAACTTTGGCGATCTGCTCTCCGGCGGGTTCAGTAGGCACTTTATCCGGTGCCTTGAAATACTGCCAGCCGATCAAACCAAGAGCGATAAGCCCAAGCATCAGCCCGGCCCGGCCGCTCCATTTGCCAGCATCGCCCGCGCCTGTTTCTTGCTTTGAAGGTTTTTCTTCTTTTTGCCCCAGCGGCTTATTAAAGTCGTCGACCAATTCACAAATCCCTTGGCGATCCGCAAGATTGCGGATTGCTTACGCTCACATTATTCTTGCAAGGCCAGCAACTGAAAACGATAGCTGGCAAAACAATTCCGCCAGCTCATGGAACTGGCGGAAAAATGATCAATTAATTAGGCAATGCCTTGGAAGGGTCCGGCGGAAAAATCCCTTCTGCGGTTTTCAAGCCCTGGATTAAGTCCAGCGCATAGTTTAGCTGGATGTCATCTTTCGGATCCGGCGGCACATAGGCTGAAGAGCCTGAGCCATCATCGTCCTCTTCTTCACCGGCAATATGACCGCGAAGCTTTGACTCGCCGCCTGATTCAACACGGCCCTTGAGTTCATCCGGCAAAGGCTGATTAACCTGAATATCCGGCGAAATACCCTTGGCCTGAATAGATGTGTTGGAAGGTGTGTAATAAAGCGCCGTCGTCAGACGCAGCGCGCCATTGCTGCCGAGTTGGAAGATAGTTTGGACAGAACCCTTACCAAAGGAGCGTGACCCCAAAACCGTAGCGCGTTTGTGGTCTTGCAAAGCACCGGCAACAATTTCCGCGGCACTGGCCGAACCGCCATTGATCAGAACAATGATCGGCTTGCCATCGGTCAAGTCACCGGCTCTAGCGGAGTAACGGGAAATATCCCCTTCCTGGCGGCCACGTGTCGAAACGATTTCACCGCGATCCAGGAATGCGTCAGACACATTAACCGCCTGATCCAACAGACCGCCCGGGTTCAAACGAAGATCAATCACATAGCCTTCGATTTTGTCAGCGCCGATCTCCTCTTTGACTTTAGCAATCGCATCTTCAAGACCCGTATCGGTTTGCTCGGTGAAAGAATTGATATCCAAGTAAGCGACATTGTCGCGCTCAACCCGCCAACGAACAGAACGCACCTTGATCACATCACGAATAATGGTGATGTCAATCGGTCCATCTGCGCCTTCGCGCTGGATTTTAAGTTCAATAGGTGTATTTACCGGCCCGCGCATTTTCTCAACAGCTTGTTGCAATGTGAGGCCGCGGATATTGTCGCCGTCAATTTGGAAGATCAGATCGCCTGCCAAAACACCCGCCTCGGCAGCAGGGGTTCCATCAATCGGTGAAATAACCTTCACCAATTCATTTTCCATGGTCACTTCAATTCCAAGACCACCAAACTCTCCACGCGTCTGAACGCGCATATCGGAAAAGTCTTTCGGGTTCAGATAGCTGGAATGCGGATCAAGCGAGGTGAGCATGCCGTTAATGGCGCTCTCAACCAGTTTTTCCTCGTCAGGCTCGGTCACATAGATTGAGCGAACGCGTTCGAACACATCACCAAACAATGCAAGTTGACGATACGTGTCTGCGCCGGCAGCGTTAGCAGATCCAGTATTGGTGACCATTGTTGTAACGCCCAAACCAATGGAGGTTCCCACAAGCATCCCGACAATAAACAGGCTAGTTCTTTTCATTATCCGTTACTCTCTTCCAGACTAGTAGTGGCCCACCATGGCGATGGATCAATCGAGTTTCCGTCCTTGCGAAATTCCACATATAACACAGGTCTAGTAGAACCTACATCGACATTTACGTTACTGGCAATCCTGCTAGCGCCCATTATTCCAACTGGCTCTCCTGCCAACACAAACTGGCCCAGTTCAACATTGATTCGTTCCATGCCTGCCAACACCACATGATAACCCCCTCCGGCGTTTATGATCAAGAGTTGACCATAAGAGCGAAACGGTCCGGCATAAATAACCCAGCCGTCACTGGGGGACAAAACACGGCTTGCAGAGCGGGTCGCAATCGACACTCCCTGCGAAATTTCTCCGCTGGCCGTTCTTTGCTCAAAAGAAGCCAGCTCAACCCCGGTAACCGGCTTGGGCAACAGGCCTTTTGCCTGAACAAAGGACATTGCTGGCGCTATGCGAGACGTATCGGCAAAATTTGGCTTATTCGTGTCTTCCCGCGCTTCAGCTATGAGTTTCTCTTCATTTTCCCGCCTTGTCTGTTCAGCCAGTATGGCTGCTTCCGCAGCCTGGCGCACGGAGGCTATTTCTGTTTCAAGTTGAAAAATCAAGCCTTGCAAATTTCCCGCCTTTCCAGCCAATTCCGCCGCCCTTGCTGTTTGCTCCGCCAACTCGGTTCGGGCCGAATTGCTCAGATTTTTTTTCTCGTCCAATAAAAAACTAAGGCGCTGCTCTTCTTCTGCAAGGCCTTCAAGATCTGCTGTCAGTTTTTCACGGCTGGAATTGATATCTTCCTTAATTCGCACAAGATCGCTCAACTCAGTCGCAAGAATTTGGGTCTCAGCGCGAACTTCGGGAACCACGGCCCCAAGCAGGATCGCAGAGCGTACCGATTGCAGCGCATCTTCCGGTGTAACCAAGAGCGCCGGTGGTGGCTTGTGACCCATGCGCTGCAAAGCGGCAATGACTTCAATCAGCAAATTGCGACGTTTTTTGAGGGAGGCCCGAACACCTGCCTCATCCTCGCGCAGCTCTTCAAGACGCGCGGCCGAACGCTCAATCCGCTCTTCCAGGGCACGCGAACGAGTGGAGGTATCAATCAGACTGCGATTGATAGCGGCCCGGTCCGCTTCCAACTTGGAAATTTCCTGATCAAGCTCCTTCTTGCGCGCCTCGGAAATTTCAATCTGGCTCTTCAGACCAAGAAGTTCTTGCTGGGTTAGTTCCTTGCGGCTGGATAACTCTTCATCAGGAGTGCTATCTTGCGCGAGCGCAGGCATTATGGCGCCAGACATCATCAAGCCTGCACCAAACGCCAAGCCAAATATTAACTGGCTCCGAAACTGGCTCCGAAACTGGCCCCGAAACTGGCTCAGAAACCGACCCAGAAACCGGCAAGGCGTTGCCAGCTTGCCCATCAATTTTTGGCCGCTAATGCTCGCCATGTTCTCCAGTTATCCAGTGCTCTTTGCCCATTGGTACAAACCGAATCATTTCTTACTTGTTACATAAAGTAATAAAAGCGTCAGCAATGGGATTGCCTGATAGTTCACAAATTGCACTATACCCTGTGATAAGGATGGCCGGACAAAATGGTGATCGAACGGTATATCTGTTCAGCCAGCATGACCCTTGCCAATTGGTGCGGCCATGTCATTTTCCCCATCCGCAGCGTCAAGGTTGATTGCTTCAATAACTCAGCTGCGTGGCCATCAGGTCCGCCAAGCGCAAATGCTACTTCAGGAACAGAGCTATCCAGCGCTTTTGAAAGCGTTTGCGACAACTCAACAGAAGAATAATCTTTGCCATGTTCATCCATGGCAATCAGTAAAGCGCCCGGTTTGAGGCCTGACAGAAGCGTTTTGGCTTCTTCGCTTTTTCTCAATTCAACCTGGTCCAGACGACTTTCAGTCCATTCAGATACTTCAGGTCCGGAAAAACCAAGCTGGCGCCCGGCCTTTTCCGCGCGCTCAAGATACCGGTCCAGAAGATCTGTCTCCGGCCCTTTTTTCATTTTTCCAATCGTGAGGATTTTAAGACGCAAATGACTCCCTGCAAGAACTTGCCTTGCTCTTCTGCTGGATCCTGTTGCCAACAGTCAGATTAGTGACGTTCTGCCTGATCAGGTATCGACCACATTTTTTCAATGCCATAAAAATCACGGACTTCAGGGCGGAAAATATGGATGATGATATCACCGGTATCGATCAATACCCAATCAGCCGCTTGTTGGCCTTCAACCTTGGCATTGCCAAAGCCTCCGGCTTTCAACTCACGTATAATCTGATCGGAAATAGCTGCCACATGCCGATGCGACCTGCCAGACGCAATCACCATATAATCGCCTAAAGCCGATTTTCCTCTGATGTCTATTTTCTTTATGTCTTCAGCCTTGGAATCATCCAGACTTTCCATGACATTTTTCAAAACGTCCTCAGCCGAAAAATCTACGGCATTGGAGGTCTGTGGCTTAGAACCTGTATTTGCTCCGCCAGCGTGCAATGTATTGACCAGTTTAATCCTCTTTGGTTGGTCCCTGCCTTTCAAAGTGAATGGCAGGTCATTTCCCATGATGGAAAATGAGTGGGTTTGGCACGTTTGTTGATCAACTCAAAACTTCATACCAACGCTTCCAATTTACACGGATTCGCGAAAATTGAAACCTGCCAGAGCCTATACTTGGTGCCTATACTTCACGATTGTGACGTTTCTTCGCATTTCGAATAGCTGTCGAAGACAATGATGAACGCGGCCCATGAATAAAGGTCCAGGCCGGAGGCTTCATTTGGCCCAACAACTCGCTGTCGCTTTCATCAATCCGGTATTTTGAAAGTGCTATGGCTGCCAGCGCCGAGCGATAGGAAAGGGTAGAGCCCGGTCGGTCTATGACCATAATAGGCATCATGGCTGCAATCTTGCGCCAGTTCTGCCAGTGATGGAAGGATGCCAGATTGTCAGCACCCATTAGCCAGACGAAATTCACATTCGGCTTTCTTCGCTTCAAAAGGCTCAAGGTCTGCTCAGTATAGTTTAGCTGATAGCGCGCTTCAAAAGCCGTGATATTGATTTTCGGATGAATCAGCAATTCCAGCGATTTACGAATACGCCCCACAAGCGGCTCAAGTTCTGAATGGTCTTTGAGCGGATTTCCTGGCGTAATCAACCACCAGACCTGGTCAAATTGTCCGCGAACCAATGCTGTTTCGCTCACATGCACATGCCCCGCATGGGGCGGATTGAAAGACCCTCCAAACAGCGCCACCGTCTGGCCATCTTCCACATGAGGAAAGCGCATCGCCTCCCGCAACAAAACCGCATCACTGCTTTTCGGATCAAGCGTCAACTATACAGGCCTTATCTGGCCATTGCCGCGGACGATATATTTAAAGCTTGTCAGCTGCTCGACGCCTACAGGGCCGCGAGCATGCATTTTGCCGGTGGCAATTCCGATTTCAGCGCCCATTCCAAACTCACTGCCATCGGCAAACTGCGTTGAAGCATTATGAAGCAGGATCGCTGAATCAATCTCGTTGAAAAACCGCTCAACTACTTCGAGATCTTCTGCAATTACACCTTCCGTATGACTGGAAGACCACAGTTGGATATGCTCAATTGCCTCACCAATTCCATCAACCAGTTTGACCGAGATAATAGGCGCCAGATATTCTGTGGCCCAATCCTCCTCACTGGCAAGGATGGCACCGGGATAAAGATCGCAAATCTCCTGCGTGGCCCGAATCTCACAACCGGCCTCCGTCAGCGCTGTCAGGACTGGCACAAGATGACTTGCTGCAACAGCACGATCCACCAGCAATGTTTCTGCTGAACCACAAATCCCAGTACGGCGCATTTTCGCATTCACCGTGATCTGGACAGCCATATCAAGCTTTGCGCTTTTATCGATATAGAGGTGGCATAGCCCCTCCAGATGCGCAAAGACCGGAACCCGAGCCTCAGCCTGTACCCTACCCACAAGACCCTTGCCACCGCGTGGCACAATCACATCGACTGTGCCGCCCAAACCTTTGAGCATTTCACCTACTGCGGTACGGTCCGTTGTCGGAACGATCTGTATAGCTTCGCCTGGAATATTGGCCTTTTCCAACCCTTCTTTCAGGCAGGCATGAATGGCGTTTGAAGAATGAAACGAATCCGAACCACCCCGCAAAATCACCGCATTGCCAGCTTTCAAACACAAGGCGCCCGCATCGGCCGTCACATTTGGCCGGCTTTCAAAAATAACCCCAATCACACCCAAAGGCGTTCTGACTCTCTCGATATGCAACCCGTTGGGCCTGTCCCACTCGGCAATAATGGAACCAACCGGATCAGGCAATTCGGCTATTGCTCTGATACCGTCACACATTGCCCGAACGCGCTCGTCGTTCAGTTCAAGCCTGTCGAGAAACGATCCTGAAATACCGCTTTCCTTTGCGGCAATCATATCAAGGGCATTCGCATTCAAGATAGTTTGGCGGTTTTTCCAGATGCTTTGTGCCATTCCCACAAGGGCGGCATATTTTCGCTCGGCGGAAATGGTTGCCAGGTGACAAGCTACCCGCTTTGCGTTCTGGCCAATTTCAGCCATTATTTCTTCAAGTGCCTGCACACTCATGTTTTTGGTTTCGCTGTTCATTCCATGAGCCAATTCTATTTCGCTGGCTTTTTCAGCCGGGTCAACACCAGATCATCCCGGTGGATCATCTCACTGCGCCCTTCAAAGCCTAATAATTGCGCAATTTCAGCGCTTTGTCGTCCACAAATTACTTCCGCATGTTTGCTGCCATAAGCAACAATACCCCGGCCAATTTCATCACCGGATACATTCACAAGCGCTACGATATCACCGCGTTCAAAATTACCATTTATAGACTTCACCCCAGCAGGCAAAAGGCTCTTGCCCGATTGAAGTGCAGTTTCAGCGCCACTATCTAGATGAAGTTCGCCCGAAACACCCAATTGGCCGCCAATCCACTTCTTGCGTGATGTCGCCGGGTTGCCCGATGCCCTGAACCAGCTTGCAAGAGAGCCCTTGGCCAAAGCTGAAATCGGATTTTGGTGTTTGCCGGAAGTAATCACCATCGCTGTGCCGCCAACAGTGGCAATCTTCGCAGCTTCCACTTTCGTGACCATGCCGCCCCGCGATAATTCGGTTCCCGCATCGCCAGCCATGGCTTCAATCTCTGGCGTGATCGATTCAATAACTTCAATCAGCTTTGCATCAGGGTCATCTTTTGGCGGCGCTGAATAAAGCCCATCAATATCCGACAGCAGGATCAGCAGGTCACTCGCCATCATCGTCGCAACCCGCGCCGCAAGACGATCATTGTCACCGTAGCGTATTTCGGAAGTTGCCACCGTGTCATTCTCATTGATTATCGGAACAGCATTCAATTTGAGCAAAGTGGCAATCGTCGCACGGGCATTCAAATAGCGTCGACGTTCCTCCGTGTCGCTGAGAGTAAGCAGGATCTGACCCGCTTGAATGTTGTGTTTGCTCAGCGCCTCGAAATAAGCGCGTGAGAGGGCAATTTGCCCCGCTGCAGCCGATGCCTGGCTTTCCTCCAATTTCAACAGACCCGATTTAAGCCCTAGAAGGCCGCGACCAAGGGCGATAGCTCCGGAAGAAACAATCAGAATCTCATGGCCATTTTTGGCAAGCTCAGCCACATCATCGGCAAGCGATTGCAGCCAGTCAGCTTTTAAACCGGTTTCACGATCCACCAGAAGCGATGAGCCAATCTTGATGACAATTCTCTTGTAGGGCGCTAAGCGGTTGGAAGTCTCAGCCATCTCAAAGCGGGCTCCACCGATTATCATCTTCTTCATCAGCGGCTATTTCCGCTTCACGCAAATTGTAAATCTCAGTGGCAAGCGCCCGCAAAACCAGATCAACACCTTCTCTTGTCGCGGAAGAAAATATCATCGGTTTCTTGCCCGAAACTGCTTCAAGTTCCCGCAATTTTTCGTCGCGCTCATCGTCCATCAACAAGTCACATTGTGAAAGCGCAAGGATTTCTGTCTTGTCCGCAAGATCGTGACCATAGGCCTCAACTTCAGTGCGAACGGTTTGATAAGCGCCGGCCACATCTTCTTCCTGGGCAGAAACAAGATGAAGCAAAACATTGGTCCGCTCCACATGACCCAGAAACCGGTCGCCAATTCCAACGCCCTCATGGGCGCCTTCAATGAGACCTGGAATATCCGCAATCACGAATTCGCGTCCATCACTTTGGGCAACGCCAAGATTTGGATGCAAGGTGGTAAAAGGATAATTGGCTATCTTTGGCTTTGCTCTTGTCACCGTAGCCAGAAAAGTCGACTTGCCAGCATTGGGCAAACCCAACAAGCCAGCATCCGCAATCAGTTTCAAACGCAGCCAAATCGTTCGTTCAATTCCTTCAAGACCGGGATTGGCACGCCTTGGAGCCTGATTGGTCGACGTAGTAAAATGAGCATTGCCAAAACCCCCATTGCCGCCTTTGGACAATAAAAATCTCTGACCCTCGAAGGTGAGGTCCGCAATCAGCGTTTCATTATCTTCTTCGTAAATCTGCGTTCCCACAGGCACCTTCATGACAATATCATCACCCTTGCGGCCATCGCGATTTCGTCCCATCCCGTGAACACCGGTTCCGGCTTTGAAATGCTGTTGATAACGATAATCAATGAGCGTGTTGAGGCCCTGCACAGCCTCAAGCCATACGTCACCGCCCTTGCCGCCATTGCCGCCGTCCGGTCCACCGAATTCCTGATATTTCTGGCGCAAAAAGGAAACAGCCCCTGCGCCGCCATTGCCGGAACGGGTATATATCTTGGCCTGATCCAGAAATTTCATGACATGATCCGATACGGAAAAAGCGGTTATGCGGCGATCTCGCCCATCCAGCTTTCTCGGGTAATTTCAAAATGGTCCAGCTGCTGGACTTCACCCAATATAGGATGAACAGCCTTGCTGGTACCGATGTGCTTGCCGCCACATTTGCGAATGATCTGCTTGGAGGCTTCATTATCTACACGCGCTGAAACAAGCAGGATCGGTCGAGGTGTCACTTTAAAATAAAGATCCACCAGACCGCGGGCTGCCTCCGACGCATAACCTTTTCCCCAATATGTTTCACCAATCCAGTAACCCATATGCGGCTCATCATCTTCCGGCGTCTCATGCAGACTGCCAACACCAATCAGCTTGCCTGTATCAGCTTCCGTGATTGAATAAATACAAGCGCGGCCGACATTTTCCTGTGCCTTGGCAATAAACTTTTCCGCGTCCCCAATTGTATAGGGATGCGGCATGTGAGCCAGCATACGGGCTATTTTGATGTTGTTCGCAAGCGCCGCCATTTCCTGAGCATCAACTTCATGGGGTGGCCGCATGACCAGTCGTTCGGTCGCAATCAGGGGCGTATCGAGGAACAGGGCCGTTTCTAAGCTTTGATATTTAGGAGCACTCATGAGTTTTCTTTCAGTCATTCCCGAGCAGCCTGCAAATTGAAATTAAGGCAGCAGAACCAGTCAGGCAGTTTCTGTAGATCGAATCACATGTTCATGAATATTTATTATGACAACTTGGCAATCACTTGTCCAAAATATGGATTTTACAAAATCGCCAAAACCAATTCACAACGGATCGATAAACAGTTCAGTCAAGGTATGCGAATTACGCAAATGGGGAGCCGGCAACCCGCTCCCCATTCAAACAAATTAAATCGGGCCAGGGGCGCCGATTGTTTTTATCGGCTTATTTTGAGGCAGCCGGCGCTTCAACATTAACGAAGCTACGACCATTTGCCTTTACGGAGAAAGCAACTGTGCCTTCTGTCAAAGCAAACAAAGTATGGTCTTTGCCCATACCAACATTTGTTCCCGGGTGGAACTTGGTTCCACGTTGACGGACCAGAATGTTGCCAGCAGCTACTGCTTCATTTCCGAATTTCTTAACACCAAGGCGTTGTCCGCGTGAATCGCGACCGTTACGTGACGAACCGCCTGCTTTTTTATGTGCCATCTTGAATTCCTTTCTTCAAAACCCTTGAGCAATCTGCCCGAAGAGTAAAAATTTTATACCAATTGATTGCTTCTCAATTGATTACTTCATTGCCTTGGCTTGTTCGCGCCAGTCAGAAATTTGCTCTGAGCTGAAAGGCATATAATCATCAATACGCTGCACATCAGCATCGCTCAAAGCGGCCACTTGAGCAAATGTGGTAATACCTTGCTCATAAAGCTGGCCTTTTGCAACAGGGCCAATGCCTTTGATCTTGGTCAGATCATCCGGCTCACCCGCAGGGGCTGTAAACAACGGAGATGCTGTTGAAGGCGCTGCAGCTTCTTCTTTTTTCGGAGCCGCTTTAGGCTTGTCAGCTTTTGGTGCAGCTGCTTTTTTGTCTTCCGCAGGCTTTTCAGCTTTCGCAGCTGGCTTGGCAGGCGCTTTTTTCGATGGCTTAGCACCATCTGTCAGGATCTCAAGGATTTGGACAGTGGTTAGGTGCTGGCGATGGCCTTTGGTACGCTGGGAGTTTTGACGACGGCGTTTCTTGAAAGAAATCACTTTCTTCGCACGGCCCTGCTCAACAATAGCAGCAGTTACCATTGCACCCTTGACCAAGGGAGCACCAATAGTGCTGTCCACGGCAAGAACTTCGCCAAACTCAACCACATCACCAGCTTCGCCGGCAACTTTTTCAATTTTCAATACATCTTCGGCAACAACGCGATATTGTTTTCCGCCGGTTTTGATGACTGCGAACATTTTATTTCCTTTCGAATGCTCTTGTCAGGTCTGCCGCCCGCTAGGCAAGCGCCGCCTGTCTTTTTATCAGCCTATGATTTTCTTTGATTTTTACGGTCCAAAAAGGCCGTTTACTCAAAAAAACAGGGCGCAGAATGATTCCTGCGCCACAGCTTCGAGGTGGATACATCAAAAAACCGGGTAGAGTCAAGGCAGAACAGTATCAACTGCCAAGTTTGAAATAGAGTTCAGAGAGGCGATACAAGCCGTTACTCTCAACCATTATTATTACAGTTATATTTAGTCTTCACAAACATTGCTGCGAAACCTAATTCCGATTAGTCTGCAAGATCGAATTCAATTTCATATCATCCTGTAAAAAGTGATTATCCAATGGCAAAAAAGAACATGAGACCAGAAAATCTCCGCTCCCGCCAATGGTTTGATAATCCTGCTGATCCTGAAATGACCGCGCTCTATCTGGAGCGCTATCTGAATTACGGCCTTACACGTGAAGAATTACAGACACGAAAGCCGATTATTGCCATTGCCCAAACGGGCTCAGACTTGTCACCCTGTAACCGCCATCATATTGAACTTGCCAAAAGGGTGCGTGACGGCGTGATTGCTGCCGGAGGCACTGTAATCGAAATTCCAGTTCATCCGATCCAGGAAACCGGCAAGCGGCCAACCGCCATGCTGGACAGAAATCTTGCCTATCTGTCTCTGGTTGAAACCCTTTACGGTTATCCCATTGATGGTGTTGTCCTGACCATCGGCTGTGACAAAACCACACCGGCTTTGCTGATGGCCGCTGCCACGGTCAATATCCCGGCTATCGCCCTTTCTGTCGGGCCAATGCTCAACGGCTATTTCCGCGGCGAGCGCACCGGGTCCGGTACAATTGTCTGGAAAGCACGCCAGCTTCTGGCCGCAGGCGAAATCGACAATAACGGATTTTTGGACATGGTAGCGTCTTCGGCTCCTTCTGTTGGCTATTGCAACACAATGGGAACGGCCACCACCATGAACTCACTGGCCGAAGCCTTGGGCATGCAATTGCCGGGCTCCGCAGCCATTCCCGCGCCCTATCGTGAGCGCGGACAAATATCCTATGAAACCGGCAAACGCATCGTGGAAATGGTTTGGGAAGATTTGAAACCAACTGATATCATGACGCGCGAAGCATTTGAAAATGCGATCGCCTTCAACTCGGCAATCGGCGGCTCTACCAATGCGCCGATCCACCTCAACGCCATTGCCCGTCATCTCGGCGTCAAATTGGACAATGATGATTGGCAGAAGATCGGTCACAAGGTACCGCTGATCGTCAACCTCCAGCCGGCTGGAGAATATCTGGGTGAGGATTATCACCGCGCTGGCGGCGTTCCTGCGGTTCTGGGCGAAATGATCAAAGCTGACATTTTGCCCCATAAAAAAGCACTCACCGTTAATGGCAAAACCATTGGTCAAAACTGCTCGAAACGGCGCTCGGAAAATCACGACGTCATCAAAACCATCAAAAAACCATTGAAACAAGAAGCCGGATTTATCAACCTCAAGGGCAATTTGTTTGATTCAGCCATCATGAAAACCAGCGTCATTTCGCCTGAATTTCATGAGCGCTATCTATCAAATCCGAAAGACCCGATGGCATTTGAGGGAAAGGCCATTGTCTTTGACGGTCCGGAAGATTTTCATCACAGGATCGATAATCCAAAACTCAAAATTGACGAGCATTGTATTTTGGTGATGCGCGGCGCTGGTCCGATTGGCTATCCCGGGGCCGCCGAAGTCGTGAACATGCGTCCGCCTGCTTATCTCATCAAAAAAGGTATTTCAGCGCTTGCCTGTGTTGGCGATGGCCGTCAATCCGGCACATCTGGCTCTCCATCCATTCTCAACGCTTCTCCGGAAGCAGCAGCAAATGGCGGATTGGCTTTGCTTAAAACCGGGGACAAGATCCGTATTGATTTGAACAAATGCACCGCCGATATGTTGCTTTCAAAAACCGAGATCGAAAAAAGACGCAAGGCCCTGATGAAAGCAGGCGGGTTTAAGTCACCCCCGAGCCAGTCTCCATGGCAACAATATTTCCGGGAGAAAGTTGGTCCCCTTAGCGAAGGCATGGTGATGCAAGACGCACCAAATTATCAAAACATTGCTGCCAAAGGCACACCAAGAAACAATCACTAAGGCCCGATTCTTATCATGACTGAAATCTCAAAATCCGGCGGCGCTCTGCTCATCGAGTGCTTGCAAAATCTGGGCGTCACAAAATGCTTCGGCGTTCCGGGCGAGAGCTATCTCGATGTGCTGAACGCCTTGCATGACACAAGAGGCAAAGTTGATTTTGTGATTTGCCGAAATGAGGGAGGAGCTGCCTTCATGGCCGAAGCTTGGGGCAAGCTCACGGGAAAACCTGGCATTTGTATGGTTACCCGGGGCCCGGGCGCAACCAATGCATCGATTGGCGTTCATACAGCGATGCAGGATTCAACACCGATGATCCTGTTCGTTGGCCAAGTCGGAACAGACATGAAAGGCCGCGAAGCCTTTCAGGAAATCGAGTACAAATCCTTCTACGGCACGGTCGCCAAATGGGTTGTTGAAATTGACCATGTGGACCGTGTTCCCGAACTCGTGTCGCGAGCATGGACCACGGCCCTTTCCGGTAGACCAGGCCCGGTTGTTGTGGCCCTGCCCGAAGACATGCTGACAACTTTATCTCAAAAACCTGCCTGCAAACCAGTCAAAATTCCTGAGCCGGCACCATCAGAAAAAACTGTTTCCGATGCGCTTCAATTACTGGCCAAAACAAAAAAACCACTGATTATAGCTGGTGGCAATTCCTGGACGAAAGAAGGTAAGGCCGCCTTGAAAGCTTTTGCCGAGACAAGCGACATTCCGGTTGTTGCAGCCTTCCGCTTTCAGGATCTGATAGACAATGAAAGCAAATGCTATTGCGGCGATGCGGGCGTGGGCATGATCCCCCATATCAAGAACCTGATCAAATCCGCCGATACCATTTTGGCCCTCAACATCCGTTTCGGCGAAATGACGACCGATGCCTACACCCTGTTTGATGCGCCGAACACACACCAGACTCTGATCCATTCGCATTTGAGTGATGCAGAAATCGGTAAAATCTATTCTGCCGATTTGCCCATCCATTGCGGGCCTAATCACCTCGCCACTGCCTTGAGCAAATCCCCTGTCACGGGAGATTGGGCCGAATGGCGTCAATCAGCCCGGGCGGGTTTTGAAGCCAGTCTTGACGCTCCGGCCCAGCCTGGCCCAGTGGATATGATGGCCGTTACAAAGATCATCACTGCCCAGTTGCCGAATGATGCGATCATCACCAATGGCGCTGGTAATTTTGCAATCTGGCCTAACAAGTTCATCAAATATACAAAGGAAATGCGCCTCCTTGCACCCCAATCCGGCGCAATGGGTTACGGTGTTCCGGCAAGCATCGCAGCCAAGGTTGCGGACCCTGATCGGTTTGTCTTGTGCTTTGCGGGCGATGGCGATTTTCAGATGAACTGTCAGGAGCTTGGCACCGCCATGCAGGCTGGCGCCACACCCATCATCCTGATCCTGAACAATGGAACCTACGGAACCATAAGAATGCATCAGGAGCGGACTTATCCCGAACGGATTTCCGGCACCCAATTGATGAACCCCGATTTTGTTGGCCTTGCAAAATCCTATGGTTTTTACGCCGAGAAAGTTGCTGCAACTGCTGATTTTGAAAAAGCTTTCGAGCGGGCCATCGCCTCCAAAACTGGCGCTGTACTTGAGTTGATGCTTTCAGAAGAAGCTCTGACACCGCGCCAAACACTCAGCCAAATGCGGGCAATTGCGATGGAAAAAGCAAGATCCTTTTGAGAAAACAATTCGTTCAACAGGATTGATTCAATTTCTTTTTCAGTTTGACCTACTTTGACCTGTTGAAGCGTTGCTTCCAAAGCAGCTTCAGAAATCTCAATCGCCTTTTTCAGTTTGGCAATTTCATTTGGCGATTTAAGAAGACGCAATGAGGAAATATCCTGATGTGCGTCTACAAATTCTGCGCCCTTGAAAACTGCAGCCAAAGCCATCTGTTCGAACACGCGCATACGCTGTGCTTCCAGCCCGATTTTACTGCCCTTACCCAAATGCGATAAGGCTTCACTTGCCTTTTTAAGGCTCCCAAAAACCCTTCTTCATCGCGCCAATCGAACACAGATCCAGGAAAATTGATCGGTTCAAAACTCGCCATTTCAAGATTTGGTACGATAGCCACAGGCTCACCCGCTGCAGGGACCAAAACCACCAAAGGCCGCTCCATCAAATGGAAGTCACGTAAAAACAGGCGTCTAAAATTTGGCCCCGGCACAAATGCCAATGCATCCAAATTCGTGCGCTTCAAGATACCCATTAACGGATTAAGTTTGTTGTCTGTCATAATGTCTAGCGATCTCCTGAGCGATATAACTTGAGTTGCATATTCATATTTAGATCTGTTCGAAAGGCAGTTGGGCCTAAATGATATAGTCTACTGGAGCTAATTTGTTCGCGCTCTTTTTGCTACAATTTAATACCAAGGAGAGTATCATGACCAGATGGGTAGTTATTTTTGAAGACAAACCAGAAATGCTTGAAATCAGAGCAGACAAGAAAAGGCGAGATGCACACATTGCCTATGCTAAAGCTCACCGCGAATTATTGATTGGCGGTGGATTGAAACCCGATATAGCAGCTGATTTTTGCGGCGCGCTTTGGATAGTGGAAGCCAATACAAAAACTGCAATAGAGCAATTGATCCGCAAGGATCCGTTTTATATTGAAGCCTATCGAAGCTACAAGATTTTTACTTGGGGCAAAATCCTTGAAGATGAAATAGTTACACTTTGAATTCGCTATCTGTTGCTCAACTTGCCTTCAATCAGGTCTAGAACACCGCGCGCAGCTTCCAGCACATTGGTTCCGGGACCAAAAATCGCCGCAACACCGCGCTCTTTCAGATAATCATAATCCTGTCGCGGTATGACACCGCCGGTGATAACAACGATATTTTCGGCTCCGCGCTTTTTCAACTCTTCTACCAGTTCCGGCAACAAGGTCTTGTGCCCTGCCGCCAATGAGGAAGCTCCGATCACATGCACTTTGTGATCAACGGCCGATTGGGCGGCCTCTGCGGGCGTTTCAAACAGATCACCTGCGATGACCTCATAGCCAATATCCCCAAAAGCTGACGCAATGACCTTTGCTCCGCGATCGTGACCATCCTGCCCCAATTTGGCGACCATCAAACGCGGCTTCTCGCCAAGGTCTTTTGCAAAATCCGCCAAACGCTGAACCAGCGTGTTATATTCCGGATCATCCTCATAAGCGTCCGCATAAACACCGGAAACCACTATCGGCACGGCTTTATGACGGTTGAAAGCCTTTTCCAGCGCATCGGATATTTCACCTACTGTAGCTCTTGCCCGCGCGGCAACCACTGCCGCCTCCAGAATATTGCCCTTGCCGGATTGTGCAACGCTTTCAAGTGCTTTCAGGGCTGCCGCGCAGGCCTTGGCATCGCGCTGCTTTCGGGTCCGCTCCAAACGCTCTATCTGGGACTTGCGAACAGCCGTGTTATCAATCTCAAGAATGTCAATATCGTCTTCGGTTTCCAGGCGATATTTGTTGACACCAACAATAACCGTATCGCCCTTGTCAATCGCCGCTTGTTTGCGCGTTGCGGCTTCTTCAATGCGCCGCTTCGGCAACCCGTCATCGACAGCCTTGGTCA
This sequence comes from Salaquimonas sp., assembly GCA_049680405.1. GTDB lineage: Bacteria > Pseudomonadota > Alphaproteobacteria > Rhizobiales > Rhizobiaceae > Salaquimonas. The sequence continues at coordinate 683 of JBAUHS010000053.1, read as the reverse complement.
TACCACCAATCGCTTCAACCTCTTCCATCAGTTTCCAGGCTTCATCCACCAATTGCTGGGTAAGGCTCTCCACATAATAAGACCCGGCCAATGGATCGACCACTTTCGTGACGCCGGTTTCATTTTGCAAAATCAATTGGGTGTTGCGGGCAATGCGTGCGGAAAACTCCGTCGGCAAAGCAATCGCTTCATCAAAGGAATTGGTGTGCAAAGACTGCGTGCCACCCAAGACAGCGCTCATCGCTTCAAAGGCTGTACGAACAATATTGTTGTAAGGGTCTTGCTCTTGCAGTGAAACCCCTGAGGTTTGGCAGTGCGTGCGCAGCATCTGGCTGCGCTCGGAAGCACCAAAACCCTGCATGATTTTCGCCCATAACAAACGCGCCGCACGAAGCTTCGCCGCTTCCATGAAAAAGTTCATACCGATGGCAAAAAAGAACGAAAGCCGCCCCGCAAACGCATCCACATCCATGCCCTTGGCAATGGCAGCGCGCACATAGTCACGTCCATCAGCAAGCGTATAGGCAAGCTCCTTCACCAGTGTCGCGCCAGCCTCCTGCATATGATAGCCGGAGATAGAGATCGAATTGAATTTTGGCATTTCTTTCGCCGTATATTCAATAATATCGGCAACAATCCGCATCGAAGGCTCCGGCGGATAGATATAGGTATTGCGAACCATA
>JBAUHS010000052.1:0-12176 GCA_049680405.1 Salaquimonas sp. | reverse complement strand
TAGTGCCGTCCTGCTGATGGTGAGGGACTTACTGACGAAAATGGCAACGATACATTAGACATGCTTTTTCACGGATTTTGAATCTTTCGGCTGCCCCTTTAACCTTTCCTTTGCCTATCCTATGTGTAGTGGCAACAGATTCGAACAATTCATACGAAAATTCACGATAGAAAGTCTTTATATGAGAGATCCAGTAGACCTAGCCATGAACCTTGTGCCCATGGTTGTTGAGCAGACAAACCGTGGTGAACGCGCCTATGATATTTTTTCCCGCCTTTTGAAAGAGCGCGTGATTTTCATCAATGGTCCCGTTGAAGACGGAATGTCCATGCTGGTTTGTGCGCAACTATTGTTCCTTGAAGCGGAAAACCCGAAGAAGGAAATCAGCCTTTACATCAATTCTCCCGGTGGTGTTGTGACATCAGGCATGGCCATCTATGACACAATGCAATTCATCCGTCCGGCCATTTCAACGCTCTGCATGGGGCAGGCGGCTTCGATGGGTTCTCTATTGTTGACCGCCGGAGAAAAGGGCATGCGCTTTGCCTTGCCAAATGCACGGATCATGGTTCACCAGCCATCGGGTGGGTTTCAAGGCCAGGCGTCCGATATCGAGCGTCATGCTCAGGATATCATCAAGATGAAACGCCGTTTGAACGAAATCTATGTAAAACACACTGGCCAGAAATTGTCAGATGTGGAAAAGACACTAGACCGCGATCATTTCATGACGGCTGAAGAATCAATGGAATGGGGCCTGATCGACAAAGTGATCGACAAACGCGAAATTCCAGAAGAGAAATAAGCAAAGTCTGTCATGTGTTTTCACTATAGAATCAGGTGGCGAAATTTCGTTACCTGCTTCATTGCAGTGCTGGCTGTGTGATGATTTTCGAATATTTGCACAAAAAACGTGGCAAATTTGTCATAAAGCAAAGATTTATGCGTTGGATATTAAGCCTATAGTTAGATTTTTCACGCATGGTTCAAAATTCAAACAGCTTTTTATTGCCTAAATCCGAACAGGGTGATTGACTGATGTTTACCAAGCACCATGTCTAGTTGCTTACAAGATCGAACGAATGGCCTTCAAGGCTGGAATGCTAAGGATAGTTTATGAGCAAGATTTCAAACAGCGGTGGCGGTTCCGGGGATTCAAAGAACACCCTTTACTGTTCGTTCTGCGGCAAAAGCCAGCATGAAGTGCGAAAGCTTATCGCCGGGCCAACTGTTTTCATCTGTGATGAATGCGTCGAGTTATGCATGGACATCATTCGTGAAGAAAACAAGACATCCGTAGCAAAATCTGGTGAGGGTGTTCCTTCACCACAAGAGATTCTTGCAACGCTTGATGACTATGTGATCGGCCAGCCTCACGCCAAACGCGTTTTGTCTGTTGCGGTGCATAACCACTATAAGCGACTGGCGCATTCGACCAAGAGCGATGACGTGGAATTGGCAAAGTCCAATATCATGCTGATCGGCCCGACTGGTTGCGGTAAAACGCTTCTGGCTCAGACCTTGGCCCGCATCATCGATGTACCATTTACCATGGCTGACGCGACCACATTGACCGAAGCTGGTTATGTTGGTGAAGACGTTGAAAACATCATTTTGAAACTGCTTCAATCAGCAGACTATAATGTTGAACGCGCCCAGCGCGGCATCGTCTACATTGATGAGGTCGATAAAATTTCTCGCAAGTCTGATAATCCGTCTATTACACGCGATGTGTCAGGTGAAGGCGTGCAGCAGGCATTGCTGAAGATTATGGAAGGTACTGTTGCTTCTGTTCCACCACAAGGTGGCCGCAAGCATCCACAGCAAGAGTTCCTGCAGGTCGATACCACCAATATTCTGTTTATTGCCGGCGGTGCATTTGCCGGTCTGGACAAGATCATTTCTGAGCGTGGCCGCAAGACATCTATTGGTTTTGCCGCAAATGTTGAGTCGCCTGAAGATCGAAAAACAGGAGAGCTTTTCCAGGAAGTCGAGCCTGAAGATTTGTTGCGCTTTGGTTTGATCCCTGAATTTGTTGGCCGTGTTCCGGTTTTGGCGACTTTGGAAGATCTCGATGAGGCCGCATTGGTTCAAATCCTGACCGAACCTAAGAACGCACTGGTAAAACAGTATCAGCGGCTGTTCGAGATGGAAGAAGTTGAGCTGACTTTCCACGAAGATGCTCTGAAAGCAATTGCTCGCCGGGCAATTGAACGCAAGACAGGTGCACGGGGACTACGCTCTATCATCGAGTCGATTTTGCTCGATACGATGTTTGAACTTCCGGCAATGGAAGGCGTTGAAGAGGTGGTTATCTCCGAAGAGGTTGTAACCGGAAGCGCCCGTCCGCTTTACATCTATGCTGAAAAAGCTGCGGAGAAAGAGGCCAGCGCCTAATTCTGTAATCAGCTTTGGTTTTTTAATGGCGCGGTGATTTTCATCGCGCCATTTTTGTGCGCTCCGTTGGTTGTTCACGTAATCTTGCACTTGAAATACCGTTTCTGATGCCCCATTTCATCATCAACACAAGACGCTATCCATGCCGCGCAATTTGTTGCGGTTTCTTTAACCAACACCATAAGCCTTATTGGACGAAAGTCTTTTCAGACATAGGTTTGGCCTGTCGCAAATGGGTGGAAAGCGTTAGACTAGGGAATCAAAATCATGCTGGCTATTGCAGCGGCTGATTGACCAAAAAGGAATAGACCATGGCTAAATCAGGAAAATCTGACATCGGATTGGGATCAGGAAACGCATATCCGCTACTTCCATTGCGAGATATTGTTGTTTTTCCGCACATGATTGTTCCACTTTTCGTTGGTCGTGAAAAATCGATTACAGCGCTGGAAGAGGTGATGAACAAGGATCACCATATTCTGTTGTTCACCCAGAAAAACGCTGGCGATGACGATCCAAAACCCGAAGCACTTTACGAGACAGGCGCATTGGCGAAAGTTCTGCACATGCTGAAATTGCCTGATGGAACTGTTAAAGTGCTTGTCGAAGGCGTTTCGCGGGCGCGTGTGGTACAATTTACCGAGCGTGCGGACTTCAATGAAGCCTATTGCGAAGTCATCGAGAATGAAGAAGACGATCCGGTTGAAGTTGAAGCTGTTGCTCGTTCTGTTGTTTCCGAGTTCGAAAACTATGTGAAATTGAACAAGAAGATTTCTCCTGAAGTCTTGGGATCGGTTTCTCAAATTGAAGAGTATTCCAAGCTCGCCGATACGATTGCATCTCACCTTGCGATCAAACTGAGCGAAAAGCAGGAAATTCTTGGGATTTTCAGCGTTCAAGAGCGCCTTGAGCACATTTTGTCGATGATGGAGAGTGAAATCTCTGTTCTTCAAGTTGAAAAACGCATCCGCAGCCGCGTGAAGCGCCAGATGGAAAAGACCCAGCGGGAATATTATCTGAATGAGCAAATGAAGGCCATTCAGAAAGAGTTGGGCGAAGGTGAAGACGGCAAGGACGAATTGGGTGAATTGGAAGAGCGGATCAAGAAGACCAAGCTCTCCAAAGAAGCCAATGAAAAAGCATTGGCCGAATTCAAAAAGCTAAAGCAAATGAGCCCGATGTCTGCCGAGGCGACTGTAGTGCGCAATTATCTTGATTGGTTGCTTGGTATCCCTTGGGGCAAAACGGCTCCCAAGAAGATGGATATCAACAAGGCTCAAGAAGTCCTCGACAGGGACCATTACGGCCTTGAAAAGGTCAAGGAACGAATTATTGAATATCTTGCGGTTCAAAGCAGGGCGAAAAAGCTCAAAGGTCCTATTCTGTGCCTGGTTGGTCCTCCAGGGGTTGGTAAGACTTCTCTTGGCAAATCCATCGCAAAGGCTACTGGCAGGGAATTTGTAAGAATGGCCCTTGGCGGCGTGCGCGACGAAGCGGAAATCCGTGGCCATCGCAGAACTTATATTGGTTCAATGCCGGGCAAAGTCATTCAATCCATGAAGAAGACAAAGAAGACCAATCCATTGTTCTTGCTCGACGAGATCGACAAGATGGGACAGGATTTCCGCGGTGATCCTTCATCAGCTTTGCTTGAGGTTCTGGATCCAGAACAAAACAATACTTTTGCGGATCATTATCTTGAAGTTGATTATGATCTTTCCGGTGTCATGTTCGTGACTACGGCCAATACGCTTAATATTCCTGGTCCATTGATGGACCGTATGGAGATCATCCGTATTGCCGGATATACGGAAGACGAAAAAATCGAAATTGCCCAGCGCCATTTGCTACCAAAATCGATCCGTGATCATGCCTTGGGTGAAAAAGAGTTTAGCGTTTCAACAGAGGCTATTCGTGATATCATCCGACATTATACCAGAGAGGCTGGCGTTCGTAATCTTGAGCGCGAATTGTCCAAACTTGCCCGCAAGGCAGTGACGGAAATTCTGAAAACAAATAAAAAGTCCATCAAGGTTACAGAAAAGAATCTTGGCGACTTCCTGGGCGTGACGAAATTCCGCTTTGGTAAGGCAGAAATGGAAGACCAAATTGGCGTGGTTACTGGTTTGGCCTGGACAGAAGTGGGCGGCGAGTTGCTGACCATTGAAAGCGTATCCATGCCTGGCAGAGGCAAGATGACCGTCACGGGCAATCTGCGCGATGTCATGAAAGAGTCGATTTCTGCGGCCGCATCTTATGTGCGCTCAAAAGCTGTCGATTTCGGAATTGAGCCGCCTAAATTCGATCAATTGGATATTCACGTCCATGTGCCCGAAGGTGCAACACCCAAGGATGGTCCCTCTGCGGGTACAGCAATGACGACTTCCATTGTTTCTGTGATGACAGGAATTCCGATTCGTGCGGATGTTGCCATGACAGGCGAGATCACATTGCGGGGCAGAGTATTGCCGATTGGCGGGCTGAAAGAGAAACTGCTTGCTGCTTTACGGGGGGGCATCACGAAAGTGCTGATCCCTGAGGAAAACGCAAAGGATCTTGCCGACATTCCTGACAATGTGAAAAACGAATTGGAGATTGTTCCGGTTGGTCACATTGATGAGGTGTTGTCGCATGCTCTTGTTCGCAAACCGATTGCAATTACCTGGACTGCGGAAGATGCGGAGAAGGCGCGTCGTGCAATGGCTGCGTTGCCCGAAGCTAATCCTGAGACCGGATCTTCAGCGGCTCACTGAGCGTTAAGCAAAGTAATGGAATTGAATAATTGAAACGGGGCCTCATGGCTCCGTTTTTTTGTGGATGATTCGCTCGGCAAAATCGACTGTTTCTCAGCCAGCGATTTGCTTCAAAACGGGACTTTTCCGGCTGTTGGAGCGAATCCTGATTCGCAGTTTTGACTTTTTTCAGTCAGATTTTTTCGAATAATTCGCGTTTTATGCTTATTGACAAATACGAATTTAGCCTCGAATCGGCCTGAAATGCCTATAAAACTCCCATTCCTATTGTATTTTTCAGCTTAAAAGTGCGATTTTCAACAACACCCAACGGAGAATCGTTGGTGATCTGAGAGGATTTAGAAATGAATAAAAATGAGCTTATCGCTTCAGTAGCAGAAGCAGCGGACCTAACCAAAGCCCAAGCTGGTGAAGCACTTGAGGCTGTTCTTGGCAGCATTACCAGCGCATTGGTCAGTGGTGAAGAAGTTCGCCTGATTGGTTTCGGCAATTTTATTGTTGCTGATCGTAAAGCGAGCACCGCTCGTAACCCGCAAACTGGCGCGACCATTCAAGTGCCGGCTTCTAAGGCACCCCGGTTTAGACCAGGCAAAGCTCTAAAAGAAGCTGTAAACAAATAGTCTGATTTGGATTCATGATCTGGTGAGCAAGGCGGGGCGTGCCTTGGAATTGCTAACCAGATCATGATCTCCCGGGAATCCGCTGCTACTTGCAGCGGATTTTCTTTTGGGGGAACAATATGTTCCCTTAGGTATCCCATTCGATTTGGGGATAACTTGTATTCAAGATTTCTGATTAGCTCCTGTGACTGGACATTTTCGGGATTTCAATTCCTAATATGCACTGAGTGACGGCTCATCGCCGCGCGCCAGTGTTTGTGACATTGAAATTTCATGGGAAGATTGATGCCGTCATTATTGGAAGTTTCCGGCCTTACAAAAGTCTTTGGTTCACTGACAGCGAATGATCATCTTGATTTGAAAATCGAAGCTGGCCAAATCCACGCCCTGCTGGGCGAAAATGGTGCTGGGAAATCAACCCTTGTAAAAATGTTATACGGTTCGCTCCAGCCAACATCCGGGTCCATTCGCTGGCAGGGAGAGGAAGTTCAAATTCCCAATCCGTCATTTGCCCGATCCATCGGTATCGGCATGGTCTTTCAACATTTTTCACTTTTTGAATCTTTGACAGTAGCCGATAATATCGTTCTGTCTCTCGGCAAGGAATATTCAATCGAGCAAATCAGCAAAGATGCTGAGCGTTTATCTGAAGAATATGGTCTTCCGTTAAAGGCAGATTCAATCATTGGCGATTTATCAGTGGGAGAGCGCCAGCGAGTTGAGATCGTGCGATGCCTCCTGCAGGATCCAAAATTGATTATCCTGGATGAACCTACATCGGTACTAACGCCTCAGGAGGCCGATAATCTGTTTGTGACGCTTGAGCGCCTGCGCAGCGAAGGCAAGTCCATTCTATATATTTCCCACCGTCTGGATGAAGTGAAACGGCTATGCGATCGGGCGACAATCCTGCGCCACGGAAAACTGATTTCCGAATGTGATCCAAGGAACGAGACCGCTTCATCCCTTGCCAGCATGATGGTCGGTTCTGATGTGGATGAGATCAAGCGTGGCAGCAATCAGCTGGATACGCCTGCTGAAGTGCTGCTTGAGGCCCGCTCGGCCAACCTTCCCGCAGCAAGCCCTTTTGCAATTGCGCTCAAAGACCTCAGTTTCTCGGTTTATGCCGGTGAAGTGGTTGGCATTGCCGGTGTGGCAGGCAATGGACAAAGCGAATTGTTCCAAATGCTTTCCGGCGAGGACTTGGCGAAGGATGAAGAAATTTGGATGCGCGGAGTTCCGGTTGGCAGCCGGCCCATCAATGATAGGCGCAAAATGGGGGCAGCTTTTGTCCCGGAAGAGCGGTTGGGCCACGGAGCGGTTCCGGGGCTCACGCTTACCGAGAACATGCTTCTTGCACGCCATGCATCCGACAAGGTAGCGTTTCAACGCTTTGGTCCTATCGGTGTGATTTGGCAGTCGATGGTGGATAAATCCACCAAACGGGTTTGTGCCGCGATGGATGTTCGAAAATCTTCGGAAAATCCTGTGGCAACGGCACTTTCCGGCGGTAATCTGCAAAAATTCATCATGGGGCGGGAAATGGACCGCGAGCCCTCTGTCATCATTGTCAATCAACCCACTTGGGGCGTTGATGCCGGAGCGGCGCAACGAATTCGTCAGGCGTTGATTGATCTTGCAAAATCAGGGTCTGCAGTCCTTGTCATTTCTCAAGATCTAGATGAGATTTTTGAAATCTCGGACAGGATATTGGTTATGCATGATGGGCGACTGGCAGAAGCAGGTTCAGCAGAAAGCGTAACACGCGAGAAAATCGGCTTGCTGATGGGCGGCGCAGATACAGGGCATGTTGCATCCTTGAAAGGAGTGGCTCATGCGTCTTGAACTTGAGCGCCGCGCTGCGCCTTCGAAAATGCTCGCCTTTTTGTCACCGCTGATTGCTTTGGCAATGACGATGTTTACGGGCATTTTAGTTTTTGTGGCGATGGGCATCAATCCTCTGGATGGCTTGTATGCATTTTTCATTGAACCACTCACGGAAACCTGGTCCATTCATGAATTGGTGATCAAGGCTTCGCCCATAATCCTCATCGCTGTTGGCCTTGCCGTATGTTTCCGTTCGACCAATTGGAATATTGGTGCAGAAGGTCAATTTATTGTTGGCGCGATTACCGGGTCTATGCTGCCAATTCTCGCGCCGGAAGCAAATGGTCCTTGGGTTTTGCCGGCCATGTTGGCCATGGCCATGATTGGCGGCGCATTATGGGCGTTTATCCCGGCGATTTTGAAAACCCGTTTCGGCGCAAATGAAATCCTGACCAGCCTTATGCTGGTTTATGTAGCTCAGCTTCTCCTGGATTGGCTGGTTCGCGGCATGTGGCGAAATCCGTCCGGGTTCAATTTCCCTGAGTCCCGCACTTTTACAGATGGGCAAATATTGCCTGAATTGCTGATGTCTGGCAGAGCCCATTATGGTGCACTCTTTGCGGTCATCGCTGTTGTGGCGACCTGGTTCATGCTGACGAAGACGATGAAGGGATTTGAAATCAAGGTCATCGGTCAGGCGCCAAGGGCAGGGGCTTTTGCCGGTTTCAGTTCCAAGAAGATGACGATTTTTGCATTTATATTCGCGGGTGCGCTTGCCGGCCTTGCAGGCATTTCCGAGGTCGCTGGAGCGATACAGCAGCTTCGACCAGTGATTTCCCCCGGTTACGGCTTTACGGCGATTATTGTGGCGTTTCTGGGCCGTTTGAACCCATTCGGGATATTATTGGCAGGTCTGGTGCTGGCGCTGACCTATCTGGGGAGTGAAGCTGCTCAAATAACCCTCGGAATATCCGACAAACTCGGACGGGTCTTTCAAGGTTTGATCCTGTTCTTTGTGTTGTCCTGTGACACACTGATTTTCTACCGGATCAAACTGGTGCGGGCATTCACTGCGAAGGTCGGGGAGTAAGATCTATGGAAATGACCGAAGCCATCCTTCTGACGATTTTCACAGCTTCCACACCGCTATTGCTGGCGGCAATGGGGGAGCTTGTCGCCGAACGCTCGGGTGTCTTGAACCTTGGCGTTGAAGGCATGATGATCATGGGTGCCATCGGCGGATTTGCCTTCGCGCAGATGACTGGAAATCCCTATATAGGCGCACTTGCGGGAGTCGTCGTCGGCGCACTTTTCTCGCTGCTATTTGCTTTTCTCGTCCTGACATTGGTAGCCAATCAGGTGGCAACCGGTCTTGCTTTGACAATTTTAGGCCTCGGCCTGTCTGGACTGTGGGGTGAGAGCTTTATCGGAATTCCCGGCATCAAGCTGGAACCAATTGTCATTCCGTTTCTTTCTGATCTGCCTTTGGTCGGAAAGCTGCTCTTTTCCCAGGATATCATTTTCTACATATCCATCGGGTTGATATTTGCCGTCAGCTGGTTTCTGTTCAAGTCGCGTCTCGGCTTAAAATTACGAAGTGTTGGCGATAATCATCATTCGGCTCACGCTTTGGGCATAAATGTTATCCAGACCCGTTATTTGGCAGTCATGTTTGGCGGGGCATGCTCAGGACTGGCAGGAGCCTATCTGTCGCTCGTTTATGTGCCTCAATGGGTCGAGGGAATGACCGCGGGCAGGGGCTGGATTGCCCTAGCACTGGTGGTCTTTGCCTCCTGGAGGCCCATTCGCGTTGCGCTTGGGGCATATTTGTTCGGCGCGATCACCATTGCCCAATTGCACATTCAGGCGATTGACCTTGCTGCCTTCTCTGATTTGCCGGGGCCGATTTATCTGATTGCGAGTTGGGTAAAGTCCACTCCAGCCCAGTTTCTCTCAATGCTGCCTTATCTAGCGACAATTGTGGTTCTGGTTCTGATTTCTCGCAATAGACGATTGACGTTGATCAATACTCCCGCCACACTTGGTCAGGGTTTTGTGCCAGATCGGTAGGGTAGGCTGTCTAGGTTTAAATAAACTCATTAACTTACTGTAACTAGGGAACTAAAAAATGAAAAAGATACTTGGCATCGTAGCCGCCTTTGGTATTGCCTTGACAGGCACCGCCAGCGCAATGGCCGCAAGCCACGGCAAAACAAAAGCCTGTTTCGTATATGTTGGCCCAATCGGTGACTTCGGCTGGTCTTATCAGCATCATCAGGGACTTTTGGCTGTGGAAAAAGCATTTGGCGACAAGGTTGAAACAGCGTATCTGGAAAGCGTTCCAGAGGGCGCTGATGCGGAGCGGGCTATTGAACGTTTCGCCCGTTCCGGATGCAACATCATCTTCACAACATCCTTCGGTTATATGGACCCTACCAATAAAGTTGCGGCGAAATTCCCAGATGTTAAATTTGAGCATGCTACCGGTTATAAGCGAGAGCATTCAAATGTTTCGACTTATAACTCAAAGTTCCACGAAGGGCGCTATATTCAAGGCCAGATTGCTGCGAAAATGTCCAAGGTCGGCACAGCAGGCTATATCGCTTCTTTCCCGATTCCTGAAGTTGTGATGGGTATCAACGCCTTCATTCTGGGTGCGCAGACCGTCAATCCTGATTTCAAACTGAAAGTCGTTTGGGCCAATACATGGTTTGATCCTGGCAAAGAAGCCGATGCGGCCAAGACCCTTATCGATCAGGGCGCAGACATCATCACTCAACATACCGATTCAACCGGCCCAATGCAGGTTGCGGCGGAGCGCGGTGTAAAAGCGTTTGGTCAGGCTTCCGACATGAATGCTTTTGGAAAAGAAACTCAATTAACTGCCATCATCGATGACTGGGCACCCTACTATGTAGAAAGAGTAAAAGCTGTAATGGACGGCACTTGGGAACAGGTTGATGTCTGGGATGGCCTACATGAAGGTCACGTGGTCATGGCTCCTTATTGGAACATGCCCTATGATGTGGCGGCAATGGCTCGGACAACCGAAGAACACATCCGTACAGGTGGTTTAGATCCCTTTACTGGTCCGATCACCAAACAAGATGGTACTGAGTGGCTGAAAGAAGGCGAAACAGCTGATATCGGCACATTGCTCGGTATGAACTTTTACGTCAAAGGCGTGGATGACCAACTTCCACAGTAATCCGGGCATGGATTGAGCAATAGTTTGAAAAGGCCAGGCGCAATGTCTGGCCTTTTTTGTTTGCCTCGATTGCTGCGAAAACTCCACGAAGCAGGTGGAATAGATTTGATTTGGCGGTGGGAGAGGTTTCTTTTGGTCCGTTTTTGAACTCTTCATCAAGCCTAATGAAATTTTCTTGACGAATAGACTTCTTTCCCCTTGAAAAAGCGTTGTGAATGTCGCATTAGGCTGCAGCAACCATGATGGAGTAGGGCGACACGCCCATTGACCTTCGTTTCGGCATCTGGAGAGGTGGCAGAGTGGTTGAATGCACCGGTCTTGAAAACCGGCGTGCGTGCAAGCGTACCGTGGGTTCAAATCCCACCCTCTCCGCCAGCTTTTTCTTAATCCCATTTATATAATAAATTCAATGACTTGTGAAGGTACGGATTTGATCATGTACCCCCAGTTATTTGGAATTATGTACCCCAGTTTCCTGCCGCAATTACTGGGTGACTTTTTGATTGATCGTTTTCGCGATACGTATTTTGATCCAGATGGGTCCTGACCCAAACACTTGGAATGATCTAGTCCGTTTGTTCACTTCAATGAACAAGGGTGGAAAATTTGGCTCTCATGAAGTTAATCAATTCAACGGTGGCTTATTTGCCGATGACCCTGAGTTTGAGAGCATCAAAGTTCCCAACCGCTTGTTCTGCATTCAAGAGCAGGGAATCAAACTGTGGCAAGTCCAACAGTGTTCTTGCTGGAGGGCGGATATGCGGTAGATGATGTTGATGTGAATACTGTAAACGTCCTACAAGGCTTTGAGCGGGCTGCAAAGTTTTAGCCGATTCGGACATCGTTCCAGAAAGAACAAGTAATGCATACGACCAGTTACTATGCTGCCACGCGCAACGATACAGTGGGCTTTCCTACATTGACGGAAGACCTGCGCGTTGATGTAGCAATCATTGGCGGCGGGTTTTCCGGAATTTCAGCGGCAATTGAACTGAGTGAGCGCGGTTACAAAGTTGCTGTTCTGGAGGCCGAGCAGATTGGCTGGGGTGCGACTGGGCGCAATGGAGGACAGATTACCGGCAGTTTATCCGGTGAAGCGGCAATGATCCGGGAGTTTCGGCGAACGCTTGGGGAAGGGGCCGAGGATTTCGTTTGGAACCTGCGATGGCATGGTCATGATATCATCCGTAGGCGCGTGGAAAAATACGGCATTGCCTGTGATTTGAAGTTTGGACAAATGCAAACGGCCATGAAGCCGAGACATATGACTGAGTTGACCCAAACCTATGAAGAGGGTCTGAAGCGCGGCATGGGTAATGAGCTAAGCCTGTTAGGGGCGGACGACATCGACCAAGTTCTTGAGACTGATCT
>JBAUHS010000051.1:0-4409 GCA_049680405.1 Salaquimonas sp. | reverse complement strand
ACTTTGTTCTGGTTGCCATGCTGGCGGTAAGGACTTCGTTTTGAGCAAGCTCCCTGAATAAGATTGTCTAGAGACAATAAATTATTGGGCCATCAAAATGATGAATTTTGATGGCCCATTTTTTTTGATTGGACCTATAAGCGTCGAGTTATTGAATATCAACTTTTTACGAGTTCATTTTGAAATGCAGATTAGTGAGAAGCTTTAAACAAAAATACCTTTGAGAGCATTTAGGGTCAGGACCCATTAATGAATGCGTAATGGCGCCCGATATGACAAGAAATGCAAGGAAAAGATCGAAAATCGGGTTTATCGCCCGGTTGAGAGCTTTGACGAAGTAGTCCGCAGTCCTAGCGGAGCGTCCCTAGGATGGGGTAAATTTGCCATGATGCGGCGTAGCAAATGCTTGAAAACCAGAAGGTTTCTGTCGCATCTACTCCTGTGATCAAACCAAATTCCCTCCCACCATACCGTGTCAATTAATGAGTCCTGACCCTAAGTTATTGAAACTATAGCTGCAGGCTATTGGTAAATTTTACCGAATTTCATTATCTTCTGTTCAACACTAAAACAGTGAACGGAGGTCAAAATGGCTCAATACCAAAAATCAGCAGATGCCGTCAAAAGGCTTAATCCAGAACAATATCGCGTGACGCAGGAAAGCGGAACTGAACGGCCATATACCGGCGAATATTACAAAAATAAAGAACCGGGCATTTATGTAGATGTTGTATCCGGCGAACCATTGTTTGCTTCGTCAGCAAAATTCGACAGTTTCTGCGGCTGGCCAAGTTTTACGAAGCCTATCGAGCATGCCAATGTTCGTGAATTGAGCGATGAAACGCATGGCATGGTTCGAACTGAGGTTCGTTCAACCTATGGCGACAGCCATCTCGGACATGTCTTTACGGACGGGCCAAAAGAGCAAGGCGGATTGCGTTATTGCATCAATTCAGCGTCTCTCAGGTTTGTGCATCTCAATGACATGGAAGCAGAAGGCTATGGCGATTACATCAACCAAGTGGAGGTCGTGTGATGAAACAAGAACGCGCAATTTTTGCAGGCGGATGCTTCTGGGGTATGCAAGATCTGATACGAAAGCTGCCTGGAGTTGAAGGCACTAGGGTTGGATATACGGGGGGCGATATCAAATATGCTTCTTATCGCGATCACGGAACCCATGCGGAAGGTATAGAAATACTCTTTGATCCTGAAAAAATTAGTTACCGCAAGTTGCTGGAATTTTTCTTCCAGATTCATGATCCAACAACACCAATGCGCCAAGGCAACGACCGTGGTTCATCTTATCGTTCGGCAATTTATTATGTTGACGAAGCTCAAAAAGCTGAAGCTCTTAATACTATTGCAGACGTGGATGCATCAGGCTTATGGCCTGGAAAAGTCGTTACAGAGGTGGAACCTGCTGGTGATTTCTGGGAAGCTGAGCCAGAGCATCAGGACTATTTGGAACGAATTCCTCATGGGTATTCCTGCCATTTTGTTCGACCTGATTGGGTTCTACCCCGTCGCGAAGCTGCCGAATAAGCAAAGCTGAAATCCAAACGAAAAGTAACCGGCGCAGTGTTCCTGCGCCGGACAGAAAGCTCGCGCTCTTTTTCAAGATCGGAATGAAAGGAAAAGTCATGCAATTAGGATCTTTACATCAAAAAGCACCAGAACTTCGCGTGTCTCACTGGATTGACGTTGACGGCAATCCTCTAGCCAAACCATTGCAGCTTACTGACTTAGGTGATGATTATAAACTCATCTATTGCTTTCAGCATTGGTGCCCTGGTTGTCATTCCCGGGGTTTTCCTACGCTCAAATACCTCCATGACAATTTGAAAGATAAAGGTTTTGGCTTTGCTGTTATCCAAACAGTCTTTGAAGGTGCCAACGTCAATACTTTCGATAAGCTGAGGGCTAATCAGGAGCAATATAGTCTGAAAATACCATTTGGACATGACACTCCACCAGAAGGTGAAAACTATCCCACTTTCATGGAGGATTATCGCAGTGGCGGAACCCCTTGGTTTACACTGATCGACCCTCTTGGAAATGTTGTCTATGCCGATTTTCGCATGGACCCAGAACGCTTCATGGATGCACTAGGTGCCGATGACGCAATGCTTGAACAAGTTTGAATATATGCGCGCGGCCGCGCGGCCGTTCGCAATTCCCATCTCAATGAAGGTCTGAATTATGAACATCCATACTCCCAAGTTTGATTTTGACAATACATATGCTCGTGAATTGGGTGGGTTCTATGTACCTTGGCAAGGGGAAAGAGCGCCTAAGCCAGAAATTAGAATAATCAATTCAGAGCTGGCCCTGGAACTGGGTATGGCTACATGCCAGCTTGAAAGCCCCCAAGGAGCATCCATCCTATCGGGGAGTGCTTTACCAGAGGGCTCTAGCCCCCTGGCACAAGTTTATGCAGGGCATCAATTTGGCGGATTTTCGGAACAGCTAGGTGATGGGCGCGCTTTGTTGCTTGGTGAGCTTCTGGATAAAAAAGGCAATCGGCGCGACATTCAGTTGAAAGGTTCAGGACGCACACCTTTTTCTAGAAACGGAGACGGAAAAGCGGCACTGGGCCCGGTTTTGCGAGAATATCTCATGGGCGAAGCGATGCATGCTCTTGGTATTCCAACCACCAGAGCATTGGCAGTTGTTACAACCGGTGAAAATATCGTTCGCGATGGCCTGCAGCCCGGAGCCGTACTGACGCGAGTAGCTTCCAGTCATATACGGGTCGGCACTTTTCAGTTTTTTGCAGCACGTGGCGAAATGGAAAAAGTACGGAAATTGGCCGACTATGCTATCGCGCGGCATTATCCGGCACTCAAGGACAGAAAAACCAAATATCTCGATTTTTTGGCTGCTGTTGTGACCGCTCAGGCAGAACTGACAGCACATTGGATGCGCGTTGGCTTTGTTCATGGAGTGATAAACACAGATAATGTCGCTATTTCTGGCGAAACGATCGATTATGGACCTTGCGCGTTTATTGATAAATACGATCCTAAGGCCGTTTTCAGTTCTATTGATCGGGAGGGGCGTTATGCCTATGGGAACCAGCCAATTATTGCACGATGGAATCTCGCTCGGCTTGCAGATACATTGTTGCCGCTGATAGATACTGACGATCTCAAGGCCGTTGAATTGGCCTCAGCTGTGATCAATAAATTCCCTGAACAATATTTGGAATTCTGGCTAACCGAAATGAGCAGGAAAATTGGTCTTACAAACCGGAAGGAACAGGATGTGGATCTGGTAAACGACCTTTTTGCTTCAATGGAAGGTCAGGGGGTTGACTATACATTGTTTTTTCGATCGCTTTCCCAAGCATTAGAGGGCAACTTAGACAATCTAATTGCTCTGTTTGATGATCCAACAAAAATTACACATTGGCTCACCAAATGGCAGGATCGATTGTCTTTTAATCCTGTGACGCCTGAAACGCGTAGAGCAATAATGGAAACTACTAATCCAATTTATATTCCGCGCAACCACAACGTGGAAGAAGCGCTCTTAGCTGCGTGGAAAGACGGAGATTTAACACCGTTCAAAATTTTACTTGATGCTTTGTCAAAGCCCTTCACCAAGCGTGCAGGATTGGAAAAATTTGAACAACCTGCACCAGAAGAGTTCGGTCCGTACAAAACTTTCTGCGGCACATAGGAAAAACAACATGGTCGAAAACTACGGTTCATTGATGATCGGATCAGGCAAGCTGTCTATACATTGGTCATCGCGTTTACCCGCCGTGGTGGGAAAGTTGGAAGCTGAATGAAGGCGGACATAACACTTTTTGGCGAAACAAGGTGCCACAAAACACGGTTTTATCAGAATACGCTAAAAGAGCTAGGTGTTGCCTATGACTTGGCCGAAGTGGACAAAGATACTGATGCAGCCAAAGCTCTTACCGAACTCACGGGAAGTGCCAGCAAGTTTCCAACGTTCTTGATCAAAGGAAAGAAAGTAAGAAACCCAACAATCGCAAATCTTGAAAAAGAGTTGGCAAGAGCAGGCATCTTTGATCCTGGTCTGGTGCATGACGAAAAGTCTCAACGATTTGTCCGCTATATGCGGCCAGCCGATGCCTTCGCCAGCTATAGCTGGCAAGGGGAACTAATGGTCGTTGGCCATATCGAGATTTCAACGCGCCTGCGAGAAAGTGGTTTGGGTACTCGCTTTGCAACTGAACTGCTTGAGCAACTGGAAGAAGCAGACCATGACGTCAGGCTGACTTGTCCATTTTTAAGGAAAGTAGCTCAAACGCGGCGGGCTTGGCACGATAAATTCAATTTGAAAGGATAAAAATGGAAAATGTAAGATTCAAGAATACCCGCTTTGATCCTGATCTGGTTGAATTTCATGGCATTGCCCAGCAGATGGCTAAATCA
>JBAUHS010000050.1:0-37288 GCA_049680405.1 Salaquimonas sp. | reverse complement strand
GTCACAAATTGCATCAAAAGTGTTGGAGCGTCAGCAAAATAGAAAATCCAGGCACCGCCAGTCGCTACTGCGATCAATATCCAGGTGATGTGCTTCAAAACCCGTTTGCGAATTTTCTGAAATGTATAAGGCGCCTTATCAAGTCTAATACGCGCATTTCGGTCACCTTCAAAAAAGCGCTCAACATACATGAAAAGATCAGTCCAAACGGTTTGAGGACATGCATATCCACACCAGGCCCGGCCGACAATTGACGTAACAAGAAACAAACCAACGCCAGCCATAACCAGAAGGCCCGCCACATAGAAAAATTCTTGCGGCCAGATTTCGATGAAAAAGAAGTAAAATCGGCGATTGACCATGTCGATCAGAACCGCTTGATCCGGTGCGTATATACCCCGGTCCCATCTGATCCAGGGTGTGACATAGTAAATGCCGAGCGTAATCAGCATGATAATCCACTTCAATCGGCGAAAATGCCCACTAACCCGTTTGGGAAAAATCTTCTCCCGCGCAGCATAAAGTGGCTCGACGAAGGCTTTCTTCGCTCCTTTGTTAATTGCTTTGACATCGTGAGGTTCGATATCGGGCTGCTTGATCAAATTCGTAGTCATACGCACTCACTGAAAAATATGTGTTTGTGTCAGTTTACTAGCCCAACAGCTGATTTTCAGCCTTGATCCAAATCAACCAATATATCAATGAACACGAATAAAAGCGGGGCTCGTTTTTCATTGAGCCCCGCATTGGATGGTTGCAAGTATTAAGAGGAGGGAAAGTTACTCGCCGCCACCAAGAGAATGTACATAAACTGCCAATTGCTTGGTTGTCGCTGTGCCCAGACGCGCTTCCCAGGAAGGCATTACGCCCATCCGAGGCTTGTTAAGTTGAGCCACGATATCAGTATGACCTCCACCATAGAGCCATATCGCATCGGACAACCTCGGTCCGCCAACCTCGCGGATGCCTTCGCCATTGTCGCCATGACATGCCGCGCAATTCTCCTCGTAAATGACTTGCCCGCGATCCGCATCAGCAACTTCAAATTCCTGGTTCGAGATTTTGCGAACATACCAGGCCACATCGGAGATTTCTTCTTTGGAAAGAATCTCATCAGCCCCATAGGCAGGCATATCTGAAATCCTCGTGTCTTCATTTCCAGGATGACGGATACCGTGTTGCAAAGTCAGATAAATGTCGTCGGGAGTACCGCCCCAAATCCAATCATCATCATTAAGGTTAGGATAACCCGGTGAGCCTGCAGCTCCTGAACCATGACACTGAACACAATTGACCTTGAAGGCCGCTGAGCCACCGGCAACAGCAAATTGGGTCAATTCGGTATCAGCCAATACGTCTCCAATTTCGGTTTCTTCCAGCTTGGTCAGAAAAACCGATTGGGCTGCCTTGGCCTCTGCCATGCTGGTAGCAATATCGCCCCTACTGGACCAACCCAATAACCCTTGGGTAGAGGTTGTCAGCAATGGTATCGCCGGATAGGCAATGACATAACCTATTGAAAACAGGATGGTGAGATAGAATGTCCACAGCCACCATCGTGGCATTGGATTATCCAATTCTTTGATGCCGTCCCAATCATGGCCGGTCGTTTCGACACCGGTGTAATCGTCAATTTCTCTTTTTTCATCAGCCATGATCAGTCCTCCTTAAAGGGAATTTGGGCTGCATCTTCACCGGATTTGCGCGCCCCTGGGCGGAACACCCAAGCAATCACTCCGATGAAAACCAGGAACATGTAAAGGAGACCCCAGCTATCAGCGAAGGTGCGCATAGTTTGATAATCAAAATCCATCATTTGCTCCTATCTGATATTTTCTTCAGGCTTGTAGGCTGAGAAATCGACCAGAGTGCCGAGCATCTGAAGATAAGATACAAGCGCATCCATTTCTGTCAGCCTGGTCGGATCTCCGTCAAAATCACCCAACACCGCCTTTGGATAACGTTCTTCAATCCCGGACCAATCCGCATCAGGATCTGCCTGATCTTTGATATCAGCCATGGCACTCTCAATCATTTCATCTGAGTAAGGAACGCCTACCATCCGGTTTGCGGTCAGGTGAGCGCCGAAGTTCGTGGTATCAAGATCAGTCTCAGCGAGAAACGAATAGGCTGGCATGATCGACTCGGGCACAACATCACGTGGATTATTGAGGTGAGCCACGTGCCATTCGTTTGAATAGCGCCCCCCTGTTCTCGCCAAATCCGGACCTGTCCGTTTTGAACCCCACTGGAACGGGTGGTCGTATTTTGACTCTGCCGCCAGTGAGTAATGCCCATACCGCTCAACCTCATCACGAAAAGGACGGATCATCTGTGAGTGACACAGATAACAACCTTCCCGGATGTAAATATTGCGGCCAGCAAGTTCCAATGGTGAGTAAGGACGAACACCTTCCACATCCTCGATCGTGTTTTCGAGGTAGAACAAAGGTGCGATCTCGACAATACCGCCAACGGTGACCGCAAGGAATGAAAAGACCAGCAGTAAGCTTGCATTCTTTTCAAGTGTCTTGTGTTTTTCAAGGATAGACATAGTTCTGTCTCCTATTCTGCAGCGGAAAGGGCCGGAGCTTCAGCACCCATGGATGCTTCTTCCCGGATCTCGCCGCGGATTGTCATGTAGATATTGTAGGCCATGATAAGTGCGCCAGACAGATACATCAGCCCGCCCACAACACGCAGTACGTAATATGGATACATGGCTTGAGTGGACTCCACGAAGGAGTAAACGAGATAGCCCTGAGGATCCGTCTCACGCCACATCAAGCCTTGCATGATGCCGGACACCCACATAACCGCGGCGTATACAACAATACCCAATGTCGCCAGCCAGAAGTGCCAGTTCACAAGGCGTAAGCTGTACAGACGTTGACGGTTCCACAATTTTGGCACCAGGAAGTAAAGCGCGCCAAATGAGATCATGCCATTCCAGCCGAGAGCGCCAGAGTGAACATGGCCAATGGTCCAGTCCGTATAATGCGACAGAGAGTTCACCGCTTTGATGGACATCATAGGCCCTTCAAAGGTGGACATACCGTAGAAAGCGACGGAAATAACAAGCATACGAAGGATCGGGTCTGTCCGCAGTTTATCCCACGCGCCAGACAAGGTCATCAATCCGTTGATCATACCACCCCAGGAAGGCATCCAAAGCATTATTGAAAAGACCATACCCAAGGTTTGGGCCCAGTCAGGCAAAGCCGTGTAATGCAAATGGTGAGGACCGGCCCAGATATATAGGAAGATCAAACCCCAAAAGTGAACGATTGAAAGTCTGTACGAATAAACCGGGCGCTCAGCCTGCTTCGGAATGAAATAATACATCATTCCAAGAAAACCCGCTGTCAGGAAGAAACCGACGGCGTTGTGACCATACCACCACTGGGTAAGCGCATCTTGCACGCCAGCAAAAGCGGAATAGCTCTTAATGCCGAGAAAAGAGACCGGGATTGCCATATTGTTTACAAGGTGAAGCATGGCGACGGTGACGATGAAAGACAGGAAGAACCAGTTGGCCACATAGATGTGCGGCTCTTTACGTTTCACAATCGTTCCCAGGAAAACCACCAGATAGGCGACCCAGACAAGAGTAAGCCAGATGTCGACATACCACTCAGGTTCCGCATATTCGCGGGCCTGGGTAATACCAAGCAGATAGCCAGTTGCCGCCATTACGATGAATAGTTGATAGCCCCAGAATACGAACCAAGCCAGATTGCCGCCGAAAAGCCGCGCACGAGAGGTACGCTGGACGATATAAAACGAAGTGGCTATCAGCGCGTTACCGCCAAACGCAAAAATCACTGCAGAAGTATGCAATGGGCGCAATCTGCCAAAATTAAAATAGGGGCCAAAATTCAATTCAGGCCAGGCGAGCTGCGAAGCCACCAAAACACCAATTAGAAATCCGGCAATCCCCCAAAATGTTGTTGCGATAACCCCATACCGCACTACGCCATCCATATAGCCTGATGTGTCTTCTACTGCGACCACACCCCCAGCCGGAGCAAATTTCACACGTCTAAATAATATGATTGTGCTGATGGCAAGAACAATTGCCAATATGGAAAAATGGGCTTGGAAAAGACTATCGGTAGAAAACGCGACAGCCAAAACCGCTAAAAATGCTGCAATACCTATTACAGCTGCCTCAGAAACATTCTTCATTATTCAAAACCCCTTCATGTTCTGGTTTTGAGAACTTGGTTGATTATCTGCGGACATAGTTCCGCAAACATGGGGGCAAATTGTCAGAAGTTTCAGCAACTATCTTTGACATGGATCAACGCGCGAAAGAATTATTGTTCCTACTTTAGCTTTATATCGTCCAAGGAGCACAGAATGGGCTTGTCGAATAAAAAACTGAACGAAGGATGCGCTCAAGGGAATGCGAGTTGGCTCAATGAGTTGGATTATCACTTCCAGTCTCAATTGGGCCTATGCAATGCTTTAGAGAAAATAGCCGACGCACTTCCTGCAAATGTCGACAAGCAAGAATGCTTATATGTTGCAAGGTCAATCTATCCGGTTGTTAAAAGCGCTCATGAATATGAGGAAAAGACCGTTTTTCCAAATTTGCAACAGATGGATAACACTTCTTTTGAGTATAACACTTTGGATCGTCTGCACGCCGAGCACTGGGAAGATGAAAGTTATGCAGAAGAAATTCAGGACGCGTTGATCCAGTTCGTTATTCATCCCGACGTGTCAAACCCTGACACATTGGGTTACATGCTGCGTGGATTTTTTGAGGGGATGCGTCGTCATATAGCGTTTGAACAGAATTTTTTCCCTCAATGCCTGAACCCTTCGATAAGTTAGGGTTTGCTATGTTGGATCTGACAAACATCATCAAGAATCACACCACCCCTGTCCCGCGATATACCAGTTATCCGACCGCGCCGCATTTCCAACCTGATTTAGGCCTCCAGATTTTAACGGAAACACTAGTCGAGTTGCCCGCTGAAGAACGCCTGTCTTTGTATTTACATATACCGTTTTGTGATCGCCTTTGCTGGTTTTGCGGCTGCAACACCAAACAGGTAAATCGATATTCACCCGTTTCGTCCTATATTGATGCTCTATTGAAAGAGATCGAACTAATTGGTCTGCAGCTTGGGGGAAAGCGTAAAGCCGAAGAAATCCACTTTGGCGGGGGTTCACCAAGTCTCTTGTACCCTGGGGATTTCGCACGTTTATCCCTTGCTCTCAACAAAGCGTTCTTGATTGATGAAAGCACCAAAGTAAGCGTCGAAATCGATCCCAATGATGCGACACCGGATCTGTTCCAGGGGCTGAAAATCATTCGCATGAGCAGAGCGAGTATCGGCGTTCAGGACTTTGACTCGGCGGTACAAAAAGCTATCAATCGGCCTCAAACATTCGAAGATACTAGGGCGCTCGTCGAACAATTACGGTCTTCCGGTATTAACTCGATCAATATTGATGCGCTCTATGGATTGCCGCTTCAAACCAAACCAAAACTCCAATCTACGATTGAAAAAATCATCAGTATGCAGCCAAACAGAGTCGCTTTGTTTGGTTATGCGCATGTGCCATGGGTCAAAAAACATCAAAAGATGATCCGGGATGAAGATTTACCTAAATCACAGGAGCGTTTTGAGCAGGCGCAATTGGCCCAATCTCTCTTGATTCAGGCGGGTTATGTCAAGATCGGAATTGATCACTATGCCAAGCCGGATGATAGTCTGGCAATAGCAGCAAAGACCGGTGAATTGCGGCGCAATTTTCAGGGTTATACAGATGATAAGCTTTCAACCTTGATAGGCTTGGGCGGCTCATCCATTGGTCAGTCAAACCTTGGTTATTTTCAGAACCTGGTTCCGACCGGGCAATATACGATGGCCGTGAATAATGGATTGCTGCCGACTTCCAAAGGATATCGATTTACCCAAGATGATAAAATTCGAAGCTGGATCATTGAGCAATTGATGTGCAATTTTTCATTTTCATTTGAAAAATTGATCCGGCAATTTGGCAATTTGGCTCAACCTTATATTGGTGAGGCAATTGAAATATCAAAGAGAGATTCAATTGGCGTTTGTGAAACTGTTGAAGATCGTTTCACTATAAGGCCTGAGGCAGAACCATTAACCCGCATCATCGCTTCAAAATTCGATGCCCATTTGGGTCGCGGGCAATTCAAATATTCTCAAGCTGTTTAATCCTTTAGAACCGTGCCCTCAATTAACTATCGGTTTCGCATTCCAGTTTCAGACGATGTAGATTGGGAATTGTAATTGTGCGGTTGGTTTCCAGCTCAATTACACCGGCTTTTCTCAGCTTTGTAAGTTGGCGACTGACCGTTTCAATGGTCAAACCCAAAAAATCAGCGATGTCGGCGCGTTTGAGCGGGATGTCAAATTTGATCACATGATTATCAACGTCATGTTCCGGATCAATATTCACAGCAATCAGATACAAGAAACTCGCAACTTTTTCACTGGCCGTCTTGCGACCAAGAGTCATCATCCAATCCCGGGCCTCATCAAGCTCCTTTAGTGCCTGCTGATATAGCCGATGTTCCAATTCTGGGGTTTCTGCTATCATTTTATCCAATACAGCAACTGGAAAAGAGCACACTCTTACATTTGATGCAGCTTCTGCGGAAATACCTGATTGGCGCTTAAATGGCCTGCCAAGAAAATCGGGAGCAAACTGCAACCCAACAATTTGCTGACGTCCGTCTGCCATTAATTTGGTAAGTTTCACCACTCCGCTCAGAATATTGGAATAGGTCGCGATATCTGTCTCGGCAGCAATCAATTCTGAGTCACTTGGTTGAACATGTTTTGTAGTATGTTTGGAAAGCTCTATGAGCTGTTCGGTCGAAAGAGCTCCGCATATGCCTTTATGCCGAGCCTCACACGCCTGACAAACAACCGGAATTTCTGAATTATGAATGTCCTGACGTATATTCATCTTATTTGCTAACGTGCTTATTTCCCAACATTGACCCACAACCTAACAGCCGAGTTTACAATTGCAAAGAACAAGATTTGCAATAGTGTCACATCAACCGAACTTACTCTCAATCAGTTATACAGATCGCGTGACATGAAACTGACCGACCTTGCCAGCCAAGTCATCAATGATGCCAATGCAAGTGAACGCTACAAAGTCGCTATAGCCGGACCTCCTGCTTATGGATAAACCACCATTGCTGATAAACTTTACGCGCAAGTTTCCGCTGCTCCCGATAACCCTCCCTGCACCGTGGTGCCAGTTAAAAGAGATGTCTGACCTTTCGATATTGCTTCTTCCCGTAACAAAGACACTTGAAGAACGGTTACTCGATCGTTGGGTAAAGCATGAATTTTCCGTCAAAGAGGCTCGGGAAAAGGCCAATTCCAATGACATTCCAAACGCAAAATATGTTCTTGCTAATTCCGGAGAGGCTGACATCGTTATCAGCGAATTTACTTAGGGTCTGAACCCAATTGAGAAGTGCGACTGCATTGGAGATGAAATGATTTGTTTTAGGAAGAAAAACGCAGGCAATAGCTTAGGGTCAGGACCCATTAATTAACGCGAAATGACGCCCAATTGAGTCCGGACCCTGGTGATTATTCAAAATTGCCGTGACGCCATGTACGCCACAACTTCATCAAATTCCCGTAATATATGCGGTTAGTGTCGCCTCGGTTCCATCTTTCCAAATTACATTCAACCATTTGGAAAAAACCTCAGCAAAAGCATCATTTTCTGAGAGCGGACCATAAATGCCGTCCATCTCAAGCCATTTCGATGGATCATTTTTTGCCAATTTGGCCTGGGTATTCAAACTATCCCATTCAGGATCGTTTGCTGTGATAGCGGTCCCCGCTTCACTCACGCCATAACAATAGCGGCACCAAAGAGCAGATTCCAGTGCAAGGCCATCCACTGAACCCTTAGATGCCAATTGTTCCTGCAATACCGGAAGAATAAATTTAGGTTGGCGGTTTGTCCCATCAAAACAAAGACGAGGAATGGTGTCGCCTACTGCCTCATTGGAAAACCGTTCAATAATCTTGGCAAGATAATCGCTACGGCTAACGCCCGGGATCTCGGGAACTGTCGGGATAATTTCCTCTCGCTCCAGTTTTTCCAAAAATCCAACAAGCAATGGATGGCGCATAGCATCATGGACATAATGAATATCCAGCAACCCGGCTGGATAAGCAATTGCGGCGTGCCCGCCGTTTAGCATACGAAGTTTCATCAGCTCGTAAGGTGCAACATCCTCAACGAATTGCACACCAACAGTTTCAAGTGCCGGACGGCCATTGCTGAACTTGTCTTCCATCACCCATTGATGAAAAGGCTCACAAACGACAGGCGCCGCATCTTCAATGCCAAACTGGTCTCGTACCAGCGCTTTTTCACGGTCTCCCGTTGCAGGCGTAATGCAATCAACCATGGAATTTGGAAACGCCACATTGGCTGCAATCCAGTCATGGGTTTCATCGCCCAAACCTTTGGCAAATCCAAGAATAGTGTTCTTTGCCACATGGCCGTTTTCCGGCAAATTATCACAAGACATTACTGTAAATGGCCGAATGCCTGTCTCACGTCGTTTCATCAAAGCAGAAATGATGATGCCAAAAACGGTCTGTGGATCTGTTGGATTTTCAAAATCACGTATAATATCTGGATGTGCCGCGTCGAAGCCTCCAGTGTTGGCATCAACAAAATAGCCACCTTCTGTGACAGTCATGGAAACAATCCGAATTTCAGGCCGGGCCATAGCATCGATGAGTTTCCCGGCGTCAATTTCAATGAAATCGATCATCGAGCCCAATACAAATGCCGAGAAACCATTCGGGTCCAGTTCGACAACAGATGTCAGCCAATCCTGAGGCTCCAAGCGAGAACGCATCGCCTCGTCGAAATGCTTTACACCGGCTCCAACTAACGCCCAATCCAGATCTTGTCCGGTCTCAAACAGTTTATGAAGATAGGTCGCCTGATGGGCACGGTGAAAATTACCAATTCCCACATGGATTATTCCCGCGGAAAGACTGTTGCGGTCATAGGTGGGAACCGCCACTTTTGAATTCAATTCATCAAGTGTTTTTAGTGAAAGTCTGGTTGCCATTTATTTCAACTCGTTTTCATTAGCTCATCCATTGTCCGCCATCGACATTATATGTCTGGGACAGGATGTAGTCGGACTCCGGTGAGGCCAGGAAAATGGCCATGCCTGTTAAATCCTCGGGTTTGGCGAAGCGTCCAGCTGGCACTCCAGCTTCGACTTCCGCTTTTTTCTGACCGGGTTTTTTACCTTCAAGCTTGGCAAACATGGAATCAACATGCTCCCAATGCTCACCATCAACAACACCAGGTGCAATCGCATTGACGTTGATGCCATGTTTGATGAGATTGAGACCAGCAGATTGGGTCATGGAAATTACAGCTGCCTTGGTGGAACAATAAACCAGGACAAGGCTTTCACCACGGCGTCCCGCTTGCGACGCCATATTGATGATCTTGCCGTGATTACCAGGTTTATTGGGGCCTTGCCTGATCATCTGTTTGGCAGCGGCTTGCATAGTGAAAAGTGTCCCGGCGACATTGACAGCATATAGCTTGTCATAACTTGCGCGGGTTATGTCCACTGTTTCTGCCGCATCAAACAGTGCAGCATTATTGATCAGAATATCGAGCCTTCCAACCTCTGACACCACAGTTTCGATGCATGCATCAATACTGTTTTGGTCGCTGACATCCAATTGGACTGCATAGGCTTTTTCGCCCAATTCGTCAGCTGCTTTTTGTGCAGCGACCAGATTGATATCCGCTATTGCTACTCTGGCTCCTTCACGAATATATGCAGCAGCAAATTCGCGACCAATCCCTCGTGCAGAACCGGTGATAAGGGCAGATTTTCCCTCAAGTCGTTTCATGAAATGCGGAGTCCGGCTTCATCAAATTTATGAATCAATTTTGGATCAGGTGTAAGATAAACACTGTCGCCGTGCTTGACCGCAATATCGCCGATGGCTCTTACTGTCATCGGATCGCATCCGGCAATACCGTGGATATGAATGAAGGTGTCTGAGCCCAAATGTTCAGCAACTCCAACAGTACCCTTCCAGGCACCTTTTTTAGCTTTGGTGGAAACTTCAATATGTTCTGGGCGAATGCCGATTGTCTTCGCTTTGTATTTTTTGGCTTCAGCACCTTCGATCAAATTCATTTTCGGTGAACCGATAAAGCCGGCAACAAACACATTGCGCGGTTCATGATAGAGGTCCAGCGGGCTACCGACTTGCTCAATGACACCTGCCTGCAACACCACAATCTTGTCCGCCATTGTCATGGCTTCAACTTGGTCATGCGTCACGTAAACCATGGTTGTCTGCATGCGTTTGTGCATCTCGCTGATTTCAAGGCGCATACCAACACGCAAAGCCGCGTCCAGATTTGATAGGGGTTCGTCAAACAGGAAAGCGGAAGGTTCCCGCACAATAGCGCGACCAATAGCAACCCGTTGGCGTTGACCGCCAGAAAGTTGACCCGGTTTGCGGTCAAGGTAATCTGTCAGGTTCAAAGCCTTGGCGGCCGCTTCGATCCGCTTGTTCTGTTCGGCTTCATCCATTCCAGCCATGCGCATCGGAAAGGCAATATTTTTACGGACAGTCATATGCGGATAGAGGGCATAGGACTGGAACACCATTGCCAAACCACGCTTGGATGGTGAAACTTCGGTGACATCCTTATTGTCGATGATAACTTTACCTTCTGTCGTATCTTCAAGACCGGCAATCAGGCGAAGAAGCGTAGATTTACCACAACCGGAAGGCCCGACAAAAACGGCGAATTCTCCATCTTCAATGGTCAGGTTCAAGGGTGGGATAACCTGAGTATCCCCAAAGTTCTTTACAACATTCTCAAGTACAATGCGTCCCATGATCTTTCCTTATTTCCCAATTCTTACTTGACTGCGCCGAAGGACAGGCCTCGGACCAGTTGTTTTTGACAGAACCAGCCCAAGACAACGATGGGTCCTACAGCGGCAGCTGAAACTGCTGATAGACGGCCAAAGAACAAACCTTCAGGAGCGCGGTTGCCCTCAATCAAGGCTGAAAGAGTTGCCGCCTCGGTAGTTGTAAGACGAACGGTCCAATAGGCTTCATTCCAGCAAAAGATGAAGGTTAAAAGCGCGGTGGATGCGATACCGCCCCAAGCCAATGGAATCAAAATTTCTTTGATTTCACCCCAGGTATTCACGCCATCCATTTGAGCTGCCTCAATAATGTCTTTGGGAATTTCCTTGAAGTAAGTGAAGAGCATCCAGATCACGATGGGCAGATTGACCAGACAAAGCACTAAAATAATGACAAAATGGGTATCAAAAATGCCAAGGCCTTTGGCAAGAAATGTCATCGGATAAAGCACCGCAGCGGCCGGTAGCATCTTGGTAGACAGCATCCACATCAAAATATCTTTGGTATGCGGGGCTGGATTGAACGCCATTGCGTAAGCAGCAGGTATACCGACGAACAAAGCTACGGCAGTCGCAAGGACCGAAGTGATTATGGAGTTAGTGGCAAATCTCCAATAATCGTAATTCTCGGTCATGTTCAAATAGTTGTCGAGTGTCGGTGTAAAAAAGAATAGATACTCTGGTTTCACCGCGTCCGCATCTGTCTTGAAGCTGGTGAAAACCAACCAGAAGATCGGAAAGAAGAACAAAATGGCGACTGCCCAAGCAAGAATGGGCCGGCCGATAGTTCCAAATTTAGAATCTTGTGCAACGATTGCCATGGTCTAGTCCCCTAATCCATCAACGTCTTACCAATCGCGCGCAATAGAAATATTGCGACGATATTGGCAAGGATGACTGCGAAAATTCCGGTGGCGCTGGCAGCGCCAATATTATTGTTTGCAAACTCACCGATGAGATATGGCAAGTTTTTATTTCCATTGCCCCGGCTCACAATCTCAATCTCCGCGTAAAGCGAAAGATGGAAAATAGCTTGGATCATGACAACGATGGCCATCGGTCGCCCAAGATGAGGAAGTGTTAGGAAGCGGAACATTGACCACTTGCTTGCACCATCGAGGATTGCAGCTTCTTTTTGTTGCTCATCTTCTGACTGAAGAGATGTCATGAATATAAGAACAGCAAAGGGTGTCCACTGCCACGTCACCATCATGATGACGGCATAGGCAGAGTTCTGCGCCGAGCGGAATGAAATTGGCTCAAATTGCGACCAGAGTGAAAAAAACCATCCAACAAGAGGCGCATCTCGCATGGATGCAATGACACTATTAATTCCCTCAACCGCCAAGCCGTTTAGACCAAGGACCGGGTCAAGGATCATGTTGATCCACAACACCGCATTTACCGCCGGCATGATAAAGAAGGGTGAAATCAGCAGAACCCGCACTATTCCTTGCCCAGGAAAGGCCTTGTTAATCAGGACGGCGATCAAAACGCCTAAAGTGACCGTGAGAAAAAGAATGCTTCCAACAATAAACAAGCTGTTGTTGACAGCGTACCAGAAATCTTTGGAATTCAATACGAACTCATAATTACCGAAACCACGCCAATTACTGAACGAAGGCGTCGTCCATTCAGGCCGATTGAGGCTGGCAAGAACATATCGGATAAACGAAAAGAACAACGTCAGAGCAAGCGGAACCAGCATCCAAATCAACAACAAGATAACCGCTGGAGCTTGAAGTAAGCGGGGTAATTTCCTGCTAGCCATGATCTAATTTCCTCCCAGAGACGAAAACTTCGCTATGCTTTTGAAACGCCGCGCTTTTAAATTATGGCCTCAAATTTCGATACGTTGTTTTCGAAACCATGCGCAATAGTACACATGGTTTTGGAAACGACGGAAGAGAAATTTATGATTCAATTTGGAGAAAGCCCGACGATATCGCCGGGCTTTCTCAATTATCAGAAGAAATAGCTTACTTGTAGTAGCCGGCTTCTTTCATGACTGAATCAGCTGCTGACTGAGCCGCAGCAAGCGCCTCTTCAACTGTCTTGGCACCAGACAGAGCTGCAGAGAACTCTTGTCCAGCTGCACTACCGATTTCTGGGAACTCAGGGATAGCAACGAATTGTACGCCAACATATGGCTTCAATTCAGTAGCACCAGGAGCAGCCGAATCAATCGCTTTCATCTCAGCTTCAGCAAATTTCGCCACTGCTTTAAATTCAGGGATCTCGTAAGTTGAAGTACGTGTACCTGTTGGCACTTTGCTCCAACCGAAGTCAGGGTGTGCAGCTACAGCACGGATATATTCTTTTGAAGTTGACCATTCGATGAACTTCTTGGCTTCTTCCGTGTTATCAGTACCTGTTGGAACCGCCATTGCCCAAGCCCATAACCAGTTCGCACCGACCGGGTTACCGGCGTTTGGTGATTGTGCGTAGGCGACATTTGGGTTTTCCAGGAATGATGCAGCGATTGTCGCATCAATCCAAAGACCACATTTGCCTTCATTATATAGCGCAAGGATCTCGTTGAAAGAGTTGCCTTCAGAACCTGGAGGGCCGTATTTGCTGAGCAAGTTGACATACATTGTCATCGCAGCGTTCCACTCAGGTGAGTCGAGCTGTGGCTTCATGTCTTTATCGAACCAGCGCGCACCGAAAGAGTTTGCGATAGTTGTGATGAAAGCAGCATTGTCGCCCCAACCTGGCTTACCGCGCAAACAAGCACCATATACACCATTGTCAGGATCGTGCATTGCAGCCGCAGCGGCTGTAATGTTGTCCCAGCTGTCATTGTCTTTGATGGTTACGCCAGCTTTATCAGCTAGATCCTTACGGTACATAACCATTGAGGATTCGCCATAGAATGGTGCGGCATACAATGTGCCTTCGTTAGAAAGACCTGCGCGCATTGCTGGTAATAAGTCATCAACGTCATATTCAGCGCCGAATTCTAGAGGTTCGATCCAGCCTGCTTTACCCCAGATTGGAGCTTCCTGCATGCCGATATTGATAATGTCGTATTGACCACCACCTGTTGCGGTGTCTGAAGTGACCTGCTCGCGCAAAACGCCTTCTTCAAGTGATACCCATTTAAGCTCAACGCCGGTTTTAGCGGTGTAAGCCTCAGCCACTTTTTTCATGTTTTCCATGTGGCCGTTGTTCACGATCGCGATGGTCAATGATTTAGAATGGCTCGCAGCAAATGCCGCAGTTGCAATTGCGCCAGCAGCGACAAGCGCTGAAGCTGATAGTAGTGCTGTTTTGAGTTTCATCCAGTTTTCCTCCCTTAGGTTTATGGATTGAGTAAGCTTAAACCGATTTAATAATATGAGTCAACAGAAATTTTACGCGCGTAAAATTTAAGCGGAAGTCCTCATTAACAGCTTGCCTTCAAACAGCTTTTCTTCGCGTCCACCCTCGTGTCCTTCGTTACTTATCATAGTGAACAACGCCTCAACACTTCTCTCAGAGATGGCATCATAATCGTGGGAAACTGTTGTCAGCGGTGGATAGGTGAAGCTTGAAAACGGATGACCGTCCAATCCTGCCACTCGGATTTGACTTTCACTGGAAATCCCTACCTTTAGTCCCTTTAGATTACAGGCCGCAAGGAACCCGATTGCCAAACGATCATTGCTGCACAAGACTGTCTTTGATTTCAATTCGCCACTTTCAAACAGTCTGATTCCCTCCCGTCGCCCGATTTCCTCCAGGGCCCACCCTTCGCCGTTAACTTCATAGATATGCGGTTGGTGACCTTGTTGTTCCATCGCGGCCAAATAACCTTGACGCCGCTTTCTCGCATTCGGGTTCGGTGGCGTCTTCATTTCATAAAAGCTCGGTGGCTCTCCAGTTCGGCAAAGATAATCAACCATCAAAGACGTAAACTGAACATTATCCGAACCAACAAATACATCCCCAACACCATCAATATTACTGTCAAACAGCACTGTTGGAACATCCCGGCAAAATTGCTCAAGAACCCTGCCGTCAGACAAACGCCCCAATGGAGCCAACAAGACACCTGCGGGCTTCATGGATTTCAGCGTGTTGAGAATGTCATTCTCAAGATTCTGCTTGCCATGGGAGCTGAAGAGCGATGGCGAATAGCCTGCCTCAATACAACGCATTTCAATGGTTCGGGCAATTTCCCCGAAAAAGGGATCGGCAAGATACGGAACAACAATACCAATCGTTTTTGTCAATCGGCGGTTCTGGTTAACTGCATAAATATTTGGACGATATTCAAATTGCTCCAGCGCTTCTTCAATGCGCACACGGGTTGTTTGACGAACACTGGAGGGATCATTGAAATATTTTGAGATAGTCGGACGCGAAACACCGCTGCGCTCGGCGAATTCTTCCATTGTCTTGACTCTGTTAGCTCCCATTTTTTTCACCCTATCTTCAAAACCTTATTCTGTTTTACAGCGCACTTACAATTTTATGACATTTGTATTTTATAATTTTACGCGCGTAATTTTTAATTTGTCATCAACTTGACAATTTTGCAAGTACCAAAGAAATTACAAAGGAGGGAATTATTTATGGGATTGTTGGCCTGATAATTCAGCGCTAAAAATATTCACGTTTACACAAACGCGATTAGCCAGTTAAAAGAGTCCAGCGACGGCCAAGATCTTTGCCTGATTTGCTGATCGCTCAATGCTGGGAGAGGTGTGATGTTGTTGGGTTGCATAGGGGACGACTTTACCGGGTCGAGTGACCTTGCGAACACATTGGCCAAAGGCGGCATGCGAACAGTTCAATATACTGGCATACCGTCTGAGCCTGCTGGCGAGGATGTTCAGGCAGGCGTGATCGCACTGAAGTCCCGTTCTATCGATGCTCAGGATGCCATCAACCAGTCTCTGGCGGCGCTTGATTGGCTGAAACGCCAAGGGTGTGAACAGTTCTTCTTCAAATATTGCTCAACTTTCGATTCTACGCCTAAAGGAAATATCGGACCTGTAGCAGATGCTTTGGCCGAAGCTCTTGACGCTTACAAGGTTATTTTTTGTCCAGCCTTTCCAGGCACTGGACGCTCCATTTATCAGGGACATCTGTTCGTCAATGATAAATTGCTCAGCGAGTCCGGCATGCAAAACCACCCGCTAACCCCGATGTCCGATTCAGACATTCGTCGCTGGCTCGCACACCAAACCCGCTTCACTGTGGGTCATGTAGCCGCGGAGAAAGTGTTTAGAGGAGCGCGGCAAATCACGGATGCTCTGGAAGAGCAAAACAATGCTGGTCATCGCCACATCATCGTTGACGCCATCCGTGATGAAGACCTTGTCGAGATTGGCAAGGCCGCAAAAGGGTTACCGCTGATCACCGGCGGCTCAGGCGTTGCTCTAGGTTTGCCAGCTAATTTTGGATGCTCCAACTCTGAGGTCAATTGGACCGGTCAGTCTGGAAAATCAATTATATTGTCTGGATCATGTTCCCTCGCAACCCGGACCCAGGTCACCAGACACGCATCAAATCATCCCATACGGGAAATAATCGCTGCAGACGTCATTGAAAACCGCCTTAAGCCGCGGGAAATAGCCGATTGGCTGCTTCAAACCGAACGCCTACCTTTAGCCTATAGCTCTGCTGATCCTGCTCAGGTTGCCGAGGTTCAAGATCGTTACGGGAGAGAGATTGCATCCAAAGCGCTGGAAGGTTTTTTCGCCGAAGTTGCCAGACTTGCTGTCAAGGGTAGCGTAACCCGTATCATAATGGCCGGCGGCGAAACATCCGGCGCTATTGTCGAGGGTCTTCAACTTGGTACGCTTGAAATTGGTCCTGAAATCGATCCTGGAGTACCTGCCTTGAGAGCTCGCCCTGACCTGGTTGTCGCTCTGAAATCAGGAAATTTTGGCTCTGAGGACTTTTTTGAAAAAGCTGATGATATTCTTTCAGGCGCCATTAAATGAAGTTTTCCGCCAATCTGGGATTCCTTTGGGCTGATCGAACCCTACCTGAAGCCATCAAAGCGGCAAAAGCGGCTGGTTTTCACGCTGTTGAGTGCCACTGGCCTTATAATGTTCAAGCAGTAAAAGTGAAAAAGGCGCTTTGCGAAACCGGCCTGCAAATGCTGGGACTCAATACCCGGCGCGGCAATGTTGAAAAAGGTGACAATGGCTTATCAGCTATCCCGGGAAGAGAGATTGAAGCACGCGCCGCCATTGATGAGGCAATTAACTACGCAGTACAGATTGGAGCGCCCAAAATTCATGTAATGGCAGGCTTCAGTAGCAGCGCTGAAGCGGGCCAGGTCTTCATCGACAATCTTCAATATGCTTGCGAAAACGGAGCGCAACATAATTTGACGATGCTGATTGAGCCTCTGAACAGATATGATGCCCCCGGTTATTTCCTTCAAACTACAAATCAAGCAGCAGAGATTATCAAAAGCGTTAATACACCAAATTTGAAACTGATGTTCGACTGTTATCATGTCGGCAGGACAGAAGGTAACGTCATCGCACAATTGAGAGAATTGTTTCCGATTATTGGACATATTCAATTTGCATCTGTTCCGGACCGCGGCCCGCCAGATCACGGGGAAGTCGATTATCAAGCCGTTTTTTCAGAAATCATGAAACTTGGTTGGAGCATGCCTTTAGGCGCTGAATATAAACCAATGGGCGAAACGGATACGTCTCTGGATTGGATGACTTGAGGACAGCTCACAGACACCCATGCTACTAAACTTGTCTGTAAATCTGAATTCGGTAATTTGCCGCAAATGCTGCCAGCAATTAGACCACAGCGTTCATATTTATCAGCTTTAGGGAAGCCAAGTTGGAAGATAACCTATTGGGACAAATAGGAAAGTCTGGAGCGGGCGATGGGATTCGAACCCACGACCCCAACCTTGGCAAGGTTGTGCTCTACCCCTGAGCTACACCCGCTCACTCGCAACAGTAAAACCTGTAGCGAACCGCGTCTCTATGAATGAACTTTCTTTGGATTGCAAGACCCAGAATATAAAATTGATGCCGCAACCGAAAACAAGTTACTCAATTTGTCAGGAATTCATTTTCGGTTCCATTTCCGTTAATGTCAGGCGCTGGAAAAAGAGGGCTCTCTATGGGAACTTGACTAATTGGACCAGCAAAGCCAATTACTGGCTGGCAATCGAGGTTGATTAAATGAAAACACAAACACCTATTTCCAAGCCGGCGAAACCACAGGAGCTTCTATCCTTGTTGGATGAGCTTGGGATGAAAGTTGAAACACACAAACATGAGGCGGTATTTACCGTTGAAGAATCTGATCATGTAACTGCGTCAATTCCCGGTGGGCATACCAAGAATCTTTTTCTCAAGGACAAAAAAGGCAATTTCTTTTTGATCATAGCCGGTAACAAAGCCCGAATTTCCTTGAACAAGATCCATAGTTTGATCGGTGCCAGCGGTCGGGTGTCTTTTGCTAATGCCGATTATCTCATGGAACATTTGGGGGTTAAGCCAGGCTCGGTAAATGCCTTTGCGCCCATGAATGATCATCAAAAACTAGTTAATGTCATCATTGATAAACCCTTGCTGGAAAATGAGCTGATCAATTGCCACCCCTTGATCAACGAGATGACGACAACCATTTCAAGGGAAGATTTATTGAAGTTTCTCGAGTTCACAGATCACAATCCAATGATTATTCACCTCTCAGAAATTTCTGAAACCGAAATCTAAGCATTTCTTAAGTATTTTTGATACGAATTGGCTTGGTTAAACTAAAGTAAAAGGCAAAGACATGAGCGGCAATGACAATCAATACGGTGGCTTCGGTGGGCAAATGTCCGGGGGCGTCAGCTATGAGTCACCGCAGGCAAACCCTTCTAGCCAACCAGCATCTGTTCAAGACCACGGCAATGAAAAGCCGGCACCTGCAAAAGGACCTGATGGTTTGCTCAATTTAGGAGGCGTCACTTCCGCCGAACCAGTACTGGACATTTCCACCGCCGACTTCAAAAAAGAAGTCATCGATGATTCTGCCTCGCGCCCTGTTTTGATCGATTTTTGGGCGCCCTGGTGTGGCCCCTGCAAACAACTTGCGCCCGCTTTGGAGAGCGCTGTCGCCAAAGCTGGTGGCAAGGTCAAACTGGTAAAAATGAACATTGAAGAATATCCTGAAATTGCAGGGCAGATGGGGATTCAATCTATTCCAGCCGTCGTGGCCTTTGTTTCCGGGCAACCAAAAGACGCCTTTATGGGAGCAAAAAGCGAGAAAGAAATTGATCAGTTTATTGAAAAACTGGTTGGTCCCTCCGGCCCTTCCCAATTGGAATTGGCTTTGGAACAAGCTGATATGCTGGCTGGCGAAGAAGCTTATGAAGAAGCGGCGCAAATTTACAATGCGATATTGGCCCAACAACCCGATAACCTCGATGCGGTCGCAGGTTTTGGCATGATTGCCTTGAAAACCGGCAATTTGGACCAAGCAAAAGCAATTACAGCTGGAGCCGAGCGACAGAAGGGTCATAGGGGTCTTGATGCCCTTAACGCCGCAATAGCGCTTCAAGAGCAGGCGGTAGGTCTTGGCGATTTGTCAGAAATGAAAGCCCAATTGGAAGCCAATCCTAATAACAAGGATTTGAGATTTGATTTGGCTATCGCTTTGAATGCCGCGGGGCAAACTGAAGAGGCAGCCGATCATTTGCTCGAAATTATAGCCAAGGATCGCAGCTGGCGTGACGATGGTGCAAAAGCTCAATTGCTTCAATTTTTTGAAGCCTGGGGGCCGACTGATCCGGTAACCTTGTATGGCAGAAGGCGGCTTTCATCGATCCTGTTTTCTTAAAATCTAAAAACAGGCCGTTAAAAGCAAAGACTCCGGGGTCGCAGTCCTTGAGTTTTTCAATCTACGCCCCAATTGTCTAGTCAATAACTTACTTGGTCATGAAGGCAATTTGAATGCGTGCAGGAAACAAACAATATAGGAAAATTTCGGATTTTCCGACGGCGGTTCCAATCTTCCCGCTCTCAGGAGCTCTATTGCTTCCTGGCGGAAACTTGCCTCTCAATATTTTCGAATCGCGTTATCTCGCCATGATTGATCACTCTCTTTGCACTGATCGTCTGATTGGAATGATCCAGCCTGATTTATCCGGTCGTGAGAGTTCCAATGGCCCTGCACTTTGCAAGATTGGTTGCCTTGGGCGATTGACTGGATTTCAGGAAACAGGTGACGGAAGATATATGATCAATTTGAGCGGTGTATGCCGTTTTAGATATCTTGGTGAACTGGAAATATCGAATGGATATAGGCGCGCGGAAATCGAAGCCTATTCTTCAGATTTGATCGATGAAGATGCTGATGAACATGAAACACAACCCATTAACCGTAAGCTCTTGTTGGAGACTTTCAAAAAATATCTGGCGGCAAACGAGATGGATACGGACTGGGATGCCGTCGAACGGACGGATGACCAAACTCTCGTAACCGCATTATGCATGATGAGCCCCTATGGCCCAGCTGAAAAACAGGCCCTTCTTGAGGCGGAGAGTCTGCATATGCGCGCTGAGACTCTTGTAGCACTAACAGAAATTGCGCTTGCCAAATCGAATGATGACCAAAACAGCATCCTGCAATAAGCAATCACAGCCCTGACATTGTCTGGTTCTTTTTGATATGGAATGCTAGGATTGGTGAATGCCGCAAAGAAACACCCAAATTTCCGCTGATCGGTTTTTGCTTACACGCCTAGTATGTCCCCTTACTGGGGGGCTGTTGATTTTGTCTAAAGATAAATCAGAGCTTTACTCAAGGTCTGCAAAGCTCTCATTTCCTATCCGCGACGGTATTCCAATATTAGTGACGGACGAGGCGCGGGAACTAACTCCTGCCGAACTCAAAAAGATTGACCGTTAAATCATAATTCTAAATTCGTTCTCCACGCAACAATTTTGGTGTCCCTGGCTGATTACCAGCCGCTTGGGCAATAAACGCTTTTTTCAAACCCGGCATCCGATCGACAATACCAAGGCCAATGTTCCGGCTAATGCGCAAAAGCGGGTCATCGCTCGAAAATAGTCTGTTCAACACATCGGTTACCACTCCCATTTGCACCGTATCGAAACGACGCCACATTTGATAGCGCTCCAGGGTTGTCAGGGAACCGATATCAAGACCCAGTCGATCAGCTTCGATAATGGTTTCAGCCAAAGCTGCTGCGTCCTTGAACCCAAGATTTAGTCCTTGGCCAGCAATGGGATGAATTCCATGGGCCGCATCTCCGATAAGTGCTACCCGGTCCACAACGAATTCACGGGCAAGTGTCAAACCCAGCGGAAAGGCTTTTTTCGGCCCATCAACTTCGATATCGCCAAGCTTGTGACCAAATCGCTGCTCCAACTCCAGTTCAAACGAAAAATCATCCATGGCTAAAAGACGTTTGGCATCGCGTTCACTCTCCGTCCAAACCAATGAAGAACGATTTCCTTTCAAAGGTAGAATAGCGAAAGGGCCAGCGGGTAGAAAATGTTCCTCTGCAATACCATGATGTTCGCGCTCATGGGCAACGGTGGTGACAATAGCCCATTGATCATAAGGCCATTTCACAGTCTTGATGCCCGCAATATCTCGCATTTTGGAATTGACCCCATCTGCGGCGATCAGCAATTTGGCGGAAATCCTTTTTCCGCCTTGCAAATGAATGGTGATGTTTGATCCGGTCTTTTCAAAGGTTTCAACAATGGATGAAAATTTCTGGGTAATCCCCAAAGCGTCTGCCTTTTTCCGCAGAGCAGCAATCATGCTTCTGTTAGGGACCATATGTGCAAAGGGCTCTTTGGTACCATCATGACCGGCCTCATTTCCAAAATTCAAAAATACCGGACGAGTTACATCCGCAAGCTTTGAATCGGTCACAATCATCTCATTGATCGCCTGGGCGTCTGGTTCAACATCGTTCCAAACGCCCAAAATATCCAACATCCTGCAGGCTGCCGCTGCAATGGCCGATGCTCTTTCATCACGTTGTAAGGCAGCTTGTGGTGCGCCATCTGCAATCAGAATTTTTAAGTGAGGGGCCTGATCCACAATCGCTACCGCGGTGCATAAACCCACATAACCTCCGCCAGCTATAACAATGTCATAGCTCATCTCAGCGCTGGAGGGTTTCCCGGTGTTGTTTTGATTAATGTCCAAAACGCAAGTCCATCTGTTTACTTGTTACATTGCTATTGGCAATTTAGGCCAGATCAGTGACTGAGTCGATTGACAGACAATTCTATATCGTCGCAGTAGTCTTTGATGCAATATTTCTCCGCGAGTTACCCCGGTAAACAATAAAGGCCTGAAATGTCTCAAGCTGTAAAGACACTCCTCGAAACCCTTGATCTGGAACGCCTGGAAATTAATCTTTTTCGGGGGCGTAGTCCAAAAGTTGGTTGGCAGAGGGTTTTTGGTGGCCAGGTGATTGGCCAGGCGCTAGTAGCAGCGCAAAGAACCGTCGATACAGAGCGGCAGGTTCATTCACTCCATGGATATTTCATGCGCCCCGGCGATCCGGAACATCCTATCATTTATGAAGTTGACAGAATCAGGGACGGCGGGAGTTTTACCACCCGCCGGGTCGTGGCTATCCAGCATGGCCACGCGATTTTCTCCATGTCTGTATCTTTTCAGATCATCGAAAAGGGTCTGGAGCATTCTTTTGAAATGCCGGACGTGCCCCACCCGGACAAACTGGCCAGTGAAAAAGAACTGGCGGAACAATTTATAGATCACGCTCCTGAAAGCGTGCGCAAATATTGGCAACGTGAAAGGCCCATAGAGCTTAGGCCTACGGATCTTACCCACTTCATTTCCCGTAAAAAACTGCCCCCCATGCAGAATGTCTGGTTTCGCGCCACCGGGAAAATTCCCAATGATCCCGCAATTCAGCAATCTGTATTGGCCTATGCATCTGATATGACGCTGCTGGATACATCTCTTTATGCCCACGGCCGGGCAGTGTTTGACCCTAAATTGCAGGTTGCAAGTCTTGACCACGCCATGTGGTTTCACCGGCCAATCGACATGGAAAAATGGCATCTTTATACTCAGGACAGTCCAAATGCTTCAGGAGCAAGAGGCCTGACAAGGGGCAGCATCTTCAGTGAAGATGGTCAACTTATCGCTTCTGCAGTGCAAGAAGGGCTGATCCGTGTCAGGGACGACAATTGCGGTAAAGTTTCCGGCGGTTAGTAGTTTGCACATTTATTAGTCTTTATTTTAATTCTGATTATTTATTCATCATACGCTACTTGTAAAATCTACGATATCACCTTTTATCAAAATGATTCATCAATGATATCAGATAGATAGTTTTTATTTTTTCAACTGGCACAAAGCTTGAATGGACACCCTTGTCAATTTGGCATCCGCCTCTTGGCGTAGATCAACCGGGACCCATCAGGTCCCTAGACAAACGGGTGAAACATGAAACTCATTACAGCGGTCATTAAACCGTTCCGTCTGGATGTTGTCCGCGAAGCGCTGACAGGTCTTGGAATTGAGGGGCTAACAGTCACTGAGGTTAAAGGATATGGCCGCCAAAAAGGTCATACCGAGATTTACCGCGGTGCAGAATATGCAATTCATTTCCTTCCAAAACTGAAGCTCGAAATCGCTGTCAAAGGCGACATGGCAGCAAAAGCCATCGAGGCCATCACAGAATCCGCAAAAACTGGGCAAATCGGCGACGGAAAAATCTTCGTAATCGATCTTGAGGAAGTCGTTCGCATTCGAACTGGTGAAAAGAACACTGACGCTCTTTGAGCGGCATCCTTTCAAACTTCCAAAGTCCAATAATTTCGTAAATCAAAGGAATTCAACAATGAGTTTAATTCTCAAAAATAAATCTGCTGCGGCGACAATGTTCGCTGAAACGGCAGATAGAAAAGCCGGGGGCTATTTCACCGTGCTTGCAACAGGGTTGGTTGCATTTGCCTTTTCAGCCATTTCAGCTAACGCACAAGATGCCGTTGCTGCAGCACCCGCTGCAGACACAGCCTATATCTTCAACACTTTGCTGTTCCTAATCGGTGGGTTCCTGGTCATGTGGATGGCCGCAGGTTTTGCTATGCTGGAAGCAGGTTTGGTGCGCTCCAAAAACGTTTCAATGCAATGCGTCAAAAACATCGGCCTCTATTCAATCGCAGGCCTGATGTATTGGTTCATTGGTTATAACCTCATGTATACTGGCGTTGACGGTGGCTATATGGGTACCTTCTCGTTCATCTACGCGATGGATCCAGTAGGCCTTGAAGGTGCAGACAGCGCAGCACTGCTTGAAACAGGATATTCCACAGCTTCTGACTGGTTTTTCCAGATGGTTTTTGTAGCGACTGCTGCTTCAATCGTTTCTGGAACACTTGCTGAGCGCATCAAACTTTGGCCCTTCCTATTGTTTGTTGTAGTTTTGACTGGCTTCATCTACCCAATTGCTGGTTCTTGGCAGTGGGGTGGCGGTTGGTTGTCCGAAATGGGCTTCTCTGATTTCGCTGGCTCCACACTGGTTCACTCTGTTGGTGGTTGGGCAGCGCTTGTAGGCGCCATCCTGCTTGGCGCGCGCAACGGTAAATACACTTCAAATGGTGTATCACCGATGCCTGGTTCTTCCATTCCTTTGGCAACGCTGGGTACATTTATCCTGTGGCTCGGTTGGTTTGGCTTCAACGGCGCATCACAGCTTGCTATGGGAACCATTTCTGATGTGTCTGACGTTTCTCGGATCTTCGTGAACACCAATATGGCTGCAGCTGGTGGCGTGATCGCGACTTTGATCCTTCTTCAAATTATCTACAAGAAGATCGATGTAACCATGGTTCTCAACGGTGCCCTTGCTGGTCTGGTTGCCATTACTGCGGAGCCACTTGCCCCTAGCGTTTTTGCATCCATTCTGACAGGTGCTGTTGGCGGCGTAATTGTTGTCTTCACCGTTCCACTTCTCGACAAACTGAAAATCGATGATGTGGTCGGTGCCATTCCGGTTCACCTCTTCGCAGGTATCTGGGGCACACTCGCAGTTGCTTTCTACACCGGCAATTGGGTTGCGCAGATCACAGGTATCATAGCCTATGGCGCTTTCACCGTTATCTTCTCCCTCATTGTCTGGGGCATCATAAAAGCCGTTATCGGAATCCGCGTTTCTGCTGAAAATGAGGAAATGGGTTTGGATAAAGCTGAAATCGGTGTCGAGGCCTATCCAGAGTTCACTTCCAGATAACAAGGATCTGAATACATGCCAGAGCGGGGAGCCTGAGACGAAAATCTTTCGGCTTCCGCTCCTTCCCCAGCAAGAAGAGACGGAGGCTCCTGAAAAGGGGTCTCCGTTTTTTGTTTGGTCTTCGCACTTAAAGTGCCCCATGGTTAACAGGTGATTAACCTTCGCCCACTACTGTCCAACCTGAGTAATACTGTAATTTCCAAAGGTTTGGAGCGCCAAGGCATGCAATCAGCCAATTCAGGAGCAAGATCGGGTAATTCCGCAAGCTTTCCATACGAATCTGAAACTTATCAGAGCCGTTTTTCCGGTCAGATAGGTGTTCTGTTTGGCCTTTGCATTCTTGCAATCATTGCTGTTGCATTTGCAAGCCTGGCCACCTGGTCTGTAGATGATCCTAGTTTTTCCAACGCAACAAGCCGAATGGTTGAAAATGCCGGTGGATATTGGGGCGCTTCTTTTGCAGATATCCTGATTCAGTTTACAGGTCTTGCATCCATCATTGCCATTGTTCCGCCAGCCATCTGGGGTTGGTTGAAACTGATTCAAAAGCCGATTGGCATGCTTCGCAAGCGCATAATCGTCTGGCCACTGGCTGTCATCGTGTCAGCTGCAGCCTTTGCTTGTCTTCCCCTGTCAGAAGGTTGGCCGCTTCCCTCAGGTTTGGGCGGAATTTTTGGCGATCTGATTCTGAAATTACCTACCTGGTTGCTTGGCGGATATCCATCCGGATTTTGGGCGGCACTATTCTTCACAATACTACTTATTCCTTCGATATTTCTGACACTATTTGCCAGCGGCATTATTTCCCGAAATATCAAATACGAAAAAGAAGCCTTTGTAGTTGATCCCGAAACCGGGGAAGTTTTTGAAGATGAACCTTCTTCAGGGCTGCTACTTGGCGCAATGGGTCATTTCTGGCTCACCACAAAAATGCTGTTCAAGCGCCAGATGAAACATACCTCAAGCATCGCTGCAAAATTGCCAAGCGGCAGAAACGCCGGCGCAGGAATGGAACCGGAATTCGAAGGTGAGTCTAGCCATGATCCCGCAAACAATTCTCCGGTTCAAGGGGTTATATCCCGCGTAAAAGGTGCCTGGAATGCACTCACCATGCCACCGGATGATGGGTTTGAGGCTTTTGAAACTGAAGCTCGCGCCGAACCGGAATTTGGCAATATTCAGCGCAATGTCGATTCAGAGTTTATTACAGCACCTGAAATGGCGCCCAGCTATGGCGAAGAAGTATTCAGTTCCGATGATCACTATGAGCGTTCTTCGCAAGACTCAGGTCAAGGAATAGCAATGCCGAGCTATTCCAACCCTCAATCGGAGCCAACTTCTCCGCGGGTATTGGAACGCGCCCCTCAGCCAAAACAAAGCAACCGCGTGGTTCGCGA
Organism: Salaquimonas sp.; assembly: GCA_049680405.1. Classification (GTDB taxonomy): domain Bacteria; phylum Pseudomonadota; class Alphaproteobacteria; order Rhizobiales; family Rhizobiaceae; genus Salaquimonas. Next base: position 10,701 of record JBAUHS010000050.1, on the reverse strand, counting down.
AGCACAACCTTCATTGCTTGAAAACAATGATTTCGAACTGCCGCACCTTAACTTTCTGGGTGAAGCAAAAAACATCGTTCAGGATAAATCCTTGTCCGCTGAAGCATTGGAAGCCAATGCCCGATTGCTCGAAGGTGTCCTGGAAGACTTTGGCGTTAAAGGCGAAATCATCAAGGTTCATCCTGGTCCGGTGGTAACCCTTTACGAATTGGAGCCTGCTCCTGGTATCAAATCATCACGCGTAATTGGTCTTGCCGATGATATAGCCCGCTCAATGAGTGCAATCGCCTGCCGTGTCGCTGTTGTGCCCGGCCGCAATGCGATTGGTATAGAATTACCAAACTCCAGCCGTGAAACCGTCTATCTCCGCGAAGTGCTTGAATCCCAGGACTATGAAAAAACCAAGCAGAAATTGGCGCTGGTTCTTGGCAAGACGATTGGTGGCGAACCGGTCATCGCTGATCTGGCTAAAATGCCTCACTTGCTTGTTGCCGGTACCACTGGCTCGGGTAAATCCGTAGCGATCAATACGATGATTTTGTCGATCTTGTACCGTTTGTCACCAAAGCAGGTGAAGATGATCATGATCGATCCGAAAATGCTGGAATTGTCTATTTATGACGGAATTCCACATTTGCTGACCCCGGTAGTTACTGACCCTAAAAAAGCAGTTGTAGCGCTTAAATGGACCGTTCGGGAAATGGAGGACCGCTACAAGAAGATGTCCAAACTGGGCGTGCGAAACATTGATGGTTACAACCAGCGTCTGGAACAGGCCAGGAAAAAAGGTGAGGTTCTCACTCGGACGGTTCAAACTGGTTATGACCAGGCGACAGGCGAAGCAATCTTTGAGACCGAAGATCTAAAGCTTGAAGCCATGCCATATATCGTCGTTATCATTGACGAAATGGCTGATCTGATGATGGTTGCCGGCAAGGACATTGAAGGGGCCATCCAGCGATTGGCCCAAATGGCCCGCGCAGCAGGAATTCATGTGGTAATGGCAACTCAAAGACCATCCGTGGATGTGATTACCGGTACCATCAAAGCGAACTTTCCAACCCGTATTTCCTTCCAGGTTACATCGAAGATTGATTCGCGTACCATTTTGGGAGAGCAGGGTGCGGAGCAATTATTGGGGATGGGTGACATGCTATTTATGGCTGGCGGCGGCCGCATCCAGCGCGTACACGGTCCTTTTGTTGCTGACGAAGAAGTAGAAATGATCGTTAATCACCTTAAAACCCAAGGCGTTCCGCAATATCTTGAAGCGGTGACCCAGGACGATGAAGAGGAGGCCGAGGGCGGTGCAGGTTCTGCCGGCTTGGATGCGCTTTCAGAATCAAATGATATCTATGATCAGGCTGTTTCGGTGGTTCTTCGGGACCGGAAAGTCTCCACCAGCTATATTCAGCGCCGTCTCGGAATTGGCTACAACCGCGCCGCCACACTGATTGAGCGGATGGAGCAGGAAGGCCTGATTGGCGCTGCCAACCATGCCGGGAAACGCGAAATTCTGGTGCCGGACGAAAACGAGACCATTTGATCAAAATTGAATTTATTCCGGTTTCGCCATCATTTGGCCTAAACAACAGCTAAGAAAATGCGGATATGAAGTCCACCGCTTAAAATTGGAGAAGATGAATGAGCATATTGTTGAAGCTTGGCCGCGCCATTGAAATGACCGCCAAGACAATTGCATGTTCACTTGTGATCGCCGGAACAGTCAGCACTGGAATCACAGCTGCAATGGCGGATGTTAAAACCGATACATTGAATGCCCTGCGCAAACATTACTCCAGTGTCCCGACCATGAAAGGTGAGTTTCTTCAATTTGGCCCAACAGGCGACCAGACCGGTGGTACTTTCTCAATCAAAAGGCCCGGCAAAGTTCGTTTTGATTATGACAATCCTTCCCCAGTTCAAGTTGTATCTAATGGGCTGGCTGTAATGGTAATCAACAAGAAACTGAAAACATTCGACTCCTACCCTCTGAAAAACACACCACTGAAAATACTTCTCGACGACAAGCTGGATATCGGACCGGAAGCTATCATCGATGTGAAACTGGATCCCGATGTCACGACGATCGTGCTGGGTGACAAACAGATTTTTGGAAATTCAGAAATTACACTGTTGTTTGAGCCGAAGACTTTTGACCTTCGCCAATGGACTATCAAGGATTCGCAAGGCAAGGAAACTTCCGTCATGGTTTTCAATGTTAAAGACAATGTGAAAATCTCAAATCGCGAATTCCAGATCAACAAATCTGCTTTGAAACGCTCTAACTAGATTTGTTTCACGAAGCCGCCTGTTGAAAACCGTTCGGGGGAGCCTAACCCGCTTGTCAGAAAGCCCTCAAAACTCCACTATGATCTTTCGATTTATCTGGAGTTTTTCATGCCATTTTCAATTGCTACTTGGAACATCAATTCCGTTCGCTTGCGCGCTGGTCTTGTTGAAGATTTCTTAAAGGCTCATCAGCCTGACATCTTGTGTCTTCAAGAGATCAAATGCATGAACGACCAGTTTCCGGAAAAAATTTTCAGGAGACTTGGCTATGAGCATCAGGCGGTTCATGGGCAGAAAGGCTATCATGGTGTAGCGACCATTTCTAAACGGCCGCTGAACGAGAGCTATTCGACAGACTATGTCGCCATGGGAGATACCCGCCATCTGGCAACCAGTTTCGAACTGGGAAACAAGATTTCAAAAGTTCACAATTTTTATGTTCCTGCTGGCGGCGATGAGCCGGATATTGTCAAAAATGCAAAATTTGATCACAAACTCAAATTTATCGATGAAATGAAATCACTCCATGCGATGGATTCCGATATTCCATCCATTCTTGTGGGAGATCTGAATATCGCGCCTTATGAAAACGATGTTTGGTCTCACAAGCAAATGCTGAAAATTGTCAGTCATACCCCTGTAGAAACCGATGGTCTTCTCGATATCCTGGCCAGAGGTGAATGGGTGGATTTGATGCGGCAACATATTTCCCATGAGGAAAAGCTCTATACCTGGTGGAGTTATCGCGCCAAGGACTGGGCCGCGAGCAATCGTGGGCGCAGATTGGATCATATCTGGGGCGCAGGAGAATTGGCCGAAAAACTGACAGGGATAAAAATAATCACCGAAGCGCGCGGTTGGGAAAAACCGTCAGACCATGTTCCGGTAATCGCCAGTTTTGATCTGGATTAATCTTGCTTGATTTCAGAAGTGGTCAGATTAGGCATTTTCTCGAGATTAACGTGAACCCGCTCCATTTGTTTCAATAGCTGCTGAACGGAAATCTGAATACGACCATGAATCAATTGAGCCAATTCGGGATACTCATCAAGCATACGCTTAAACAATTCACGTGGAATGTGTAACAACTCGCAATTGGTTCGCGCGACTGCCGAAGCATTTCGCTTAATGGGGGTGATCAACGCCAATTCGCCAATCAAACTGTTTTCAAGCTGGTTCGATAAAACAAATTCACGGTTTTGCTTGAAAATGACTAGATCAATTTGTCCCGATACAACAAGATATCCGCCATCTGATAATGCGCCTTCGCGGTACAATTCTTCGCCTGCACGAAGAAAAAGACGCTTGGAGCCGAAAGCCAGCATCCGCAATTGTTCTAAAGGAAATCCCTCAAACAATTGCACGCAAGATAGTCGGTTGATGTCATCACTTAATGTCATGAATCGTTCCTATCACATTTTCGAAGATCGAAAAGGGGTAGGGGCCTTTTGATTGGTCAAGCCAATCAACTTGAAATATTGAGCAAACAAAAAAGGGACACAAGGTCCCCTTGGTGAGTTCTATAAAGTTCTGCTTTTGAAACGCTTATGGAACCAGTTTGTAGCCGCCACCTTCGGTGACAAGCAGTCTGGCATTTGATGGATCCTTTTCCACCTTTTGACGCAATCGATAGATATGAGTTTCCAGAGTATGGGTCGTTACCCCGGAATTATAGCCCCAAACCTGTTCGAGTAATTCATCGCGGCCGATTATTTTTTCTTCCGCACGATAGAGATATTTGACAATTGCCGTTTCTTTTTCAGTCAAACGGATCTTTGAGCCATTTTCCTCAATCATAATTTTCTGAGCAGGCTTGAAAGTATAGGGCCCGACAGTGAAAACAGCATCTTCGCTCTGCTCATGGGTTCTCAGCTGGGCGCGGATACGGGCCAACAAAACCGCAAAACGAAATGGTTTGGTTACATAGTCATTGGCACCGGCTTCCAAACCCAAAATAGTATCAGAATCCGTATCATGCCCTGTCAGCATGATGATTGGTGCTCTGAAGCCGCCTTTACGCAAAAGCTTCACAGCTTCCCGGCCATCCATATCTGGAAGACCAACGTCCATTACCAATAGATCAATATGATTATTGCGCGCCGTATGAACTCCTTTGGTTGCACTGGCTTCGCTCAGAACTTCAAACTCTTCATAAAGAGAAAGCTGCTCGGTAAGAGCTTCACGCAAATCTTCATCATCATCAACAAGCAGGATAGATCTAGCGGTCATATTAAAAGGCCTCCCAACTGGGCATATATCTAAATTTTCAAACAACCAATCTTGGTGAGTTTGGATATCAAATGCAGTTAAATCAATCCATTCTCTCTACTCATAATATATTACAATTGAAAGCTGATCATCCCGATTCTCAAGTTAGCGTGATCAAAGGCAAAGAATTGTGATTGACGAACTTAAAGCTATAATCGCGCTGAATATAAGGCAGGTTCGAAAAGAGCCAGTGAGAACACAAAGGCGACTAACTTGGCAAACAATCTGATTGTAATCCGCTCTCCAGGCAAAAATCTTTCAAATGGGATTTTGCGATTTCGAAATTTTGCCTGGCCATGCCTTCTTGGCAAAAATGGAATCACAGTTTTGAAAAAAGAGGGAGATTGCAAAACGCCCGCTGGATCGTATCCACTACTTTTTGCTTTCCACAACAAGGAACGAATTTCCTATATTCGCAGCAAACTGCCAATAAGAGCCATTCGAGCTGATGATGGTTGGTGTGATGATCCAGCCAATGCAAATTACAATCGAGCGGTAACCCTGCCATTTTCCGCGAGTCACGAAACATTGCTCCGCGAAGATCATCTATACGATCTGATCGTCGTCATGGATCACAATTATAGCCGACGCATCAATGGGCGCGGCAGTGCTGTCTTTTTTCATCTGATCGACAAAAAGGATTACACTGCTGGCTGCGTTGCTGTTCCACACAAGGTAATGCAGTTCTTGTTACCTCAGATAACAACGAATACGCGGATGATCATCAAGCCTTGATGTGAAAATCAGCCATAGTCCCGGGAACCAAATATAGCACTCCCCACCCTCACATGAGTTGCACCCATTTCAAGAGCTGTCTCATAATCCGATGACATGCCCATGGATAGAGATTTCAATTCAAGCTTTTCAGCCAGTTTTCGAAGCAAAGCGAAATGCGGGCCAGGATTTTCATCTACCGGAGGGATACACATCAAGCCTTCAATCTCCAGGCCATATTTATCCCGGCATAAATGATAAAACGCTTCAGCCTCTTCAGGCGGAATACCAGCTTTTTGTGATTCATTTCCTGTATTGACTTGAATGAACAGTTTAACCAAACGGTTCTGTTTTTGGATTTGTTTTGAAAGCTCTGAAGCGATTTTTTCTCGGTCAATTGTATGAATAACATCAAATAGCTCTACCGCATCTGCGGCCTTGTTGGATTGAAGCGGACCAATAAGATGCAATTCGACACCTTCAAATTCAGTTTTCAAACCCGGCCATTTGCCCTGAGCTTCCTGGACACGGTTCTCACCAAATATCCGTTGCCCAGCTTCAAGGGCAGGCCTTATTTCATCTGCATTCCATGTTTTCGAAACCGCAATGAGCGAATAGGTTCCATCATTTCGCTTGGAAAGTTTCCCAGCTTTTGAGCAGTTTGCTGTCACCAACTTCAAATTGTCTGCAATTTCATTCATAAATCACTCAATCTTTTTGCAATTTGCCTACTTCCAAAACCAATCTTAAAGCCTACCAACTGTTGACCAAAGCAGCGATTTCTGTTGAAGCAATCTCATATCGGTTTTATGTCGTATTACCGAATTATTCCAAGACATTATTGTAGAAAATTAAAAGTAAAAGAACCATGGCTACCGAACGTTATAACCCTAGGATAACTGAACCTAAATGGCGCAGGGCTTGGGACGAGGCGAAATTATTCGAAACGAATAATGATAGTCCCTTACCCAAATATTATGTGCTGGAAATGTTTCCTTATCCTTCCGGCCGTATTCATATGGGTCACGTGCGCAATTATGCCATGGGTGATGTTGTTGCGCGCTACAAAAGGGCATGTGGGTATAATGTGCTTCACCCAATGGGCTGGGACGCATTTGGTATGCCGGCCGAAAATGCTGCCATGCAAAACAAGGTTCACCCCAAAGCCTGGACCTATGAAAATATTGCGGCCATGCGTGCGCAGCTTAAATCCATGGGTCTTTCGATCGACTGGTCCCGTGAATTTGCTACCTGTGATGTCGAATATTATCACCGTCAGCAAATGCTCTTTGTCGACTTTATGGAAAAAGGGCTTGTCGGCCGCCGTGTATCAAAGGTCAACTGGGATCCGGAAGATCAAACGGTTCTAGCCAACGAACAGGTAATTGACGGACGCGGCTGGCGCTCCGGAGCTTTGGTTGAGCAGCGTGAATTGGCCCAATGGGTTTTTAAGATTTCCGACTATAGCGAAGAATTGCTTTCAGCCCTTGATTCATTGGATAGTTGGCCTGAAAAAGTTCGTACAATGCAACGCAACTGGATTGGAAAATCCCGAGGTGCACTGATCAAATTTCCGTTTGTTCAAAAAGGAAGCGTTTCAGATAGTGAGCTTGTTTGTTTTTCAACACGCCCGGATACGTTATATGGCGCGAGTTTCATGGCGATTGCGGCTGAACATCCGATTACATTGGAATTGGCAAAATCCAATAAAGCGCTGCAAGTCTTTATAGATGAATGCCGTCGCATGGGAACGTCAACCGCAGACATTGAAACCGCGGAAAAGCAGGGCTTTGATCTGGGTCTGACCGTGGCGCACCCCTTCATCGAAGGAAAAGAACTACCGGTTTACGCTGCAAACTTCGTTTTGATGGACTATGGAACGGGAGCCATTTTCGGTTGTCCGGCCCATGATCAACGCGATTTGGATTTTGCTCGCAAATATGAATTGGAAGTAACCTCTGTAGTCGCGCCTATATCCGATCCGCAGACACCGGCCACCATCGGCGATATAGCCTTTGTAGACGACGGGTTTTTGGTAAATTCAGGACCCATGAGCGGTCTTCGCAAAGAAGAAGCAATCAACAAAGCAATTGATATCCTGGCGGAACACGGTTTGGCAAAAGAGGAAATCAATTACCGTCTTCGCGATTGGGGTATTTCAAGACAGCGATATTGGGGATGCCCGATCCCGGTCATTCATTGTGATGACTGCGGAATTGTGCCTGTTCCAAAATCCGATCTTCCGGTCAAACTACCAGAGGATGTGACTTTTGACGTTCCTGGCAATCCATTGGACCGCCATGAAACCTGGCGCCATGTTAACTGCCCGAGTTGTCATAAACCTGCCCGCCGTGAAACGGATACGATGGATACCTTTGTGGATTCGTCCTGGTATTTTGCCCGTTTTACTGCCCCTTGGGAAAATGAACCGACCAATCCAAAAGTCGCCGATGAATGGTTGCCGGTAGATCAGTATATTGGCGGAATTGAGCATGCTATTCTGCATCTTTTATATTCTCGCTTTTTCACCCGGGCCATGAAGGTGGCTGGCCATTTGAACATTGACGAACCATTTAAGGGATTATTCACCCAGGGCATGGTTGTTCATGAAACTTACAAATCAGGCAACAGCTACATCACTCCTGCGGAAGTTCGAATTGAAGAGGCCGACGGCAAGCGCCGCGCCTTCGAATTGGAAAACAACAAAGAAGTTTATATTGGCAGCATTGAAAAGATGTCCAAGTCGAAAAAAAATGTTGTCGATCCCGATGATATTATTGCGTCTTACGGCGCCGATACGGCCAGATTTTTCATGTTGTCAGACTCCCCACCGGAGCGAGATGTTATCTGGACCGAATCCGGAGTAGAAGGATCTCACAAATTTGTTCAAAGGGTTTGGCGATTATTATCCGAAGCTAGCGAAGTTCTGGCAAAATCTGATGCTAAAGCAGCGAACGAAGGCAAGGCTGGTGATATTTCCAAATTTGCCCACAAGGTGTTAAAGGCGGTTGGTGAAGATCTCGACAAGCTGTCATTCAACAAGGCCGTTGCCAGACTATATGAACTGGTCAATCTGATCGCTGGACCTTTGAATGACATCGCTGCAGGAAAATCGAATCCGGAAACAATTTCTGCCGTCAAAGAGGCAGTAAACTTCCTGATCGCCATGATGGCACCCATGATGCCACATTTATGTGAAGAGTGCTGGAGCGTCATAGGAAATAAGGGTCTGGTAGCTGATCAACCTTGGCCATCTTTCAACCCTGATTTGGTCATAGACAATGTAATCACAATGCCCGTGCAAGTTAACGGAAAGAAACGCGGTGATGTGACTATCAGCGCTGATGCAAATCAGGATGAGATAATTGCTGCGACTTTGGCCCTGGATGTGGTAAAGGGCTATCTTGATGGCAAAGAACCCCGCAAAGTGATTGTGGTACCAAAGAGAATTGTAAACATCGTTGTTTGACCAAGACTAAAGTAACTGGATGAAAAGATAATGGCTCCTTTCAAGAATAATTTGTTCACCGCTGGTTTTGTGCTGATGATGCTGGGAATGGGTGGTTGCCAGTTTCAACCTTTATATTCGACTGATTCAGGAACAATCGGCACGAGCAACAAACAGCTTTCCAGTCTTTACGTCGCTGAAGTTGATACAAGAGAAGCGCAACAGGTTCGCAATCATCTGATTTACCTGCTGAGCGGTGGTTCATCGCCTTTGAACCCCACCCATGAGGTGAAATTGCGAATTTCATCCAATGTGAAAACGCTTGCAGCTGGCGTTAGAAGCGCTGCAACCAATCAGATTGGTAATACAGCCGGTTCAGTTGATGTTAACGCAAGCTATGAAATTTATAACAAAGCCACGAATGAGCTTGTGGCTCGGGGAAATCGTGAAACATCTGCTGCTTTCGACAAGACAAGCCAGAGCTTTGCCACTGAACGTGCTGAACGCGATGCCCAAAACAGGGCAGCTAAAGAAGTCGCTGAGCAATTGCGCCTAGCCATCGCTTCAGATCTAAGCAAAGTTTAACAATACTGAAATGGTGGTTTGATGGTTGCTATCAAAAACCATGAAGTAGAACGATATATTGCCAAACCGGACAGGGGATTCCGTGTTGTCCTGTTTTATGGACCAGACGCAGGCTTGGTAAGCGAAAGGGCTGATAGCTTTGCTGCAAGAACTGGCGTTGATTTAACAGACCCCTTTTCCACCATTCGTCTTGATGCAGAAATCATTGCAGGAGACAAATCCAGGCTTCAGGACGAAGCCTTTACAGTTGGGATGTTTGGCGGTGAACGCCTTATCAGGGTTAGCGGTACTACTAGAAAAAATCTTGTCGACGCAGTAAAGCCGATTTTGGCAACAGCCTTGAGCGATGTCTGGATTGTCATAGAAGCTGGCGATCTCAACAATAAGGCCGCGCTGCGTTCAACAATTGAAAAGTCGAAATTTGCCTGGGCATTACCGTGTTACCAGGATGACAATAAGGTCATCGAACAACTCATCCGCGAAGAGATTTCGGACCAGGGTCTGAACATTAGCGCTGAAACAATTTCCTATCTGAAGCCCTTTCTGGGCGGCAATCGCAAAGCCAGCCGCAATGAGTTAAAAAAACTTGCGCTTTATGCAAGCGGCGAAACCGAAATCACCAAGCAGCATATTTCCGATATTGTAGGGGATGCTTCCAGTTTCGATGTAAATGATGTGATTGATGCGGTTGCTGCTGGAGACATGGCAAAGTTGGAACAGAATCTGGAACGGGTTCTCACTGAAGGCGGCTCGCCGGATATGTTGCTCATCAGTACAATGCGACATTTTCAGTTGCTTCATGAATTGCGAGGCAAGATGGAAGGCAATCGTCTATCGGCTCAAGCCGCCGTAGATGGGGCAAGGCCTCCTATTTTTTATCAACGCAAATCTGCCATCTCCTATACGATATCAAAGATGCCGCTTTCTACTATTGAAAAAATACTGGTTCGGCTCCAGTCAGCCGCATTTGAGGCCCGGGCCAATCCCGAATTGGGTCATGCTATTGCTGGCACAAGTCTGCTTGCGAGTCTTTTGGAGGCAAGGCGTGGTAGATGATTTCAACATATACCAGATACAATGCTCACGGGCCCCTCGCACTTGCTTCAGTTTGGGGCGTTAACTGACGCTCGTTTGAAAGACCCGCAATTCCTGATGCTACTATGTTCCTGATGAACCTGGAACGTCAGCCTATTTTATCTTAGTTGCAAACCTGAACAGTGCGAGCACGCAAGATGCCAAACTGATCGTAATATTGTTGCGTTTGATGGTAGCAGGTTGGTTGAACAACATAAGTAGGCTGCTGAACAATGACTGTGCGCTGTCTTGGGGCAAACAAGGCTCCTGCGATACCAAGACCAACTCCGACGCCAACACCTGCGGCCAAACCGTTTTTC
>JBAUHS010000049.1:0-15812 GCA_049680405.1 Salaquimonas sp. | reverse complement strand
CCTAAACCGTTAGCCAAAAAAGCTGCACCAAAAAAGGCCAGGGTTGCAAAGTCTGCCGCCAAGGTAGCTGCTCCAGTTGCCGCGGCGGCAGCAATGGCTTCTGTTCCGGCCCGAGCTAAGACGCAACAACGATCAACCATGCAGATTTCTGAAACCGATGTGGCTGTTGAAATCAACGATATGCACAAATGGTATGGCGATTTCCATGTGTTGAAAGACATCAATCTCAAGGTCATGCGTGGCGAACGAATTGTTATTGCCGGGCCTTCAGGTTCCGGTAAATCAACCATGATCCGTTGTATCAACCGTCTGGAAGAGCACCAGAAAGGTCAAATCATTGTCGATGGAATTGAATTGACCAATGACTTGAAAAAGATTGATGAAGTGCGCCGCGAAGTTGGCATGGTGTTTCAACACTTCAATCTTTTCCCGCATTTGACCATTTTGGAAAACTGCACACTGGCTCCTATCTGGGTTCGTAAAATGCCCAAGAAAGAAGCCGAAGAGATTGCAATGCACTATCTTACCAAGGTGAAAATCCCGGAGCAGGCGCTTAAATATCCGGGGCAATTGTCCGGCGGTCAGCAGCAGCGTGTGGCGATCGCCAGATCTTTGTGCATGAACCCGCGCATTATGCTGTTTGATGAGCCGACTTCAGCTCTTGATCCCGAGATGATCAAAGAGGTTCTGGAAACCATGGTTGAGCTTGCTGAAGAAGGCATGACAATGCTGTGTGTGACCCATGAGATGGGCTTTGCCCGTCAGGTGGCCAACCGCGTTATCTTCATGGATGAGGGGCAGATCGTCGAGCAGAATGAGCCTGATGAGTTCTTCGATAATCCGCAGCATGAGCGTACAAAACTGTTTTTGAGTCAGATCATCCATTAATCAAGGTGGCATCAGGAATTTCAATATTGGCCCATCGTCTTTTCAAGGCGGTGGGTTTTTGGTCTTTGAAGTGGCATAACGAACTCTGAAAAGAAATCAGTCTTTAGCCCGCCATTCATAAATCCATGCTTGGCGTTCGAGCAGTTTTTTGGGGGACGTAAGCGCCATTCCAAGATTTCGAACCCAACTGAACGGAAAACCCATGTGATAAATTTGGCGGTTGGTATCAGCCAGTTTGGCAACTTTTTTGACACGCTTCGAGCGCTTGGCTTGAAACATTGCAAATGCCTTTTCCAAATCGGATTCGTCTGCCACACAATTTACCAGCACCTGGGCATCTTCTATCGCGAGTGCCGCACCCTGGGCTGCAAATGGCGGCATACCATGGGCAGCATCGCCGATCATGACGACTGCACCAGAACTCCACTTCTTTTGATAAGGCACAGTCAGAATTGGCCAGACGCTCCACTCGTCACCGGATCTGAGTATTTTCCTAATGGCTGTATTCCAGAAACGGGTTTTGGAATGAATGAATTCTGGGTCAGCATTGTGCCGCGTATATTCTATTTTTTCCCTGGACTTTGTGACCAGCACCACATTCAAATGCCGACCGCCGCGAACCGGATAAAATACCGCGTGGCGACCTCTGCCCATGATTAGATGGGTGAAATCCATTGAGAATTGAGTAGGGACTTGATCGGCTGGGATCATGGAGCGCCATGCTTCAAATCCCGTATGTTTGGCTGGGGGCTGATCAAATAGTTCGGTTCTGAATTTGGACCGTATTCCATCGGCGCAAATCAGCATTTTCCCGCGAAACGTATCGATACGCGAATCTTTGTTCACCAGCGCACTTATTCCATTTTGGTGGTTGGTGCAGTCAATAACTTCGCTGTTCATGTTGATGCTTATATCGGGATCATTTTGGCAAGCCATAAGCAGAGCTTGATGTAAATCTGCTCTATGAACGCAGATATAAGGTAGTCCAAAACGTATGATTGCTTCAGCTCCCAAAGGAACTTCAGCGAGCTTTCTGGCAAAGCCTGCACTCAAAATTCTGATCGCTTGAGGTGTAGTAGAAGAAATACGCACATGGCGCCCAACGCCCAAATCATCGAGTATGCGCAAGGCGTTTGGAGATAATTGCAATCCGGCGCCAAGAGACTCGAATTTTTCTGTCTTTTCGAAAACCTCGACATGATAGCCGATTTTCGAGAAACCAAGCGCCGCAGTCAGTCCGGCAATACCGCCACCTGATATCAATACAGAGCGGCTAGCGGTCACTGATCAGGCGTCCTGCAGAACACAACCTTCAGGTTCTGTTCTGGATGTACCTAAATCGGATTTGAGGCTGAAAAGCGTGGAGCAGTAAGGACAAACGATTTGACTTTCTTCACCCATATCAAGAAAGACGTGCGGGTGATCATGGGGATCGCTCGCGCCGCAGCACATGAATTCTTTAACGCCGATTTTCACTTCGGCAACTCCAAGATCGTTCTTGTAGTGGGGAATAGTTGTCACGGCCATGATATTCAAGAAGCCTTTAGCTTGTTTCGAAATTTCGACTGTTTTAAAACAATGAAGTCTCGTTGCAAGTGTTTAATATGTTTATTTCAGGATTCCAGATGCCAATTGCCCGGTTAGACGACGTTGAGATTGATTATGTGGACGAGGGCGAGGGCGATGCAATTGTGCTGGTACACGGTTTTGCCTCCTCAAAGGAAGCAAATTGGATCAATACCGGATGGGTCAAACTGCTGGTCGATAGCGGATACAGGGTAATTGTTTTTGATAACAGGGGCCATGGCGGCAGTTCGAAATATCATGATGCCGCCAGTTACACTTTAGACTTGATGGTCCGTGACACACTTAATCTGATTGACCATCTTGGCTTGAGCAAACCGCATCTGATGGGCTATTCCATGGGCGCGCGCATTTCCACAAAATTGGCAATGGGAAACGGTAAGGCTATTGATAAATTGATTCTGGCTGGAAATGGCTCCAGCATGATCGACGGATCAGGGGACTGGACGCCTGTGCGGGACGCCTTGCTTGCCCCTTCGATAGCAGACGTCACTGATCCAAGAGGAGTAGCTTTCCGTAAATTTGCAGATCAAACCAAAAGTGATTTGGTTGCTCTGGCGAAATGTGTGACGGCAGTGCGTGAGTTATTTAAGCCCGAAGACTTCAGGAAGATTCAGAATGAGACACTGGTTGCCATCGGAAGCAAGGACGATATAGCCGGGTCCGGTGAGGTGATAGCGGATCTGCTCCCAAACGGACAGTTCTTGAGCATTCCGGGCCGTGATCACATGCGGGCAGTGGGGGATGAAGCCTACAAAAAGGGTGTTTTGGGGTTTCTTGAGTAAATATCCGCTTTTATGTTCACATTCGCGTTTACGGAAATTGAACGCAGTATTGAACATTATTGATTCTTGAATTCATCGTCTTGTGGTATCATGTATAAGATTGATAACGGTTATTGCCGAACAAACCGGCAAAACAAACTAGTTTGGAGTGAACCATGCCAGCCAATGCAGACAACAAAGCGATATCCCCTTTAACGGAAGGCAAGTTACAGGCCGTAGATCCTGTGTGGACAGCTGTTTGCCGCGAAGCGGAAGGCATTGTGAAGAATGAGCCAATGCTGGCAACATTCATTTATTCAACAATTCTGAATCAGTCCGGTCTTGAAATGGCCGTCATGCAACGGATTTCCGAGCGGCTGCACAATCGTGAAGTCAGCGCAGATATCATTCGCCGGTCCTTTGATGAAATGCTTTCATCCGACCCTTCCTGGGCTTCCGTATTGCGAAGTGACATAGCCGCGGTTTTCGACCGTGACCCTGCTTGTGAGCGCTTGATTGAGCCAATTTTGTATTTCAAAGGTTTCCACGCGATCCAGACTCATCGCCTGGCTCACTGGAACTGGAACAATGGCCATAAAGATTTTGCGCTTTATCTCCAAAGCCGCTCGTCTCAGGTCTTCCAGACCGATATCAATCCCCAGGCAAAAATCGGGCGTGGCCTGTTCCTCGATCATGCGACTGGTTTTGTGGTTGGTGCAACGGCTGTTATCGGCAATGATTGTTCGATCCTGCATGGCGTCACTTTGGGCGGTACCGGCAAAGAGGGAAGCGATAGACACCCGAAAATCGGCGATGGTGTGTTGATTGGTGCGGGCTCCGCGGTTTTGGGCAATATCCAAATCGGAAATTGCTCGCGGATTGCGGCCGGCTCAATGGTGATCAAGCCGGTTGATCGCAATGTTACGGTTGCTGGTGTTCCGGCCCGTGTCGTCGGCGTGGCCGGATGTTCCGACCCGTCCCGCAGCATGGATCAGATTCTTGCCGAACAGATGGATGTTTGATTCTCTTTCTTTGGATCAAGTTTATCGATTTATTCTCTGTCGCTGTAAATTGCCTGGCAATTGGGCGCGAGTCTTGCCCAAAATATTGATTTGGGACCTCTCAGCCCCTGTTCGCAACAAGCAATCCCTTGGGGCTTACACCATAGTTTAATAGCATTGCGCCCCGTAATAATGTTGATTTAGGATAGCTATGAACGTAGCTGTCATTGTGAGGTTGGGAGCCTCGCTGATTTAATCACATGGGAGGATTTTATGTCCAAGCTTATAATCAATCGTCGCGGTCTGCTTAAAACAGGCGCTGCAGTCGGTGCTGGTCTAGCCATGCCGACAATTTTCACGGGCTCTTCATGGGCTTATACCAACGAACCTAAGGGTGGATCAGTTACCCTTGGTTTCAACGTACCACAAACTGGTCCTTACGCGGACGAAGGCGCTGACGAACTTCGCGCTTTCCAATTGGCTGTTGAGCATCTCAATGGTGAAGGCGATGGCGGTTGCTTGAATACTTTCTCATCAAAAGTGCTTAAAGGTAACGGTATCCTTGGTAAAAAAGTTGAGTACGTAACAGGTGACACTCAGACAAAGTCTGACGCTGCCAGAGCTTCTGCAAAATCAATGATCGAAAAAGACGGCGCTGTAATGATCTCCGGCGGTTCTTCTTCCGGCGTTGCTGTTGCTGTTCAAGGTCTTTGCCAGGAAGCTGGCGTGATCTTCATGGCTGGTTTGACACACTCAAACGATACAACCGGTAAAGACAAAAAAGCCAACGGCTTCCGTCACTTCTTTAACGCCTATATGTCTGGCGCAGCGCTGGCTCCAGTGCTTGAGAAAAACTACGGAAAAGACCGCAAGGCTTATCACCTGACTGCTGACTATACTTGGGGTTGGACACAGCAAGAATCTATCCAGGCAGCTACCGAGAATATCGGTTGGCAAACAGTCAACAACGTGTTGACACCACTGGCCTCGACTGACTTCTCTTCATACATTGCTCCTGTGTTGAACTCAGGCGCAGACGTGCTTGTTCTTAACCACTACGGCGGCAACATGGTGAACTCACTGACCCAAGCTGTTCAGTTTGGTTTGCGTGACAAGCAAGTGAACGGCAAGCAGTTCGAAATCGTTGTTCCATTGTACTCAGAGCTTATGGCCAAGGGTGCTGGTAAAAACATCGAAGGCGTGTTTGGTTCAACCAACTGGTCATGGAAATTGCAGGATGAAGGCACAAAAGCTTTCGTTAAAGCATTCGGCGAGAAATTCGGCTTCCCACCATCAAATGCT
Source organism: Salaquimonas sp. (assembly GCA_049680405.1). Taxonomy (GTDB): domain Bacteria; phylum Pseudomonadota; class Alphaproteobacteria; order Rhizobiales; family Rhizobiaceae; genus Salaquimonas. The sequence continues at coordinate 10,273 of JBAUHS010000049.1, read as the reverse complement.
GCACAAACTTGCTATGCACAAACTCTGCTTTATGCGGATGCTGCTGAGCGTGCCGGTACATTCGATCCTTGCGGTATTGTTGAAGCTCTTGAAGGCTATGAGTTCGACGGCCTCGGCAATGGTCCAACATTGTACCGTGCTGAAGATCACCAGTGCTTCAAAGACGTTCTAGTGATGCAGGGCAAAAAAGATCCTGATAACGAGTACGACGCTCTTGAGATCGTGGAAGTAACACCGCGCTCACAGGTTGAGTATGCTGTCGATCACCCAATGTTCGCCGGTGGCGATCTTGGCAAGTGTAACTCAGGCGCATAATCCAAATCGCTTGATCAAACGAGTCTGCGCCGGAAAGTTTCGGCGCAGATTTTCAGTTGTATAAAATGTCGGCGCCCTTTCCGGGACAATTGGTGAAAAACGATGGATGCAATTCTACTTCAAGTATTGAATGGGTTGGACAAGGGTAGCGCCTATGCGCTGATCGCCTTGGGGCTCACTTTGATTTTTGGAACCTTGGGTGTTGTGAACTTTGCGCATGGTGCTTTGTTCATGGTCGGCGCATTTTGCGCGGTCACTCTTCAAAAAATCTTTAATATTTCAACCATTACACTCGATCCGATAAAAAAGAATTTTCTCGGTGAGCCGTTGAAAATCAAAACCCCTTGGGTGGAGGGCTGGTTTGGCGAAGCCGCCGGACAATTCATAATCAACTGGTCGGTACCTTTTGCCATTATTTTCGCAATCCCGATCATGCTGCTGATAGGCTATGTTATGGAAAGGGGCTTGATCAGACATTTTTACAAGCGCCCCCACGCTGACCAGATCCTTGTTACCTTCGGTCTCGCAATTGTTTTGCAGGAAATTATCAAATATTTTTACGGCGCGAACCCGATCCCAACCCCAGCGCCGGATGTTTTTCGTGGTTCCCTCGATTTCGGCGTGCTCGTCGGGTTCGATGCCGGCGCGATTATTTATCCTTACTGGCGTTTGGTTTATTTCACCTTTTCGGCAATTATCATCGCAGCCGTCTTCTCCTTCCTGCAATTTACTACCTTCGGAATGGTTGTGCGGGCAGGGATGGCAGACCGCGAGACAGTAGGTCTCCTTGGCATCAATATTGACAAGCGTTTCACCATTATGTTCGGCATCGCTGCTGCTGTAGCAGGCCTTGCAGGTGTCATGTACACACCGATCAACTCACCCAACTATCACATGGGCATGGACTTCTTGGTTCTGAGCTTTGTTGTGGTTGTTGTCGGCGGTATGGGGTCCCTCGGGGGAGCGGTGCTTGCAGGTTTCCTTCTCGGTATTCTGGAAAGTTTTGCTTCAATGAATGTCGTCAAAAGTTTCTTCGATGCCATCTACCTGCCATCGATTGACCAAATCGTAATTTACCTTGTTGCCATCATCGTGCTTCTGACGCGCCCCAGAGGGCTACTTGGACGCAAAGGCGTGATGGAGGAATAGATATGTTAAAACTCAGCAAAAGAGATACTACAACCTTCCTGTTTGTCATCGTGATTACGCTTCTTGCGCCATTCCTGATGAATCCATTCCCGGAAAGTTCTGCGCTTGCACAATTCAATGCAGGATATCCTGATTTGATGCAGCGTTTCGTGATCTTCGGAATTTTCGCCATCGGATTTAATATCCTGTTTGGTCTGACCGGCTATCTTTCCTTCGGTCATGCGGCCTTTCTAGGGGTTGGGTCCTACGCTGCAGTTTGGATGTTCAAGCTGTTAAGTTATAATATCTTACCAGCGATTGTTCTGTCGGTTATTGTTGCAGGTTTATTCTCTCTGGTCATCGGCTTCATCTCGTTAAGGCGCTCAGGAATTTATTTCTCAATCCTGACACTTGCTTTCGCTCAGATGAGTTTTGCGCTGGCCTATTCGGTCCTCACGCCACTTACCAATGGCGAGACTGGCCTTCAGGTCTATAATGATGATCCGCAGTATCTCAAAAGCATTGGTGATCCGGATGTGACGCATCTCTTTGGATTGGAAATGCGCAGCTCTGCCACCCTTGATCTGGGAGCTTGGTCGTTCCAGTTCTCTGTAGGTTACTATGTGTGCGCGCTGCTGATGCTGGTGGCTTTCTACATTGCATTTCGGATTTTCCGCTCACCATTTGGTTTGATGTTGAGGGCGATCAAGACCAATCAGACGCGGTTGAACTACACCGGTATCAATTCACGACCTTATACTCTTGCGGCCTTTGTAATCTCCGGCATGTATGCGGGTTTGGCTGGTGGGTTGCTTGCTTCAATGGATCCTCTGGCTGGTGCAGAACGCATGCAATGGACTGCTTCGGGTGAAGTGGTTCTGATGACCATTCTTGGCGGTGCGGGAACCATGTTGGGTCCAGTACTTGGAGCAGGTTTTATCAAGTATTTTGAAAACATCTTTTCAAAGATCAATGAAAGTGTTCTGCAATCCTGGTTCTCATTTATGCCAGATGGCATGAGCGATTTCTTTGTCGCGATCTTCTATCCATTTGTTGGTAAAGGTTGGCACTTGACCTTGGGTCTTTTGTTCATGGCGATTGTTATCTTCCTGCCCGGTGGTCTGGTCGATGGTGGAACCCGTATTTGGAACCGTCTGCGCAACAAAGGCAAAGATAGCGGTTCAGCAACTTCAGCCACACCGGCAGAATAAGGAGCGAGGTCATGGGGATTCTCGAAATCAAGAACGTAAACAAGCGTTTTGGCGGCTTGCATGCGCTTAGCAATGTCAATCTAAGCGTTGAAGAAGGCACTGTTCATGCGATCATCGGGCCAAATGGCGCAGGTAAGTCAACGCTTCTGAATTGCCTTATCGGCAAATTGATACCAGATACCGGCACTGTCACTTTTGATGGTAAATCAGTGCTTGGGCGTAAACCACACGAAATCAACCAAATGGGTATTAGCCGCGTTTTTCAAACACCGGAAATCTTTAGCGATCTGTCGGTTTTTGAAAATGTAATGATTCCCTGCCTTGCTAAGCGGGATGGTGCATTTGAGCTGAATGGCATCAAAGCGCTAGCAGATGAGAAGGACATCCAGGAAAAGACCGAGCAAATGCTGATTGATCTTCACATGATCGACAAGCGTGATGAAATTGCTTCCTCCATGTCTAGAGGTGACAAACGTCGTCTTGAAATGGCGATGTGTCTGGCTCAGGATCCAAAATTGCTTTTGCTGGATGAGCCTACAGCGGGTATGGCCCGCGCAGATACTAACAATACCATCGACCTTCTGAAGGAAATTCAGGAAAAACGCGGTATCACAATGGCGATCATTGAGCATGATATGCATGTGGTGTTTTCACTGGCCGAAAAGATTACTGTACTTGCCCAGGGAACGCCTATCGTTGAAGACGTGCCGGAGAATATCAAGGGCAATATCAAAGTGCAGGAAGCCTATTTGGGAGGGGCGCACGAATGACCGCCACAGAAACAAAAAAAGAGACCGAAACTCAAAGCAATATGAATGCCAACCACGCGAAAAATGCGCCGGCGTTTTTCTCGGTTTGGGATATTCATGCTTATTATGGCGAGAGCTATATCGTTCAAGGTGTTAGTTTGAACATTCACGAAGGTGAAATTCTCGCTTTGCTTGGTCGAAACGGCGCTGGAAAAACATCGACTTTACGTGCAATCGCACGACTGGATGATCCAGCATTGAGGCGCGGTGAAATTTGGCTCGATCATCAGCCATTGCACAACATGAAAAGCCACGAAGCAGCCAAAGTTGGCGTGGGCCTTGTGCCTGAAGACAGGCGCATTATTCAAGGCCTCAGCGTTGAGGAAAACTTGCAACTTGCCCAAATTGAAAAACCGGTTGGTTGGTCCCTTGAGCGCCTTTATGAGCTTTTCCCGCGCTTGGGTGAACGCCGCAAACAGGAAGGCACAACGCTTTCCGGCGGCGAGCAGCAAATGTTGGCGATTGCCCGCGCTTTGGCCCGGGATATCAAATTGCTTCTGCTGGATGAGCCTTATGAGGGCCTTGCGCCCGTGATTGTTCATGAGATTGAAAAGACCTTGAAACTAATTCGCGAGCAGGGCATCACAACCATTATAGTCGAACAAAATGCGGTAGCAGCCCTCAAGCTTGCTGACAGGGCAGTCATCCTCGATACAGGTACTGTTGTCTATGATGGCACAGCTAAAGAAGTGCTGGATAATGAGAAGCTTCGGCACGAATATCTGGCAATCTGAGCTGACATAATAGTTCCGCCACAACGGCGTCAAATAGACCTGCTCGATATCTCAGCAGGTCTTTTTTGTGTGTGGCCGTTTACAAGGCAAAAACGCCATGGCAAAAGCCCTTTACGAGGAAACTTTCAGGCCAGATATCGGCCTTGAGCACGAATGGAGAATGCGGTGAAACCGGAAGAAATCAGTAAGCTAAACGCCTATTTCAAGAAAACCTTCGGCAATGACATGCTTGAAGTAAAGGCCCGTCCGAAAAAAGATGATTCTTGTGAGCTGTATAAAGCCGACGAATTTCTTGGCGTGATCTACAAGGACGAGGATGACGGAGACTATAACTTCTCCATGGCCATCCTCGATATTGATCTGGAATAGTCGAATTTATTTCGACAGCATTGCGCTATAGGTTTCGCGGACAGCACGATCCATCGCCAACCAGTCAGGCAGCAGGCTGATGTGGAAGCGATAGGTGAGCATCATGTCTCTACCGATATGGATATCGCGAATGCAAAATGGATCGCTGATTTGTTTGCTTTGACGAACGCAGCGCGCGGCAAACGGGTAGGGACTGTTTGCCTCATAATACAGATCTTCCGAGAAATACGCGCTTTCTGAGGAAAATGGACGTCTCACGAGACCGTTGCCGGCATCAATTGGCGGGCCAGCGAAAAAGTTGCCATAGATCGAGGAGATTCGGCCAGACATGTCTTTCGTCATGTCACGCGGCTCCAGTGATACAAACAAAATTGGCATGCCTGTGTCGGGGCTATCGAAAATTCCTGCATTTCCAGGGTTATAACCCTGCATGCTCGGCCAATGGGCATAAAGATCAAGGCGGCTCAGATTATTCTGGTTACGCTGACTGCGAAAACGGATCATGTTCTCCGGCACTGAAATTACATCATCGCCAATCACAACCTGATGTATCTCCACGCTGGAAGAGTGCCCGCCTTGAGCAATGATTGAACCGTAAAAACTTGCCGCTGAAAATATCACGGCAGCGGCCAGAGCCATGAGGACGCACAGCTTGATCACCAATGCCGGGAAAGTAGCCGAAGTAATTGGTTTCTTGTCTGTTTGAGCGGATTGTTGAAGGCGGTCATGATAACCGGGCATAAGCCGATCAAAGCGGATATCATGATTTCTACCCATTAACCGTGCGGTATCTTCGATCGTATTAGCCATTTTGCCCCAATATGTGTTGCGCCAGATTCAAAATCCCTCAGCTGTCCCGAATTGGCACTAATGATTCGGCACAGTTATTGCTCCCTCATCTTCGATCAGTCATGGTAAATTTAAAGTTAAGAAGGGTGGTGTTGTGAGTTTGATTTTTTTTGTTATGGCCAGTGGATTTGTTGCTGCCGGGCTTTTGAATGCCGTGCACATCACGTTGCAGAACGCGATTGATGAACCACCAGCCAATGGCATGGCCCTTTACTTCCATTCACCACCCGCAATTGCCTGGTCCATGTTTGTGTGCACCTTCGCCGGACCATATCTCGTCCTGTCCCAAAGTCTCCATTTTTGGAAGCAAGGGCATTTGCCTTTTCCTGTTTTGGCGCTCTGCATGTTTCTTTCGTTGATCTGGAGTTTTTGTTCTGGTGTATTTATCGTTGAAAGCGCCATCGCCTTGGGATTAGCCAAAGCTTAATAATGATTGGGTTTCGTTACGATTGCGTTGAACCGTGATGAATGATAGGCGGTCGCTTGTAATAATACTCATATGGGAAAGCGCCAATGACTGTTTATTCACTTGATGGAAGAGAGCCGGATCGCAAGGCTGGGTTTTCCTGGATTGCGCCCTCAGCATCTGTAATCGGCAATGTGCAGATCGGCGCCGATGTCGGCATATGGTTCGGCGTGGTTATTCGCGGTGATAATGACTTGATCACGATAGGTGATAGAAGCAATATTCAGGAAAACTGCGTAATTCATACAGATCCGGGTTTTCCGGCAACCATCGGTGAGGGCTGCACGATTGGCCACAAAGCCATGCTTCATGGCTGTACGATCGGAAACAACAGCCTGATTGGCATGGGCGCAACGATCCTCAATGGAGCCAGGATTGGCAATAACTGCCTGATCGGTGCGGGCGCGCTGATCACGGAAGGAAAAGTCATTTCAGATAATTCACTTGTTATGGGTGCGCCTGGCAAAGTTATCCGTGAGTTAGACGAAAATGCAATTGCCGGCCTGCGTGCATCGGCGGAAAACTATGTTGCCAATGCCAAGCGTTTCGCCAAGGGCTTGCAGGAAATTTGATCCAGTTTCTTGTTTTTAAAGATGGAAGCCGCCCACTGATTTCTCAGCAAGCGGCTCCAAGACCCGGTCGTTGGGACGGGGAAGGTGGGGACACAACCGGGTCAAACCTATCCGTCTATTTTGATTCAGCTATTTGATTGCACCAACATAACTTCTGGTATCCTTGATCGATTGCCATATACCCGAATGTCTAGGTGTTTGGCGCTTGATATAGGTATAATCAGTTTGATCCCATTGCAGGATTTCACCGTTGAGATTGTCTAACACATAGTCTGCCCGGTTCGTTCGAACCGTCAAAACCGCATGTCCATCTCCATTTGGTTGGCGGACAACCGTTATCAGTAACGATGATGCCGGCCAGCCTTTCGAAAGGAGCTCCTTACGTTTCATAAGAGCAAAATCCTCGCAGTCCCCGTGCGATTTGGGCATGACCCAATACTCTTCAGTTCCGTAATAATCCATATCAGTAACTGGAATGATTGACTTGTTTGCACGATTATTGGCGCGCACCATTTCTGTCCAACGCGCTTGCGTCAGTTTGACTGGACCGGTGTTCCAGCTAGTGATGCTGCAATCGGTAATGTTATTTTGGCAGTAATTATAATGACCGATAGGTTGAGAGGTATCTCTTCCAACATTCATCACTGGACTACCGGACGCCATGACAGTGTTAGCGTTCAGGCTCAGAGTTGCTAATGCTAGTGCTGCTGAAAGCAGTCTTCTTTTTGCATTGTATTGTTTCATGTTCAATTCCCCGTTGACGAGGAAAAATTAACAGAAACAATTTTATGTCAGGCAAAAATTGGTGCTGGCCTTTGAACCAAACAAGAGACAAGTTTGAGCAATATTAAACTCAATTTTGCGACAAATCTGAATCGCATTTGTGACATATTTATATAAAATTTTATGCATTTTCGGACACGCATTGAACAGCCTAAAGCCATCCCAAACTGCAAAGGCAGATGGCGTCATTTAATCCAAAATCGAATGAGGTTTAAGAGCCGAGAAAATCTTCCAGGGAATTGCGTGTCTGGACGATTGCAAATTCAATCGCAACGCCCTCATCAAACTGGCGCACGACACGGCCGCGCATATTGCCCAGCCAAAGAACTGTGCCGATTGCCGGTTTTACTGATAGCGCCAAAGCAGCACCGGATAGTGACAAATCGAGAATGCGTGTCTGGTAGACGCGCCCATCTTCCAGTTTGATCACCCCAGCTGTGCTGCGCGGTGCAATACGTTCATGTCTACGGTCTTCTGGAAGATTGAGTTCATGACGATTGGCAAGCCAGGTCAGTTTCGCAGCCAGCTTGTCGCGCTTGTGGGAAGTAGCCTTGACGCTCATGGCAAAGCCACCATCGAACAGACGCAGGATTTCACCTTCAATTCTGCCCAGATGATCCACATAAGCAATCACGCGTTCGCCGACTGAGCCAGATACTGGCGTAATCATTGCGGCGCTACCTGGAGACATATCCAGAATTTGGCAAGGAAACTCTTGATGGTTGGAAAGCATGAAGCGGCCAAACAAGGTCAGTTCAACCCGAGAAAACTCACGCTCTGTGTCCGACAAGAAATCTTTGAACTGGGTTTTCGCGGCAGTTTGCATCATCATGGCACTAACAATTTGAGGTTTGGGGTCAAATAGATAACCTTCAATTTGCCTCAAGCTGGTTAATGAATAGTAAGTTTCTTGACTGAAACTGCGATTGGGTCCGGTTTTTTTATTCTTTTCCGCCGTTGTGCACGACCAAATGGGCGATTTTTTTCGTTGATACCGCTTCGCGATTGGGCATATCCAGATTTGCTGTTCCATAGTCACCTGATTCTGCCGGAAGCAAAGACGGAGACAAAGGAGCCATTTGAGCGTTTGTGATCACCAAATTTTCAATATGGCGAGTTGAGCGCAAACTGCAATTGATGAGTGGTTCAGTTCCCAGCCAATAAAAATCCTTATCCGGCGTTGCAATGCCTAACAAGCGAATGCTGCCATCCTGCATTGGTTCAAGGGGCAGGGCGATCATTTCATAATCCACCTGTTTACCGCTTTGGGTGTAGCCACGCATCACGAAGATGGTGGGTTGAAAGTCCCGATAGGCCCGTGTCAGCAGTTTTGCAACTTCAAAGCAGTCTTCTTCTGCCCAATGGCCCAAAAATCCGTACCCTTTCAACTCCCGGCCAAAAGCGGCACAAAGACGGGTTCCCGCAAGACGATAGCTGATCGTACGCAAAGTACTGGAAACTTCCAGAATGAAGGTGTCCGCCAAAAGATCCCTTATGTCACTTGGCTCGATCTCTTCTCTTTTAGGCGCAACCCGGCCATCACGTATCCGATTCCAATACTCGAACAATTTTCTGGAACTTGCCTGTCTCATAACACTACACTTTCAGTTTCTATTTTCCCCGATCCACCCGAAATAAGACTGAACAAAGCAATCTGTTTCACAGCGGTACAAATAGGAGGCAAGGTGCCTTCTGGCTTTTTTACTTTGCAGGGAATGTGCCAGCTTCAAAAGATTGTTGTCGTAATGAGCTGTGGACAGGAGGGGAGATTGCCTGGCCCAGTTTTGTTAAGGTTAACAAAAGCTTTAGATTGCATTATTCTACCTGCTATGAGATCAAGAATGCGATCCACGTGACAATGCTCGAAAACACTCTGCGAGACCGGTCACGAACTAAGGTTTTCCTTGAACTCGTTGTGGGACGGGCACTTAGGGACATAACCAAGCCGCCTGAAAGCGATTTCAGGCGGTTTTTTATTGTCGAAATTCTGCTAAGGCTGTCTGCAGTAATGCGGAACCAATCAAAAGAAGTTCGAATGGCAAAAGTTAACGAAAGCGCTGAAAACGAGTTACCGGAAACTGAGAAGCGGCAACCGCTTTTCAATGTGCCGGGCATCATCTCTGTATTCGCAGCCCTGATCATCGCAATTCATTTTGTCAGGGAATATCTGTTGCCCGGCGAATGGGATAATCAATTGCTTTACCTGCTGGCGTTTTTCCCCGCGAGTTACGGCGCATTGACAGCCTCAGCACCATTTCCTTGGTCCGGTCTTTGGTCCCCGGTCACCCACAGCCTGCTTCACGGCAGCTGGCTTCATGTAATCATGAACCTCATCTGGATGGCCGCATTCGGCTCTCCAATGGCAAAGCGGTTCGGTACTTTGAGGTTCATCATCTTGACGATTATATGCAGTTGCGGCGGCGCTTTGCTCCATTATTTGACTGCTGAAAATCCGTATATTCCGATCATTGGCGCATCCGGCGCGATCGCTGGTTATATGGGCGCCGCATCACGGTTCATCTTCAATAGTCCTTCAGGCCGAATGCAATTTCGCGAGAACGCACCGGCACTTTCATTGGTTCAGTGCTTTTTGAATAAACAGTTTTTGTTGTTTTTCGGCTTGTGGATGGGGATGAATTATTTGTTCGGTGCCGGCTTTATTGATTTTACAGGTCAAGGAAACTCCATAGCTTGGCAAGCACATATTGGCGGATTTCTGGCGGGGTTACTGATATTCGATTTGTTAGAAAGACCTAGGATCAGGACCCATTAATTAACGCGAAATGGCGCCCGATAGGACAATAAATACAAGGAAAAGATCGAAAATCGGGGTTTATCCCCCGGTTGAGAGCTTTGACGAAGTAGTCCGCAGTCATAGCGGAGCGTCCCTGAGATGGGGTGAATTTGTTCTGATGCGGCGTCGCAAATGCTTGAAAACCAAAAGGTTACCGTCGCATCTGCTCCTGTCATCATATCAAATTCCCTCCCACCATATCGTGTCAATTAATGAGTCCTGACCCTAGGAATTAATATATGC
>JBAUHS010000048.1:0-45116 GCA_049680405.1 Salaquimonas sp. | reverse complement strand
AGATATTTGTACAACGCGTCCAAATCAGTTGGTAGAGGACTTTCCACTGCAGGCATTTGTGTTTTGGGTTCAAGCGCAGTTTTTTCCATTTTCGGCATGACAGCTGATTGCTTTAATTTTGGATCATTGTCTCGCAAAACCGGATAAAATTGTGTGAAAACGAAATCATCCCCACCGTTCGCTTCGTGACAAGCATTACAAGAAGCAGCGGGGAATGGCGAAGCAGCCGGCATCCATGGTCTCTCTTCACCGAAATTCAAATACACCCAGCCACCTGGATCATTATATCGAGTTGTGTCTTTGACGGTTAGTTCGAAACCTGAGTAATCGCCATTGAAATATCCACGGCCGGATACTGCTACGCACGAGCCGTTTGTTGGGTCGACGTCCCAACATAATTCACCTTCATACAAGAGCGACCTTACTTTTACCATTTGGGTACCATTCGGAAATTCCCCGGTTTTTCTGTAGTGCTCAAATGCCGATGGTTCGATATAAACGCTATGGAACTCTTTGAATGTTGCATTGCCTCCATTTAATTCATCAGGCGTAAGTGGAGAACCGATAAAGACCCAAGTTTCCCAACCGATCGGCCTGACAATTGACCCATCTTCCAAATAGGTTGGGCCATTAATTGAGTCACAAAGATAAATGCTGCATTGCGCAGATGGTTTGTCCTGAAGCACAAACCCTTCTTGGGAAAATGCGTCTCCTACCGGAAAGCCAAAAAACAAACTAAAAGCTAATATTAATCGCCACATGGAAATATCCTCACTGGTAAATCACAAAGAGGTTTCACAATTAGAAACCGGTGACTTTCAGGATAAACCCTTTGAGCTCTACAACTCCAATAACCACTGTCTATAGTTTCTATGCACTTGAAGCATGAGATGCCCAGTCCCAATTGCCTGCCATTTTGAAAATTTGGCGTAACTCCATCGGATTACCTGAGCCTGAAACAGTCACGAAGGATATCTGACGTTTCATATCAAGGCCTTCGACTGGTTTCAAAACGATACCTTGTATAATCGCAGAATGTTCAGGCATGATACAAACAGCATCACTGTTTGCGACCATTTGCTGGACCCAGTCTTCGCGCTCTGCACTGAACCGCGCCCTCATCAAAATTTCGCGATCCATAAAGTATTCGACGATTTGAGTGTGAAACTCACAGCAAAGTCGGTCAACATAATGTTGCTCAGACATTTGCTTCGGGGTTACTATCGCAAGATTGGCAAATATATGATTTTTTGAACAGGCTAACTTTACCCGTTCGATATAAAGAGGCTGAATTGCCAGTTTAAAATGGGTCTTAGGCGTTTCAGGCAGAAAACAGGCATCATATTTGCCAGATAAAATCTCATCTGTTCCTTCTCCTCTTGAAAGTGGATGAAAATTTAGCTCAACAGCTGGTAATTCGTTCAAGACATGTTCCAGAAAACGAGAGATCATAGTTGGCGTTATCGTTGTGGAGACACCGATGTTAAGCACTCTGGTTCGCCCACGGACAGAGTTTTCTGCGAGTTCATGGACATTTTGAACGACCTTATCAAGGCGCATAAACTCAATTTGAATTTCGCGGCCAAGCGCTGTCAGCCTTGTATCTTTTCCATCGCGGTAGAGAAGTGGCCCGCCAAGCTCTTCTTCAAGCCTCTTTATAGCTTTGGTCAAACTTGGTTGCGAAACTCCACTGCGCCGCGCAGCTTCAGTGAAGTTGAGACTGTCTGCAAGATGCAGGAAATAGTTGATTTGGTTGAGTTCCATTGGTGCCAACCCTTTGATTAATTCACAAAACTAACTTGTTTATTTCGTTATCCCAGAGCATCATTGATCATATGTTAGACGTTGAATATTCGTTAACAAGCATAATAATCAAATTGTCTCTACGGTTGGTCCGGGTTCTATCCAAGTCAGGCTCGAAAGTCTGCTTTCAAGAAGTAGAGAGTTAATCGTTGCCGGAGAGCGAAGAAAAGTTGAGCCGCGAAAGAGGCTTAGATTGGCTAGATAGATGGCATAATCCAGGGAATTGGTTGCCATGTGGTTGCCAGCGTGAATATGCCAAAGTTATTCACAGCACTATGAGTTGATATCTTATTGAAATTTTTATGTAAAAATGGTGCCCGGGGGCGGATTTGAACCACCGACACGCGGATTTTCAATCCGCTGCTCTACCCCTGAGCTACCCGGGCACATTGCTTGAACGACAGTACATTGCCCGTGTTCTTCGCTAAAGTTGAGGCGTTATAGAAGTTAGATTTCTTGCTGTCCAGTGGGATAAAAGCCAGATGGTGAATTAATTTTCATTGTTTACGGAGCTTCTTAGCCAGGATGTGAACCCCACCTGTGAGCATTATTGATTAACAAGGCGCATGACACCATTTTATCCGCTCCAAATGCGCACACCAGACGCACTGTACAACTACGTAGGAACCACCCCTCAACATAGGTTTAAACTATGACAGCTCATCATCGGGTTCATCGACATCTTGTTTGCCCGCAATTGCATAGCTGCCAGCAAACCACCGATTCAAATCAACATCAGCGCAACGCCTGGAGCAGAACGGGTAAGGCTCACGTCCCGAAGGCTTGCCGCAATTGGGGCATTTAACCGGTTTTCGCAAAGGTGTGATTTTATCCGACATGGCGAAACCACTCAGGCTTGATTGACCCAGTTGAAGTGAACCGGATAACCCTCACCTACCAACAAAGACACAGTTTCATACAGCGGAAGGCCTACCACATTGGTGTAAGAACCCACCAGCTTGACCACGAATGATCCAGCAAGTCCCTGGATGGCATAACCGCCGGCTTTTCCGCGCCACTCTCCAGAGGCGAGATAGGCTTCGATCTCTTCGCGTGAGAGGCGCTTGAAACGCACCCGCGTTTCCACCAGACGGTGGCGCAAGGCACCCTTTGGGGTTATCAGCGTGATGCCTGTATAGACTCGGTGTGAGCGGCCTGACAATAAGCGCAGGCTGGTGGACGCTTCGTCCAGCATCTCGGCTTTGGGCAATATTCTTCTTCCCAAGGCAACAACCGTGTCAGCAGCAATGACCATCGATCCCTGCAACTCAGGAGACCTCGAAATATTTTCCATTGCAAGCTCAGCCTTTTCACGGGCCAAACGCTTTGCCAATGTGCGGGGTGCCTCAGATTTGTGAGGCGTTTCATCAGCATTTACCGGGCATAGGTTATCCGGCTCAATTCCCGCCTGCTGCAGCAATTGCAGCCTGCGGGGCGAACCCGAAGCCAAGATCAGCTTCATTCTCCCGGACATTTGCTAATCCTACTTGAAACGATAAGTGATCCGGCCTTTGGTCAGATCATAGGGTGTCATTTCCACCAAAACCTTGTCACCAGCCAAAACACGGATACGATTCTTGCGCATCCGCCCAGCTGTGTGAGCGATGATTTCGTGATCGTTTTCCAGTTTCACGCGGAAAGTTGCATTAGGCAGCAACTCACTTACCACGCCTGGAAATTCAAGGACTTCCTCTTTTGCCATTCTACCTCTTTTGCTGATTTAACAGACTTTGTTCAATTTCGCCGGAAACTATAGCAGAGCGGATGATTTGTGAACCATAAACACACATCATCGACCATTTTTCATTTTCCGAACTTTTCGCGGATTTTTAGTTCCAAACTATCGCGCAGTTGACGATAGGCTTTCAGTATCTCTTCGCGACTTCCTGCTATCGTTGAAGGGTCCTGCGTTGGCCAGTATTCTATATCAACCGCTTCACCACTGGCAATATCAAGGGTTCTGTGATGCGCTTCCGGTGACAGAGTAATAATCAGATCAAAATACAAATCCTCTAGATCGTCCAGCGCTTTGGAATTGTGGTTCTCCATATCCAACCCACGCTCTTTCATGACAGTTATCGCAAAACCATCGGGCTCTCCAGTATTAGCGCCGGCAGAATCGCAATAGATCTCCTGGCCACAAAGATCTTTCAGCAAACGCTCGGCCATGGGGGAGCGAATGCAGTTCATGCCACATACAAATAATACCGACGTTATACGCTTTTCAGTAGAGTCCGAAGATGAGTTTGCTTTCGTGTTCATCCGCGCCAGTGCAATACGCAAATGAGAGTGAAAAGACGTCTTGCAGTATCAAAATCCACATCGATTTTGCCGTCTAGCCGATCCTGCAAAGTTTGTGATCCCTCATTGTGGAGCCCTCTCCTGCCCATGTCGATTGCTTCAATCTGTGCTGGTGAAGAGGTGCGGATCGCATCATAATAGCTTTCGCAGATCATGAAATAGTCTTTTATGACCCGTTTGAACGGCGTAAGCGAAAGAACATGCACCATGACAGGTTGATCATTTTCAGTCGTAATATTGAAAACCAGTTTCTTTTCCATAACGCCCAGGTTCAATTTGTAAGGGCCATTTTCATCCCCAACCGGGGCAAAGGTGTTTTCCTCTATCAGATCAAACACCGCTACCGCGCGCTCATGCTCAATATCAGGCGTGGCTTTGCCAAATGACTCGCTATCAAGCTCGACATGGGTCAATCTATTTTTATCGGACGAGCGGTTTGGCATATTTCAAATTTCCGAGACTCAATACTGGTCTTTTATCAATGATTCATTCGGATTGAAACAGACCTTCCGTGGGCTTGCAATCCTTCTGCTTCAGCAAGCGTTACCGCTGCGGGGCCAATTTCAGCCAATTGCTCCGGCCCGCATCTTAAAATCGACGTGCGTTTTACAAAATCAAGAACAGAAAGTCCGGAAGAAAATCTTGCGGATCTGGCCGTTGGCAGAACGTGGTTGGAGCCGCCAATATAATCGCCAATAGCTTCAGGCGTATATTTGCCTAGAAAAACCGCACCGGCGTTTCTGATTTGGCTGAAAAACGCATCAGGATCATCAACAGCAATTTCAAGATGTTCGGCGGCAATCTGATTGGTTAGCGGAACGGCATCTGCAAGATCAGGTACAAGGATAATAGTTCCAAAGTCGCGCCA
This sequence comes from Salaquimonas sp., assembly GCA_049680405.1. Classification (GTDB taxonomy): domain Bacteria; phylum Pseudomonadota; class Alphaproteobacteria; order Rhizobiales; family Rhizobiaceae; genus Salaquimonas. The sequence goes on along the minus strand of JBAUHS010000048.1, from coordinate 40,144 downwards.
GCTTGCTCCGGCTATTTCTGCCCGCGGCAGTTGTTTCAACTGGCGCTCAACAGCCTCGGTCACGGCGCTGGCCAAGTCCCGGCTATCAGTGATCAAAATCGACTGGGCATTCACGTCGTGCTCTGCCTGAGCCAATAGATCGAGCGCGATCCAATCGGGATTATTGTCCTTGTCTGCTACGATCAGAACCTCGGACGGGCCTGCGATCATGTCAATTCCGACGGTTCCAAAAACCTGGCGCTTGGCCGTTGCAACAAAAGCGTTTCCAGGACCAACGATTTTCGCCACTGGCTGAATAGTTTGCGTTCCATAGGCCAGTGCAGCAACTGCCTGAGCACCGCCAATCCGGTAAATCTCATCCACGCCAGCCAGACTGGCTGCAGCTAACACCAGCGGATTGATCACTCCGTCAGGGGTTGGCACCACCATTGCCACCCGGTCAACACCGGCAACTTTTGCAGGCACTGCATTCATCAACACGGAACTTGGATAACTCGCCGTACCGCCCGGGACATATAGGCCAACGGCTTCAATGGCCGTCCATTTGGAGCCGAGCTCAACCCCTATAGGATCAATATAACGGGTATCCTGCGGTAATTGCTTTTCGTGATGAGACCTGATCCGGTCTCTCGCCAGAGTTAGCGCCTCAAGGTCTTTTTTCGACACCTGTTTTACAGCGGATGCAATTTCATCAGCACTTACACGAATTTGTTCAGGCGTCAGCTCCATGCGGTCAAACTTAGCAGTATATTCAATCAGCGCTGCGTCACCACGCTCGCGAACCGATGCGATGATATCGCGTACAATGCCTTCCACATCCGCATCCTGCTCACGTCTTGCATTGAGCAGAGTCTTGAATTCCAGTGTAAAATTATCATCGTTGAAGTCGAGCCATTTGGCCAAGGGAAAGGTCCTTATGAAAAATTCGAAATCTTAGTTGTCCGGATGAGCCGGCTTTGAAGACGCTGCCCAAACGGCATTCATATCCGCCAATTGCGCTTCGATACACTCAACCTCAAGCCTTACTGTTATGTCGCCGGCGAATACCAAGTCAACATAGCCAGATGGTGTTTCGCCCGGCACAAACAAAATTGCCAGGAGGCTAAGTATCTGGTCTTTTTTCTTTGGATCAAATCCCTGCGCCTGAGCTTTTTGCACTTGCTCAAAATGCAGAACCGAACGGGTTCTGGCATCCTGTTTTTCACCATCTTCCCAACGAAACCGGTTCATCTCAACCACGAACCGCTTCTCTTTTTGGTGAAAGTGAAGTCCAGCAGCTTTCAGTATAGCGTCCTGACAGTAAGCCGAAAGAACCTGGAGATCTTCCGCGTCAAGAGCGACAATCTTACGTGGGTTAGCGGTCATTGATTTTACCGTTCTATGTCTCGAGCGCTAAAGCCAGTCGGCTTCAACAATCAATTAAGAAGCGCAGCAGACAATTGCAAGCAACCGACAAGCTATTACTCCGTAAATTCAATTCTTAGCTTGAAAGCCTCTGAATATCAGCGCCGCAAGCAGAAAGCTTTTGTTCCAAATGCTCAAATCCGCGATCCAGATGATAGACCCGTGTGACGGTTGTTTCGCCCTTAGCGGCCAGTCCAGCCATTACAAGGGATACGGACGCTCTAAGGTCGGTTGCCATCACCTGCGCGCCCGTTAGCTTGGTAGGTCCGTGTACGGTTGCCGTCTGACCATCAAGAGAGATGTTTGCGCCAAGGCGAGCCAGTTCCTGCACATGCATGAATCGATTTTCAAAGATTGTTTCTTTGATCTCGCTATTGCCTTCGGCAATCGTCATCAAAGCCATGAACTGTGCTTGAAGATCTGTAGGGAAACCCGGAAATGGTTCAGTTGTAATATCAACAGGTTTAATGCCGGCGCCATTACGGGTCACTCTTATACCATCATTTTTAGGCTCAATTCCCACCCCGGCCCTCACCAAAACATCCAATGCATTTTGGAGGAGAGCTGGTTCGGCGCCCTGCAAGAACACATCGCCGCCTGTCATGGCAACAGCCATGGCATAGGTTCCTGTTTCAATGCGGTCGGGAAGGACGCGGTGGCGAGCACCGTGAAGCGCCTCTACCCCGTCAATCGTTATTGTGCTGGTCCCTGCTCCGGTGATCTTTGCGCCCATTGCATTGAGGCAATTGGCCAAATCAACCACTTCTGGTTCACGGGCTGTATTACGCAGGATGGTTTGCCCCTTGGCCATGGAAGCTGCCATCAATGCCACATGGGTTGCACCCACAGAAACCTTTGAAAAGGTGAAATCAGCTGCCTTAAGCCCGCCCGGGGCCTCGGCAATCGCATAACCGTTTTCAATTTCGATTTTGGCTCCAAGAGCCACAAGGCTCTCGATGAACATATCAACGGGACGTGTACCAATCGCACAGCCACCCGGTAGAGAAACCTTTGCCTTATGCATCCTGGCAAGAAGAGGCCCGATCACCCAAAAGCTGGCACGCATTTTCGATACCAATTCATAAGGCGCTGTCGTATCGACAATTTCAGCGGCTTTGAAAATGATATTCCGGCCTTGCTGGCCATTATGATTACGGCGTTTTCCCTCAACCTGATAATCAACACCGTGATTTGTGAGAATACGAACAAGAGACTCAACATCGGCGAGATGCGGAACATTTTCCAAAATCAGCTTGTCAGCTGTCAAAAGCGAGGCAATCATGAGAGGCAAAGCTGCATTCTTGGCGCCAGAAATCGGAATAGTGCCGTGAAGTTCATTGCCACCTTTAACTAAAATACTGTCCATAACCGTCCTTCATACAAAATGCGCAATACTTTCCCTCAAACTGTCTCGCTTGAGAGGGTTAAGCCAGCATTTTTCCTTGCCCGTGAATAGTGCTTTCATAAAGCAAACGGGATGGAGCTTCAAGCACATGGTTGCCGAAGGGTTAATTTTCAAAATGGGCAAAAAGAAGCTCAATGCGAAAAATTACGAACTTAATCGTGGAAAACCAAAAAACTACCTAGTTTTATCCGACTTCAAAGCCCTGTTTCGCGGACTTAGTTCACCTGTGTTTGCTTTGGAAAGGTCTTTGATCTGGACTTTACGCCGCTTCAGATTTTCCCGAAGTGCTTTCTTTTTGGCATCCAGCTTACGCTGCGCTTCCGCATTGGGTATCGATTTTTCGACCATTGAGGCCTCCAACTAATTGGCGAAACAGTTAAATCGGGATTATCCAAAGCCCCATCAAGACAAAATCAGACTATCTGGACAATTCCATCCCCGGGCCGATAAACAAAGCTTGCGCTTGATGAAACCATATGTCAGAACGCACCCGATTTCGCAAATACTGCTAAGTAATTCAGGCAAGCGAATTTCATCAAGATATGCTGCGGTAGCTCAGTGGGAGAGCACATCATTGGTAATGATGAGGTCGGGAGTTCAATCCTCCCTCGCAGCACCATTTATATTCGATTTGAATCTTGCGCTTCGCTTCGCTCAACGTGCGATTCAAATTTGGTGCAGATTTCGAAGTATATCCTTCGCAGCACCATTTTTGATCTCATAGATAGTTCTTTTTATCGATGTTTACGACCGTCTGATCCATTAATCAGGGCAATCGGGTCAAAGCCTATTCATTCAATGGAGGCTGTTTTTGCGCTGATCTTTTCAATTCCGATGGATTCGCCCAAAGCTGTTTTCGGATCGACCGACTTGCCAATTTCGAGCACCCGAAGTTCATCATCAGCGATCAGCCAAGCCAGCATCATCGCTTGAAGAAAATAAATTTGTCGGAAAGGCAAAATTAGAATAGCGGCTCGTTAAAATAGTTACTCGCTGATACTCACGTCTGCCTGCGCCCATTTGTCCGAACCAGCAAGGTCATTCCAATTTTCAGGACGAAACCTACCATATGCATAGCTGGAAGCCCGGCTAAATAGTGATCATCAGGAGCAGTATGCAATGCTTAAACCATCAGGCAATTTGGTTTTCTCATCACCGCAGGCAAGAACAAGTTGATCTGCCAAAATACCGGTTGCTGAACTTAGATCAGCGCCGGAAAAATTGGTTGCTCTGAGGTGCGAGCCTTCCAGATTTGCCCCGGTGAAATCGGCATTGGTGAAATCAGAATGAGACAAATTCGAAAACATTAACCGAGCATTGTTGAAACTCGCAGAGATCGCGCTGATGCGACTTAAATCTGCCTCTTCGATTTCAGCTGCGCTGAAATTGGCCTCATCCGCATTCGCCCGCTCCAGATCGGACTTTTCCATTTTAGCATTCTCAAATACCGCACCCTTGAGATTGGCCCTACGCAAAAATGCGTCTCTCAAATCGGAACCGGAAAGATCAGCGTCGGCAAGCTCGCTCTCGCCAAAATCCACAGTGCGCAAATCAGCATTGACCAGCAGCGCTCCGACCAGATCGCTTTTTTCAAGGTCTGCACCACGCATATTGGATGAAGTGAAGTTTGCAAATTTGAAAATACCTTTTTCCAAACTGGCTCTGCGAAGATCTGCTCCTTTGAAATTCCCCCCTTGTAAGCGGGCGTCTTTCATATCGGTTTCACGCAAGACAGCGTTTTCAAAATTAGCATTGTCAATATTCAATTCGCGGAAGGAGCCGAGCAAAAGATTGCAATCGGGGCATCCCCCATTGGAAGTGATTTCATCGCTGGTTTGGGCGTGGCTAAGCGAGCCATAGGTCAACATGCCGAACAAAAATATGCCGATGAATTTCAATGGGAAAAAGGAAAAGACGACTTGTTGCATTCGAGTACTCCAACATCAAAAACAAGCTCGCCCCAAACCTGTCTGTTTCAGAAGGCTACCTTGGCGAGGTTGGCGTTAGAGGTCAATAGATAGCGTGCTTGCCAATGGCATCAGGCAATATCAGCAGCGACAAGATTCTTGTAGAGTTCACGCAGTTTATTTGTAATGGGACCGGAACCGGTCACAGGGCCAATCTGCTTGCCATCAATGTGCGATACTTTGCTTAAAGATCCGAAGGTCCCCGTGAGGAATGCTTCGTCAGCCATATTGACATCGACAAGCGAAAAATTCTTTTCAAATACCGGAATGGCATTTGCGCGGCAAAGATCGATTACCTTCTGGCGAGTTACACCATTCATGCAATAGTCACCGGTGGAAGTTAAAACCGTTCCCTTTTTTACAATAAAGAAATTGCAGGCATTAGTTGTGTTTACAAAACCGTGGGGGTCAAGCATCAGCCCTTCGTCCGCCCCGGCCTGTTCCGCTTGAAGGCAGGCCAAAACGCAATTCAGTTTGGAATGGGAGTTATATTTGGCATCTTGCGCCATGGGCATACCGCGGATTTGAGGTACAGTAGCGAGCCGTATGCCTTTGTCCAAAAGCTCAATACGCGGCTTGGAATGCTCCATGATAATGACAATTGTTGGCCCAAAGACCGAAAGGGAAGGATGTTGAAAAGGCTTCTTTTTTCGTCCTCTTGTGATCATCAACCTGCAATGGGCATCTTCATGCATATTATTTGCAAGGCGAGTCTTGGTGAGCGCCTCCAGAATGTCTTCGCGAGACATGCCAAGATCAATGGAAACCGCTTTCAACGATCCTAACAGACGATCCATGTGGTCATTGAAAAAGGCCCATTTGCCATCGTAAAGACGCATCCCTTCCCACATTCCATCGCCCAGCAAGAAACCGGAATCATAGACGGAGATTTTCGCGTCTTCTTTGGGGACAAGCTTGCCATTAATGTAGATCATGATCGAAGCATTACGCTCGTCTTCATCGGCATCATGGGTCGTCAGATTTTTTTTACTACTCATTGAATTGACCAAAATTGAAAATCTGAAATAGGTTATTGTTCCCGGAAAGCCCTGTTGAAGCTGTCGGTGATTGGGCGAGACAAATACTCGAAAAAGGTTCTTTCGCCCGTCCCGATAAACGCATCCACGGGCATGCCCGGATAGATTTGATCACTTGTCAGTGGTGGTGGCAAGTCTTCAGTCAACTGAAGACGTGCTAGATAGTAAGGTGCTCGGGTGTCCGGGTCGACCAACCTGTCAGCTGATACATAGATTACGCTGGCGGCCACTTCCGGTGTGGTGCGTGTATTTAGCGCCACAAATCTCACATTGGCTGTTTGCCCGAGCCGGACCACATCAATATCCTGAGGGGGAATCCTGGCCTCAATGATGAAATCTGCGCCGGTCGGTAATATCTCGAATACGGTTTCGCCGGGGCGGACGACACCACCTACTGTGTTCTTGTTCAATTTAACCACTACGCCGTCAATCGGTGAGAGGATAATCATGCGGCTCAATACATCTTCTCGGGATCGCAATTGCTGCTCAAGATCATTGACTTGCAGTTGAATATTATTCAATTGCGACGAAGCGTCCTCAACCCGGGTTGCGTCTTGGGTGATCAGTTGTTTTTCTATTTCCAGCAAGGTCGTGCGCCGTTGAGCGATGGTTGCAGTGAGACCGCCAATTCGGCCTTCTGAATCAGCCTCGGCTCTTTGCAAGGCATTGAATTGGCTGCGCGGGGTTAGTCCGCGTTTCAAAAGTTTCTCCTTTTGATCCAATTCGTCCCTAATGACCACCAGTTTGGTTGTTTCCGAGCTCTTTTGTATTTCAAGGCCAGCAATTTCGTCTTCAATGGCTTGCGATCGTTGGGCCAGGACATTTACTTCCGATAACAGCCGTTGACGCCTGCTTTGGAATTCACGCTCCTGCTGAACCAGATCGTCTTGCATTCCAATGGATTTGGCTTCTTCCTGCACCTCTTGGGAATACTCAAATTCAGCCAATTGATCGCGCTCGGCTCTGGTCCGCAACATCTTTGCTTTCAGTCCAAATAGTTGAGCCTTAACCCGGTCACGCTCGGATAACACTCTGGTGGGATCAAGCCGCATCAAGGGCTGGTCCTTGGAGATACGCGCACCTTCCACAACCAGTATCTCTTCTATGATTCCACCTTCAAGATGATCAACTGTCTGGTTGAGACCACTTGCAGCGACAATACCGCTGGCAACGGCGGCTCCCGAAATGGGCACCGTTGCGCCCCAAAATCCAAAGCCACCTACAAATACACCAATGATCAAACAACCAGCAATAATAGGCCCTCGCACAGATGTGGGAAGCTTGTTTTTCCAGCCCTCATCAACCTTGGAATTTCCTGCATTGGGTGTGGCTGCCATTTCCAGTTTAACCGGGTTGTGATCCGTCATGATCATTGCCCTCCATTATTAACTGAGCCCGGAGGGTTGGGCGGTTTCTTGTTTGCGTCCGGTTTGGCGCTATATTTGTTGATGATTTCGGTTTTATCTCCAAAGTCGACGATCTGGCCTGCTTGAACTCGCATTATCTTATCCACCAAAGCCAAGGCTGTCTCGCGCTGGGTAATGATGAAAACCGATATCTTGTTAGCTTTTGCCGACGATAGAGCCTTGTTCAAGGCGATTTCTCCAAACCTGTCCAAGCTCGAATTGGGTTCATCCAATACCAGTAACTGCGGATTTCCATAAAACGCTCGGGCAAGGCCAATCCGTTGTTTTTCGCCGCCTGAAATCTGCGCTCCGCCCGGACCTATGGGAGTATCATAGCCCTTGGGCATGGCTTTGATAAGACCCTCCACATGGGCCAGTCTTGCCGCTTCGATGATTTTCTCCGGTTCCGGATTTGGTTCGAACCGTGAAATGTTTTGGGCAATGGTTCCAGGTAAAAGATCAACATCCTGAGCCAGATATCCAATATATTTGCCAATTACCTCCGGGTCCCAGTTATTGATATCATGACCATCAATCCGCACAATGCCTGCGCGGGGCGTGACGGCACCAATGATAATTCTTGCAAGCGTTGACTTACCTGACCCCGATGGTCCGATAACCGCGACAGACTCACCCGGGTTGAGCTTGAATGAGACCCTCGCCAAAACCGGTCTTGCCGCTGGATCGAGCGCGTTTGGCTGCAAGATGTCTTGTACCTCCAAAGCCCCCAGCGGCCTTGGCAAGGACATGTAACTTTCCTGAGGTTTGGTGACAGCCAAAAAATCTTTCAGGCGTTGCCAACTATCCAAACCGCCAGTGACCTGCCGCCAGGACCCGATCACCTGATCGATGGGAGCAAGCGCTCTACCGGAAATAATAGAGGAGGCGAAAATCATGCCTGGTGTCATTTCGCCGTCTAGAACCAGCAAGGCGCCATAACCCAAAATTATTATTTGTAGCAACAGGCGGACGAATTTTGAAAAGCCCGTGAACATCGCATTGACCTTGCCTGCATCATCGCCAGACATCATGGCGCTGCTATGGCTGTTACCCCAATTGTTCACGACATTCCTGACCATTCCCATCGCAACAAGACTGTCGGCGTTACGCGCCAGATATTCTGTTTGAAGGGCTGAACGTATTGATTTTTCAGATTGCTCATGGGTCGGCTTCGAACTCAAATACTGGTTGAACCAGGCGATTAGAACTAGAACCAGTGCACCTGCCAAAGTGATCCAGAACAAATGAGGATGAATGAAATAGAGCAGAACAATAAAAATCGAAGCAAAAGGCAGATCAAGCACGGCAAATGCCTGGCGCGAACTGATGATTGTGCGAATGGCGTTCAAGTCCCGCATGGGCTGGGAACTGCCCCCGGTTGCAGAACCGGCCCTGATCACCTGCTGCAAAACCGAAGCACCCAGATGAGCGTCCAAACGAGCTGCAGTTCTGTTTGCAAGAATGCTTCTTACCGTTTCCATGCCGCCGAGCACCAACAGGGCAAGCAAAGCAATAATGGAAAGAAAGGTAAGCGTTGCCGAACTTTGGGAAGGCAAGACTCGGTCATAAATCTGCAGCATATAGAGCGGAATTGCGAGCATGAGCAGATTTGTAAAAAGTGAGAAAAAGGCAATGACCCATAAAAGCCTTTTGAAATCTGCAATTGCCGACTGTAGTTTATCCATTCAAACTCCGCCACCTGGAGCCTTATGCGCCATCCAGCGGCCCTTATTTCAATTTCCGAATCAATTTGTGCCTAGAAAACCTTTTAGATTGTCTTTTATCGAAATGGAATCGTTTGACCGTCGCTAAATTATGACGGCGGGTTTCGTTATGGAGTTTTCAGCACTCAAAAACAAAAAAACCCCGCTCGTTAGAGCAGGGTTTAAAGGTAGTTCATTTAATAGTCTTACATGTAAATGGCTTACTTGCGTTTTTTCAGAGCATCGCGAATTTCTGCGAGAAGTTCCTGATCTTTTGTTGGACCGGCAGGAGCCGCCTCTTCAGCAGGCATCATGTTGTTCACGGCACGAACCATCAGGAAGACAATGAAACCAATGATCAGGAAGTTGATGATTGCAGTAATAAAGCTACCATAGGCCAATACTGCGCCCTGCTCTTTTGCCGCATCAAGTGTAGAAGCTGTCACGCCACTTGCTAGCGGAGCAAAGTAGTTTGAAAAATCAAGGCCACCGAAAATCGCGCCAATGATTGGCATCAATACATCGCCTACCAGTGACGTTGTGATCGCACCAAAAGCACCGCCGATAATAACACCGACAGCAAGATCCATGACGTTGCCGCGCAGGATAAAGTTTTTGAACTCGTTAAACATTGTATTCCCCTAGAGTGTCCGGGCGTTGATGCCCAATCTTTGTTGAATCAAGCATTTTATCCATTGCCAATTTTTGTCGTGGAGAAAATACGGTTGATAATTGCGTCTATACCCTAAGGTAAACGAAAGGTTAAGAACTTTTTCGCCTTAACGTATTGCAGTCTTGCAATTGATCAACCGCTTGTGATTGGTAAAGACCAAAGTTAAGGTAATCCCCGATGGCCAAAAGTCTGGGAGGACGAGTTGAATCAATTTGGAGCACGGCACAAGGCCTTGCAAGACGCAGATAATTGCCTCTTTAGCTGGGCAACTGGCAAGGTAAATCGGCGATGATTTCAGCATTCGTCCTTGGCGCTGTCGCGTTCTGTTATCTACTCTTGCTTTTCGCGGTCGCGCGATTTGGCGACATGCGGCGCAAGACAAGTGGGTTGAGTTCCAGAACCACTATCTATCCTTTATCGCTGGCAATTTACTGCACAACCTGGACCTTTTTCGGCTCTGTGGGTCTTGCGGCCACAAGTGGCGTGAGTTTTCTGGCTATTTACATAGGCCCGATCTTGATGATGACGCTCGGATTTCCGATCCTGAAGCGTATTGTCAGCCTGTCGAAGCGGCAGCGCACTACTTCGGTGGCTGACTTTCTAGGGGCTCGTTACGGCAAAAGCGTTCGGGTAGCCGCCGTTGCAACCGGCATATCGGTTGTCGGAGCGGTGCTTTATATCTCGTTGCAATTAAAGGCGATTTCGCTTTCCCTCAGCCAATTGGTTACTAGCCCGAGTATTGAAGTGCTTGTTGAGGCGGGTGAGAGTTTCCCAATTTCCGCTGATATTTCTCTTGTTATCGTGATTGGGCTAGCCATTTTTACGATCTTGTTTGGTACCCGTCATGCAGATGCCACAGAACACCAATATGGGCTTATGCTTGCCATTGCTCTTGAGTCAGCGATCAAGCTGGCCGCATTCTTGTTCATCGGAATTTTTATCACCTATTTCATGTTTGACGGCATCGGCGATATTTACACTCAGGCCATTGCAAATTCCAAAGTTCAAACCATCATCAGCAATGGAATCGACTACAGCAATATGGCCGTTTTGACCCTGCTCAGTTTTCTGGCTTTTCTGCTATTGCCACGCCAATTCCATGTGGCCGTTGTTGAGAACCATTCAGAAAAGGAGTTGAACCGGGCCCGATGGTTGTTTCCGCTCTATTTGGTTTTGATCAACCTGTTTGTTTTGCCAATTGCGGCAGCGGGTATCCTGACTTTTGGCGATGGAGCGAACGGAGACGCCTTTGTACTCGCCTTGCCATCATCGGTAGGCAATCAGACGGCATCACTGATCGCCTTTATTGGCGGGCTTTCTGCGGGTACAGCCATGGTGATTGTGGCATGTGTTGCACTCGGCATCATGATTTCCAACCATCTGGTTTTACCGTTCCTGTTACGAGGCAATCATTTTAGCCTGCAAGAAAACTCCACTACAATGGAGAAGCGAATTCTCGTTATTCGCAGATGCGCCATTTCCGTGATCCTGCTGCTTGCCTATTACTATTACAAATCAGCAAATGACTCCCAAGCTTTGGCTTCCATCGGAATCATATCCTTTGCAGCGGCAGCTCAACTTGCTCCATCCTTCTTTGGCGGGCTAATCTGGCGGGGAGCAAATGCCACCGGCGCCCTCTGCGCAATGGTAACGGGCATCGCAGTTTGGAGCTACTCCCTGTTCCTGCCAACTCTTTCAAGCGATGGATATTTGCTGGGTGTGCCGTTGGTTTCCGATACCCTATTTCAAGCAATGGGAATGACAACCATCACAGGTGGCGTGCTTTTCAGCCTGACATTCAATGTTTTTGCCCTGATCATTGGCTCCAGGATGAGCGCTACCAGTTCTCTCGAATCGCATCAGGCGGCAGTGTTTGTTTCCCACCGAGCACAAGATGCGTTGCAAAATGAGCCTGTCTCCGGCCTTGTAACGATCCAAGATGTCAATGCCAATCTGGTGAGCTATCTCGGCAATGATCGAGCCAAAAGAGCCTATGGCAGATATTGGCAGGAGATCGGATTTGAAGCCGATCCGAGCGAGCCGGCAAGTGACGATTATATCCGGTTTTCTGAGGAAACGCTTGCCAGTGCAATTGGTTCCTCCTCCTCGCGCCTTGTGCATTCGCTCTTACTGCAGCGTCATCAGGAAACGTCGGCAACCAACCAACAATTGCTGGATGAAGCGACCGAAGCAATACAATATAATCAGAGTGTCTTGCGCACAGCGCTTGATCAGCTAGATCAAGGCATTACGGTATTCGATTCAAAAAACCGGCTGTCATTTTGGAACAAACAATTCCGGACCCTGTTGAGCCTTCCCCAAAGCGTCGGTCAGGCTGGTACGCCTATGGCGTTAATCATAAAGAAAATCGTGAAGCTCCACCAAATCGATCCGGCAACTGCCAGTATTGATGATATTGAACGGAAACTTCTGACGCATAATAATACCTGGGGATTGGCACTTGAGGAGATGGAGCGGGTACTCGAAATTCAATCCAGCCCTATGCCCGATGGCGGTGTCGTTATCTCGTGGACAGATGTAACCGAGCGGATGTTGGTTGCCGAAGCCCTGCACGAAGCCAATGAGAGTTTGGAAAAGCGCGTTGAAGAACGCACGGGAGAATTGGTGCGAGCCAATAGCAAACTGGAACAAGCAACAAAAGATGCGGACCTTGCCTATCAAAGTAAAACCCGCTTTCTGGCAGCAGCGGGTCATGATCTATTGCAGCCACTCAATGCAGCGAAATTATATACCTCGACGCTTGTGGAATCCTCTCTTGATGAGACCAGCCAAAAGTTGAGCAATAACATTATTCGATCACTGGAATCGGTTGAGGAAATTCTTGGCTCCGTGCTCGCCATTTCCAGATTGGATTCGTCGTCTCACAAGATCACGTTTTCAAATGTCTCCCTCCAGCAAATTTTTGATCAGGTGGAGTTGGAACTGCGGCCTGCGGCAAATGAAAAAAGGTTAAGGCTTAAAGTCATGCCAACTTCGCTGTGGGTCAGAACTGATCCAGCCTATTTGCGAAGGCTCATTCAAAATCTTGTTTCCAATGCGATCAACTATACCAATAAAGGATCGGTGCTTCTTGGTTGCCGCAGACGCGGGGCCAATGTCGTCATCTCAGTTGTGGATACTGGACTTGGTATTTCGCAAGAGGATCGCATTGACATTTTTAACGAGTTCAAGCGCCTTGAAGATGGGGCCAAGCTTGCGCCGGGTCTGGGACTGGGACTTTCCATCGTAGAACGTATTTCTAAACTTCTGGATCATCCGGTTCAATTTGATTCAGTAATCAAAAAGGGAACGCATTTTGTGGTCAGCGTTCCTAGAACCATGGCAGAAAGCAAAAGGATCGCCAAAAAGAAGAGCGATACGATCGGCCCGCAAAGCAACATGAACGGACTTGGTGTTATTTGCATCGATAATGATGTGAACATCCTGGAGGGGATGGCAGGTCTTTTATCCAAGTGGGGATGTGAAGTGACCACTGTTACCAGCACCCAATCAGCCATTCATGCCTTTGAAAAGCTAGAGAAAAAAGGCGCAAGCTTGCCGATGTTGGCGCTGGTGGATTATCATCTCGACAATGAAACAGGCCTTGATACCATCAAGAAATTACGTGCGCATTTAGGATATGAATTGCCTTGCGCGCTGGTCACGGCAGACAGATCAACAGAACTGAAGAAAGAGGCTGAAAAATTCGGGGTGGCGGTGTTAAACAAACCCGTCAAACCGGCCGCTTTGAGAGCCTTGCTGTCCCAAATGCAGCGCCATCAACACGCAGCTGAATAAGCTGTTCACCCAAAGTGGACAGCATTTAACTGATCGATTTTGGTTCGGCCAGTTCCTCAACATTGGTAAGCTTTGATACCTGAATAACTGCCTGGGTCCGGCTATCAACGCGAAGTTTCAGCAAGATGGCCGATACGTGAGCCTTGATCGTCGCTTCAGAAACCGAAAGCTCATAGGCTATCTGTTTGTTCAAAAGTCCTTTGCCCAACATTCCCAATACACGAGTTTGCTGCGGAGTCAGGCTTTTCAATCTTTCGATCAGTTGAGTTTCTTCACCCTCATCGTCCGCATCAAGATCAACATCTTCCGGAGTGTAGATTTCACCATCCAATACATGGCTAACCGCCTCACGCATCTTCTCGATGCTTGAGGACTTGCGGACATAGCCTGCTGCGCCTAGGGCGATGGACTTTCGTATTGTTGCCACATCTTCGGTGGCAGACACAATAACAACTGGTGTGGAAGGGAAACGTGCTCTCATTTGCGAAAGCCCCGAAAGGCCCTTTGAATCCGGCATATTCAAGTCCAGCAAGACAATATCAATGTCCCCGACTTCATCAAGACTGGCCATTGCCTCATCAAAAGTCGCTGAAACTTTCACTTGCGTATCATCACTGAGTGATTGCATTGCATTAACCAGCGCGTCACGATAAAGCGGATGATCGTCAACAACCAGAATGGTTATTTTTGTAGACAAATCCATATCTCCCATTCATCTCCCCTGATAAGCTACCATGCCATCATTCTATTCAAATGCAAATATGCTGAATGCTTTTCGCGATGAAATACATATGGTAGTAATCTTTATCAAATTCATCAATTATGAGATTTACATGCAACTTCCATTCACCTTCAAAAATCGTGCGCGGAGTCGCTTTTGGCTTGCATTGGCATTGATCATATTTTTGGGCTTTATTTCATTCGGATCGGCGTTTCAAAATGAAAAGTCGGATACATTTATCTCCATACCAACCCTTTGGATTTTTGGATTAATCGCTTTGCCATTTGCCCTTTATTTCATCGTGAAACTGTTTTTTGCGAAACTGGACAGGCTGATCAGATGAAACAAAAGGCTCATTTTTATCGTCAAGCGCTGGCGATTTGTGTTGCGATTTTCCTTTTCATTCTGGTTGTCTTCACTCTGGAAAAAACGGGCATTCCACGCAGTTATGGAATTGCGCTGACAGGCGTTAGTCTTTTCATCCTGTGGGTGATCTCGACCTTTTTGGGAGCCACCACAACTGGTTCAAACTTTTATCTTTCCGGCCGATCTATTCGCTCAACAGTAAATGCGCTCGCGATAATGACCGCCATATCCTTTCCGGTAATCATAGGTGTCAGTGGCGGGATATTTGTCTCCAATCCTTCCTACCTTGTGGTTATCCTGATTGCTATGTCTGTTGGGATTGCGTTGTCCAGTCTTTTGGCGGCCAGGCAGTTTTACGACACCGGTTCAAGTGATGTGGCCCAATATCTGGCCAATAGATATGACAGCACTTTGACAGCCAAAACTGTTGCCGTTGCGGTGGCCCTGGGTGGAATGGGATTAGCCATTTGCGGCATCGCTACTGTGTATCAATTGATTGCATGGTTTTTCAACATAGGCGAGACTTCTGCGATTAGCCTTGCAATGCTCCTGATCATCTTGACGATGGTTCTCGGCGGCGCAAAATCAAGTACACGTCTTGCTGCCATTGCTGGCGTTCTAGTGCTGATTGGGATCAATCTACCTCTGCTTGTGAACTCCATCAGCTTTTCCGGTTTCCCCCTCGGCCATTTTACCTTCGGAAGCGACGCTTTGGCAGAAATGTGGGATTTGGAGGATCAACTCTCAAGCCTCAGCATTCCCAATCTCAAAGAAGTGCTTACCCCCTTGTCCCCTTTGGTTGAATGGACCGGTGGGCAGCAGATTGCAGCAGCATTTGTGATCGTTGCAGGAATAGTCTTCTTTCCCTCGGTTCTTCAGCAATATGGAATCAGTTCCGATACGGAAAATGTTTCTGCCTCCGCCTTAAAGGCAATTCTGTTTACGGGCTTGCTTGGAGCATCGCTAATTGCTCTTTTGGCTTTTACCCAGTTTGGAATTTATCAAACCCTATTGGGCCTGCCGTTATCAGAAGCTCGTATCTCTGCTCCTTTGCTTTTTTCCTGGGGCGAGCGAAACATGGATCTACTTGCAATTTGCGGAACTATGGCCGGTAGCCCCAATCAGCTGTTGGAAATATGCCCTGATGGCGCGGGACATGTATTAAGCATTCAGGATATGTTGCTCAACAGTCAGTTGATTTTGCCCGCAGCCGCTGATCTGACTGCCTTGCCTTTTGCCTATACGGCACTTTTAACGAGCGCGATCATATTGTGCGGGATCAGCTTTGTCTCGATGATTCTGTTGGCAACTTCAAACAATCTGGTCAGCGCATTCTATTTCACATTATCGGGCAAGGTTGCCAGTGGGCGTATTTTTGCGTCCAGAATAAGCATGACTGCAACATCAGTCCTCACAGCGGCATATGTTTATTATTATGCTTTTGACAATATCAGCCTCTTTTTGTTCTCAATGTCGGTTCTCGCAGCTACGCTCGTTCCAGCGATGGCCGCAGCATTCTTTATGCCGAAAGTGTCTCATGCCAGCGTGGTTAGTGCCGTAGCCGTGGGGTTTGTCATTGCGGTGCTGTATTATGTTTTGTCAAAATATGGCATCGATTTTACTTCCAATACCGGAGATGAATTGCAAATAACCCTTCCGGGAATGGAGCAATCCATTGCATCTGAATTATCAGCCATATTTGCGATACCAATCGCGTTTTTAATATTGGTTATGGGCCATCTTCTTCAAGCAAATGCTGCGTTGAACTCAAGCCCTCCATCAGATGAAATTAAGCCTTCATAATTCTGGAATTTTAAATGATTGAGACTCATCGGTCTTTTGCCAATACGTGGGAATGCGACGAAAACAAACACATCAATGTGCAGTTTTTCTTCAAACGCTTCGAGGAAGCCCGTGAAGTTTTTGTGCAGAAAACTCAAACAAATATCACAACTGGTTTGGCAACCACTCGCCATGTTCGTTTTCACAAGGAGGTCCATGCGGGGGACTCTCTGAAAATCGATAGCGGCGTCATTGCCTCGGGAGACTATTCCGGTGCCCTTGCTCACCGGATGATTAATTCCACTAACGGCGAATTGTGCACCACGGCTTTAGATTTTCCCATGCATTGGGAAAACGTACCGGAATTTTCGAATACCCATCTGGGCGAAGTTATTCCAAGAGGCCTGCCATCGGGGAACATTCCGGTATTGGATACAGACAAACTGCTTCGTGCCGGCGAGGCGATGATCACCAATTATACTATTTTGCGCCGACACGATCTCGATCATCAGGGTAATTTTCTCTCAAGTCGCATCATTTCAATGTTCACTGATGGTGCGCCGCATATTTGGGAAGGTGCAGGTGTGCATACGCAATGGCTCAATAAGAATAATTTTGGACGGGTGGCTGTTGAGCTGAATGTCTCAACACATGCAAAGCCGCAGATAGGCAACGCTTTGATGCTCATTTCACGGGTGAACGAAATTGAAGGGCGGACTTTTCGAATTGATCACCAAATTGAAACGGTGAAAGATCGCAAAGCGATTGCATCGGGGAGCGTGCGTTGTCTGGTAATGGATCTAAAAGCGCGGAAGGCCGTTTTTCTGCCGGATAGTTTGTCTACGAAACTAATCGGCTGATATGGTATCAGTTTTCAACAGATGGCTTTTCAAAATCATCGCGCAGTTCTTTCATGACGGTGAAAAACCGACGCAAAATCTTGCTAGAATATTCCACAACCCGGTCCACTTCTTCATCCATAAAACTATCGGTTTTCTTGTCATAAGCCCGCTTTTCATCTTTCCCAGTCAAAGGAGTTTTGTTTTCAGTTGATTGATTGCTGCCGTTATCTTTGGTCGTATTGGCGGATTTCAACTCATCAATTTGAGCCTGCATTTCATCGATCGTATCTTGCAGTGAGGCAAGCTCATCCTGCAAGGCGCTTCGTTCATCTACGGCCATTCTGCAAACCAGTTTTGATTGAACTGTTTCACAAGTCGATATCTCACCAGTGACCTTGTCCAGCCGAACCAATCCCCCATTGTCACGCCGCAACTGATAGCGTTCAGCGGACTGCTCACTGCTTTCAATGGGCGCTTTTTGTTCAGAATTCTCCTCTGCGAAAACCTGATATATCGGCAAGGATGTTGCGCCTAAAACAAGAGCCAAAGAAATGGCAAGAACATGATTTTTAAACTGTCTCCATTTGAAAGGCATGAACCTTTTCTCCTTTTGGCCGGGTCGGTTGACACGACAATCATCGAACCCCATGGCGAAATTATGGGGAAGAGTGTTCAAACTGCTCCTAGCATATGTTCATAAGTAGATAAATTGCTTAGGGTCAGGACCCTAATACACCTCAAGCCAATTTAAACAAAGATGGATGAGCAACATGCTTCCAGAATTTATTTACAAAATTACCAGTATGGAAGAGTGGGACGCGGCCCTTGAATGTGGCACTTATGACGGAGCGCCGATTGATCTTGCCGATGGTTTTATTCATTTTTCAACGGCTGAACAATTACGCGAAACCGCCGCGAAGCATTTTGCCGGGCGCAATGATCTGATGCTTGTTAAAGTTGCTACAGAGCCGATGGCCAGACATTACAAAATGGAGACCTCACGCGGCGGGGCATTGTTTCCGCATCTTTATGCCAAACTTCCTGTATCCAGCGCAGTAGAATGGCAGGAGCTTCCCTTGGGCGACGACGGGATTCACATTTTTCCTGACGATATAGCGGAGGCTTGAGCCGATAATGGACCTGTTTAAATCCATTGGGCAAAAGGCTCTGTTTTCCTTTGACGCGGAAACAGCCCACGGCCTTTCGATCAAAGGCTTGAAAAGTGGCATCGTCCCTTCATGCCCTTCAATAAACGATCCTCGTCTTATCCAGGACGTTGCAGGCATGCATTTTCCAAATCCGGTAGGATTAGCCGCCGGATATGACAAAAATGCCGAAGTTCCAGACGCCGTTTTGAAGCTCGGTTTTGGTTTTACGGAAGTTGGGACCCTGACCCCCCGCCCGCAAAGCGGAAATCCAAAACCCCGTGTTTTCAGGCTTGCGGACAAAAAAGGCGTAATCAATCGCCTCGGCTTTAACAATGAAGGCCATGTGGCGGCCTTAAAACGCCTTGAAGCGCGCAGAAATCGCCCGGGTATTGTTGGCGTAAATATCGGCGCGAACAAAGATACAGACGATTTTGTCGCAGATTTTGTCAAGGGCATCACAGGCTTTGCCCATCTGGCGAATTATTTTACGGTCAACATTTCCTCTCCCAACACCCCGGGCCTTCGTAACCTTCAGACTGGCGAAGCGCTTCAAAGGCTGCTGGACCAGGTATTTGAAGCACGGGAAAAGACCGACAAGCGCCCTCCTGTATTTCTGAAACTAGCGCCGGATTTAACCGACACGGATATCACGGAAATCAGCAAGGTGATCGCAAGTTCTGCACTCAGCGGCGTGATGGTTTCCAACACAACTTTGTCACGAGGCGGGGTTGAAAATTCTCCCAATGCGCAGGAAGCTGGCGGACTATCAGGTACGCCTCTATTCGAGCGTTCGACCATCATGCTGGCGCGATTTCGCGAGGCGCTTCCGGCGGATCTTCCCTTGATTGGTATCGGCGGAATCAGCAATGCAGAAACTGCCTGGGCCAAAATCGAGGCCGGCGCTTCATTGGTTCAACTATATTCCTGCATGATTTATGAAGGCCCACACATTGCAAACAAGATTTGCAAAGGGTTGTTGAAGAAAATGGACGCTGAAGGGATTACCTCACTTGAAGCGATCAGGGGCCGGAAATCAGCAAAATGGGCTGGCAAAAACCTTGCAGCATGATCAGAATTTGAAGGTTTGACGGGCTTTCACAGGCAGGCGCGCCGATAGGGAAAAGCCTCTGATCATCAGGAAAATATGAAGCGAGAGCCAAAGACCGACATTCTCGTAGGGTTTCAAAAATTGCCAGGCAATCAGATAAACCACCAATGACAACACCATCATCAGGCTCATCTCCCGCGACCAGGTTGCCCCGATAAATATGCCATCCATTTGAAAGGCAAGAACGCCCGTTACTGCGGTCAATGCGGCAAAGGCGAGATAGGCATAGGCTACTTCGCGGACAGGCTGCAGGGTTGTGATCAGATTGATCAACTGCTCCCCAAATATCCAAAGGGTCAGAGATACGAAGAGGGCAATCACAAAGCTCCAAAGGGTTGTCAGTTTAACCCCTTTCCAAAAGCCCGGTCTGTAATTTGCACCAACTGCCCGTCCGATTATCTGCTCGGCAGCTGTGGCCAGACCATCGAGAAAGAATGCTGATATCATCAGAAAATTCATCAGGATGGCATTGGCCGCCAAGGTGGTTTCGCCAAACCCGGCAGATTGGGAAGTAAAATATGCAAAGGCGAATAGCAGCACAAACGAGCGTAGCATCATATCGCCATTCAGATTTGCAAAACGAACAAGCGCTGCCTTATCGGTTATCCGCTGCCAGGAAGGCCGGACAGACGGGTCCAAAAGCCGCCAGCAGATATAGGCTCCCAGGAAAAATGCAACTGCCTCGCCCAATATCGTACCAAGGGCGACACCTTCCAGCCCAAAACCAAGATAAAGCCCAAATAAAATCGACAGTATAATATTGGTTCCGTTCAAGAACACCTGAACCAAGAGAGCCAGCCCCGAACGTCCCAAGCCTATCAGCCAGCCAAGGACGGCGTAATTGGCCAATGCCAAGGGTGCGCTAAGCATTCGAATTGAGAAATATCGGCTTGTGGCATCTGCAACAGCCTCGCTTGGTGCGATAAAGTAAAGGCCAAGCCATAAAATTAGCGGCATGATGATAATCACGACAAAGCCGATGAGCATGCCTATCAATACCGCACGAAACAGCACTGCCTGCTTTTCTTTTTCATCTTCGCGCCCTACAGCTTGAGCGGTAAGAGCGGTTGAGCCGCCGCGAAGGAAATTGAAGGTTGTGAAGATCACATCGATAATGATCGCGCCAACGGCGAGGCCGCCAATCAATGCGGCATTGCCAAGTCTTCCCACAACCGCGGTATCGATCAAGCCCAGCAGTGGCGTGGTCACATAAGCCAGTGTCATAGGCAAAGCGAGCGCCAATACCATCCGGTTAGACACCTCAAACGGTTTAATAGTCTCGCCCGATGATTCTTCTGAAATAATGCTCATGGAATTTTGCTAGCAGGATAGCAGGGATAAACAATAGCGGCTGCTTAATATCCGCTTGCCGATGCAGCTTTTGGTTTTCCAACAGATGCAGTCACGCGCCACATGATTATCCACTATGTGGCTGCGCGATTTGGTTAGGGTCCGAACCTAAGGTCTGAATTTCAGAAAGCGCATGATCAGGAACACCGGAATAACGACCATTGCACCGTAAATCAGATATTCGCCAAAGCGCCCGAAAGCTTCAAAGCCGAGCTCATAGATGCGTTCGATGAAATTGGTGAAGGCATGCCAGACGTCAATCGGTGTGAACCCAGTTGCGCTCATGATGATACCGACGACCAGTGAGATTACAACCAGCTTCACGGCTGTGCGGCCGGGCGTATCTCCCAGAAACTGTGTGACTTTGTCGGACATGGCGTGCTTTCCAATGTATTGCGTTTCAAGTCAGGTAGGCGTTCGATAAGATGAAATCAAGGCCAAAGGTTAGCGCCTATTGAAATCCCGCTGGGTCTACAACCCCTGAAGGACAACCGGGATCCGTCGCCGGAGCCGCTGCGATTAACGCCGTCAGATCTGCATTCTTTTCAAAGGGATCGGCAAGGCCAAGTGTAATTTCAACGATCATTTGCCGGCCAGAGTCGCGATCCCGTTTGCAGGAAATGCGCAGGCGATCCCCTGCTCCGGCGCCGAAGCTGTCCTCAAAGGCTGCACGAATAGCGTTTCCTGATACTTCCTTGCCGATATTTGCCTCAAACAAATCCTGCAGTTTTGAGCCGTTGATTTCCTCCAATATCCAGATGGATTGAGTGTAATATTCATCAAGACCTGCCGGGGAACAGGTTCCGTGCTTCGCCCATTCATGTTTATGGAGCGAGGATTGGGTGCCAGGCATCACCCGTTTCAAATCGCGCCAGACGCTTTCATTGATGCGGCCTGTGGAAAGATCACGCCAACGGCCTTTTTTGTCCATGGCTATTTCAGCGTCACTGACACCGCAATAGATATTCGATCCAGGTTGGGGCCAAAGACCATGCAGGGAAAAATTGGTCGCATCATAGCGCGTTGACGTTTGTGATTTGCATTCCTGCTTCTTCGGCGCGGTTTCGCAAAAGGCTGGCTGCCAGCTGAAGGCTAAGACATATTGGGCATTGGTTTTGCCCGACTCACCGAAAGCATTATCCGACTGATCGCTGCAACCAGCGAGCGTGATGAGCATTGCAAAAAGCATTGCTGAAAGAATTTTCATTTTATCCAACCAGATTTTTCCCGGCGATGTGAAACACCCGGTTCTTGCCGAGCAATACAGCACTCAGGCGTTCCTGATCAAACAGATTGTCAAAAGCATCATGGCGGATATTCAAGCCGCCCGTATAAGCGCCGAAAGATGGCATGATCAGCCTTGTCGTATCGGTCACAAAACAGGGACGGCGAACGGAGCGATACCGTCGGTTGATTTTTCCTGCGGGATGAAGATGGCCCGCGACTTCACCAAATTGCATGCCTTTTTGCGGTTCATGGCGGAAAATCAGATTTCTGATCAGCATTTGACTGGCACCTATGCCGCCAAGGTCTTGAGGCGGTGCAGGATCGTGATTACCGGTAATCCATATCCATTCGCGCCCAAGCATCATTGTCTTCAGTATTTCAAGATCACCAAATGCCAACCGCTCATGGGCCTCAGGATCATGAAAACTGTCACCAAGGGAAATGATCCGTTTGGGTTGCCAGAGGTCTATCTGCGTTTTCAGGCGGTTGAGTGTTGCCCCCGTATCATAAGGCGGGACCAGACTTCCCTTTCGGGCAAAGGATGAGCCCTTTTCCAGATGCAAATCCGAAACGATAAGCGTTGCTTCATCAGGCCAATAGAGACAGCCCGCCCAGTCACAGACCAATTGCTCATCGGCTACGATAATCTCAACGCTCGACGCCCGATCTTCAAGGGCAATCGGAGTTTGCCTGACCAAATTGGCTTGGTTTTGGCTGGTTTGACCTGGGTTGGTTTGATTTGGGACTGTCAATTCGCGCCTTTCAAATCGGCCATCATCTCGTTCATCATTTCGTCGGCTGCTTCTGCAAGCAGCGCTTCCTGGGCCTCGCCGGGAACCGACTCCTTGCCAACCTCAAGCATGATCGGTACGGCCAAGGGGGATATGCGGTCAAGACGTTTGTGACGAACTTTTCCTGAAATCCGGCGCAGCATATCGCCAAGGCGTTTCACATCCAGCAAACCATGAGCGGCCTCCTGACGTGTTGCCTGCATGATCAGATGGTCCGGCTCATGGCTTCGTAATACATCGTATATTAAATCAGAGGATACGGTCATTTGACGACCGGACTTCTCCTTTCCAGGATGGTTTTTCTCGATCAAGCCGGCAATGGTCGCACAATGGCGGAAGGTGCGTTTGAGCAAAAAGGATTCATCGAGCCAGGTTTCAAGATCATCGCCGAGCATATCTTCATCAAACAATTCGCTCAAAGACATTTCGCCTTCATCAATCATCCGTCCAAAATCGCGAAGGCCCCACACTCCGATTGCATAGTCAGTTGCAACAAAACCAAGAGGACGGGCCCGGGCCCGTTCCATCCGGCGGGTCAATAACATGCCAAGGGTTTGGTGGGCGGTGCGCCCTTCAAAGGGATAGCCTATCATGTAGTATTTTTCGCCACGGGGAAATGTCTCGATCAACAGATCGTCTTTGCCCGGTAAGACGGAAGCATATTTCTGAATACGCAACCATTCGCTTACCTGCCGGGGCAATTCATTCCATCGGGACGGATCCGAAATGATATCTCTGACGCCTTGGGCAAGATAGGTCGACAGGGGAAATTTTCCGCCCATATAGGCAGGAACCTTAGGGTCACTTCCATCGGCATCATTTACATAACAGGTGCTTTCGTGAATGCCCTGAAACCGGAGGATGCGTCCTGAGAACATGAAAGTGTCTCCATGGCTCAAAGCCTCAAGAAACCCCTCTTCGATTTTGCCAAGTCGCTTACCACCTCTAAAGCCGCTTGCTGCCCGAATGGCTTTTCCAGATGCTTTGGTGAGACACACTTCGAGCATGGGCGCTTCTATGATTGTTCCGGTGTTCATCCTGTATTGCTGGGCAATCTGCGGATTGCTAACGCGCCATAAACCATCTTTAGTCTGGCGGATTTTCGCAAAACGCTCATAGGTTTTCAGCGCATAGCCGCCGGTCGCAACAAATTGGATCGCGCGGTCAAAAACCTCCCGATCCAATTCGGCAAAACTGACAGCACTGGTAACTTCCTTGAACAGTTCATCGGCATCAAAAGGCTCTGCTACCGCCATCCCCAATATATGTTGAGCAAGTACATCCAGAGCCCCTTCGCGAAGCGGCTCGGTATCCTGGGCCCCAATATAATTGGCGTCCAGGGCGGCTTTACACTCCAGTACCTCGAAACGATTTGCCGGGATCAACAGGGCTTTCGACGGCTCATCCATTCGGTGATTGGAGCGGCCTATTCTCTGGGCAAGTCGGCTTGCGCCCTTGGGAGCGCCTACGTGGATGACCAGATCCACATCCCCCCAGTCTATTCCGAGATCGAGAGTAGAGGTTGCTACAATTGCCCGAAGTTCATTACGGGCCATGGCCATCTCCACCTTGCGGCGCTGTCCTACATCAAGTGACCCGTGATGGAGAGCAATGGGCAGAGAGTCGTCATTAATCGTCCAAAGGCCCTGAAACACCAGCTCTGCCTGGCTTCTGGTGTTCACGAAAATCAAGGTGGTCTGATGGCGTTTGATCGCTTCATACACATCCGGCATTGAATAGCGTGCCATGTGGCCGGACCAGGGTACCCGCTCTTCAGAATTGAGAATTGATATCTCCGGCTTGGCACCACCAGCAACATGAATAAACCGGGCATGCTGTATCTCGCCAAGCTCGCTTTGCGGCACAAGCCAGCGCCGAAGATCATCCGGCTCTGCAACGGTTGCCGACAGTCCAATGGTTTGCAGCTCCGGGCGTATCTTGTTGAGCCGAGCCAAGGCGAGCGCCAATAACTGCCCTCGTTTTGTGGCAACCAGGGAATGCAACTCATCGAAGATCACATATTTCAAATCTTCAAAAAATCGCCGTGCATCTTTTGCGGCAATCAATAGCGAAAGCTGCTCGGGCGTTGTGAGAAGAATATCCGGCGGAGCCAGTTTCTGGCGTTGACGTTTGTGCTGGGGCGTATCGCCGGTTCGGGTTTCCAGCGATATGCCCAAGCCGATTTCAGCAATCGGTTTTTCCAGATTTCGTTTGATATCAACCGCCAGTGCCTTTAGCGGCGAGATATATAGTGTGTGGATACCGCGCTTGACCCCTTTGCTGATGTCAGCAGGTGTCAGGCGAGGCCGTGTTTCCAAGTCAACCAATGTTGGCAGGAAGCCCGCCAGGGTTTTGCCGGCTCCAGTGGGCGCAATCAGCAAGACGGAGTTCTTTTGCTTCACCTCGCCCAGCAATTGCAATTGATGCGGGCGGGGTTGCCAGCCTTTTTCGTCAAACCAGGCAGTAAAGCGCTCAGGCATTAATGCCGGAGCCTCGAACAGATCAGGAATCACATTTGACGAAACATTCATTCTCTCAGAATAGGCCGGTAACAGGCAAAGTCGACCTGAAATATTAATTGATGGATCGCATGCAGCTCTGCCGCATTTGTGTTGTTCGCTATTCAAGTGAATATTCGAATCCGCCAAAAGGAGCATTTTAATGTCCGGCATTTCCATACTTTCAAGCACACTCTCAAGGTCCGCAAAATCCATCAGACTGGTCATACCGGTTATCGCAGCTATCGCGCTCAGCAGTTGCACCACCTCAGATCAGAACAGCGCCGTTATAGGCGGAGCCACTGGAGCGGTGATTGGCGGGGTTGCAACTGGTAGCCTGCGGGGCGCTGCTGTCGGCACTGCCATTGGTGCAGGTGCAGGCGTATTGATCAACCGTCTTGTTAATCAGCCTGGCTATTGCAGATATCGCGGCCGTGGCGGCAGAACCTATGTTGACCGTTGCAGATAAGCCAAAGCAAAGACTCATCCCCGCATAAGTAACGCGAGGGTGAGTTTTACCAATCAACATACAAATAGCGGTGGGCTAAGCAGAAATCAGCATAACTGCCATATGAGCCAGCGCCACGACAATGGTCAGCGTCATGCGGACAGGTGAGAACCATTTTGGCAGATTGCCACTTTGAGCAGAAAAACTGTCCCAGGCCCCTTGAGCACAAAAGGCTAGAAGAAGGATCGGCAAGGCCAAATTGGTCCCGAGGAACATGGTTGTCCAAGCCAACAAAGATGGTACAACAGAAAAGATGATTGAGCTTTGATCAATTGGTGAAGTCTCATCGCCCATGCGCGTTAAAGCGTGCCCCCATCTTATGCCGCCCAAAAATGACAGAATGATAACTGAGTAATTGCGGAACAAAGCAATTAGTGGGTCCGCAAGCGGGTTAGAGACGCCCAAAAGTAAAATGAGTGCGACCGGCAATATGAACGGTATCAAGCCTGCAAGGCTCAAGAACCAGACAAGACTCCCCTGCTTCTCCAAGAGAAGCTGCCTTTGGCGGTCGTCATCATCATCCATCATGGTTTGAGCCTATCCCCGATACCCAGAGATAAATAGCGGATTGGGCAAGCCAGTGACAAGCGTTCTGTTTAAAGAGTTGAAGACGTGCTTAACACACGAGGCATCGATGCGAAGCGATCATTCAAAAGACTGTTAGGGTATGGACACAATCGGGAATTGGTTTCAGACCCTAGATCGAGACCTTCGATAGAGCTTCTAGTAATTGCTGGGAAATCTGCCCATCGGCGGTCATGCCCATTTTCTTTTGAAAGCCAAGGATCGCTGAACGGGTCTTGTTGCCCATCTGGCCATCGGGCGTGCCTGCGTCAAATCCTGCTTTTGCCAACATGATCTGGGTTTGTTTTATGATATCGGCTTTTGTCAGTGTACCGGTTTTTGTTGTTGATACACTTTTCCAGCTTTCATCTACTCTCGCGACATTGGCCTCAGACTGAAGTTTGACCGGTTTCCACAACTCAGCTTCGCCGCGCGCTTTTTCCAGTTGTTCCGGGCGCATTGCCTGGGCAACGGTATCGCGTTTTTTCACAGCATCATTGTCCCCGCCCTTGGCGGCAACTGCAAACCACTTGTAAGCGCGCTCCAGATTTTCTTCCACGCCCATACCCTTGGTATACAAAATCCCAAGATTGACCTGACTGTCTTTGACGCCCATATCGGCGGCTTTTTCAAACCAGCCAACAGCGGTAGTCATGTCCGGCTCACCTGTGGCCACACCCATCGCGTTCAGCACTGCAAGATTATGCATCGCAAGAGCGTTTCCTTGAGCGGCAGCTTTTGAATACCATTTCGCAGCTTCAGCGGGATCTGCAGTTACACCATGGCCTTTTTCATAAAAATTACCCAAACGATATTGTGCTGGTGCATGACCTGTTTCAGCAGCTTTTTGATACCAGACGATCGCCTCTTCCAAATTGCGCTCTACACCGTCACCATCGGTATATCGGCGAGCGACTTCAAACAGAGCATCACCATCACCCCCGGCAACCGCTGCACGAAGGGACTGATTACCAATCTCGCCTGGAATATCCCCGATTTCAATATCAGGCTGTGAAGAAAGCTCCGTTTCATCTATTGGCTGTGAAGCTTCAAGCGAAGCGCTGACCATATCGTCGGTTTTATCCGCACCGGTAGCGGGTTGTCCAGATATTGGGTCTGGTGACAAAAGCGCAGAGGAATTGGCAGAGGTTGTTGTGCCGTCCACCATGCGAGCGCCATTATCAGCGAGATCAGCTGCATCTCCTGCGGTTGAATCTACAGCGTTTTCTGTAGTCATATTCTCTTCAGCAAGGGATGAAGGGATCGCCAGAGCACTTTCTGTCTGGTCATTGGTTGAACCGGAATTGAAGAGTTTTGGTGCAAGCGTGAAGCCACCAATGGCAATTGCCACAACGGCTGCTGACATCATCAGCACTTTTTTGTTTACAAATGCAGGAGCCTTGAAGGACGGAAGCGATGGCTTCTTGATTGCTTTTTTCGCGGGCTTTTCATTGATAGCGTTGGCCTGTTGAGATGCCATTTGCGCAGCTCTACGGGCAGCGGCCAGCAAATCCGATGTGCTGCCATCTTCCTCAGCAGTCTGTTTCTCCAGAGTGGTTTTGTCTTTCTTGCGTTGGGTCGCATTGCGCACCAATGCTTCAAGATCCGGCATTCCCGATCCTGGCTCAAGGGGAACATCATCTCCTTCGACAGCCTCTGGGGTTGCAGGACCATTGCGGTCCATTGCGGCATCAAGACTGGACATATCTTCAGCGACATCCATTGATGGCGCTTCGTGAACCTGCGCCATTGGCTCTACGTAAGAATGCTCTGAATAAGCCGGTTCGATAGCTGGCTCTGTTGTGCTGAAATCTTCAAATGAGGCCGCAGCCCCTTCTGTGGCCTCAGCATAAGTATGCATTGCAGGTGCGGTTTCATACTGCTCTTCAAATGCTTCGCCAGTATCTTGACCATAAGTATCTTGGCTGTAAGCACTTTGCGGCATTTGGTCAGCAGGGCTAGATTCTTGTGCAAAGCCCGCTGATTCAATTTGTGCCAATCTCTGAGCAATCGCATTGATGGAAGTGCTGATTTCGTTCAATTGGCTGTCGTTTTGACCCGATTGAGATACATGGTTTTGGCCGTCGCGAAGCATGCGCAATTCTTCGAGAATAGCGTTATAGGCATTCTCATGATCGCCGGAACCGCCATTGGTTTCAGCAGATTGCCGGGCCGCCTTTTGCGCCGCTTCTGCTGCCAGATCAATAACGATATCACGGCTTGAAGCGATTTGTCCCTCGATGTGGTCGAGGCGTTCGGTAATCGGCGTCAGATCGGTCATCGAGTGCTGCTCACCGGGCGCGAAACTGCCCAATTGAGCAGCAATGGCATTGAGCTGTTGCTCCAATCCGCCAATTCTATCTGGACCATCAAAGGCCGATACTTGAGCGCCCTCCTGCAAGGCGATTTGCTCGATGTTTTCAACACGACCAACCAATTGGCGCAAAGTCTGGAGAATCTCCTGACTGGATGTATTCGGATTATCGCCTGGGAGGCTTGAAAGGCCATCAATACGATTGGCTAGTTCTGCCAAGCGCTGCTCGATTTCTCCCAATTGTGGAAGCTCCAAGTCCGAAGACTGAAATCTCACGGCACCGCTTTGTTCGCCAACCGATTGATCCAGGCTGGATGCCAAAACACCGATTTCATTTTGCAGGCTGTCCAGGCGTGATGCGATACCTTGAACATCTGCGAAAATATTGGAGCTGACATCGCCCATAATTCCCACATTATCCAATTTGTCGGATAGTTGCGCTATTTGGGCTGCGATCGTATCGCCCAGACCGCTGTCAATGGCAGGACCAACAACAGGTGCGGCGCTGGCATTGTGCAGAATATCGTCAACGGATTTGGAAAGGCTGGCAAGACGCGCTTCAATTCTCTCAAAAGAGTGTTGATCCTGACTATTGTTCGGCGAAACGGTCATCGAAACAACAGCTCTGGTGATCTCTTCCATACGATTCTGCAAGGAAGAAAACTGATTTGTATAATCAGGGATATCGATTTGCGGCATTTCATTGCCGCGAGAGCTCAAAACCTGATCCAGCTTATTGACAATTTCGGAATATCCAGTCTCGATTGAGTTGGAAACACCGGACAAATCCACTTGAGTGGGCGGATTATTGATCAACTGGTTCAAGCCGACATGCAGATTGTTCAACTCAGACTGCATCTGATCGACATAATCAGGATGAACAGATTGATTGTTCTGCAACAGGGCAATGCCGTCAGCAATGCGCTTGAGGTCAGCTTCCACATGGGAATTTGACGATCGTTGGGCCGAAGCAAATTCCCGGCTGATCTGTTGGTAGCCATTTTTGATTTCACTGACCAAAGCGGCCTGTGAATTTTGAAGGGCCGAATTTGATTGCTGAACAGACTGGGCCTGTTGCTTGGGAATAGCGTTGATGCGCTGGGAAAGTTGATCAAGGCTGTGCTGCAGGGCGGTAATGTCCCGGCTCGGAGCAGCCGTTGCAACAGGTTGATGAATTGGGGCCGGATGTGGTTGTGCCTCGAAGGCCCTGCGGGGCGCCATTGCTGGAGGGGCAGAATGGGTTTGTCCATGCCCAGTATTTCCTGCGAGGATTGTATCCAGTTGAGAACGGATTCTACTCATTCGACGGCCGCCATTTCAGGTTCATCTGTTTTTTATTTGTTATCTCTTTTCCTCAAAATGACGCAACTTCGTGCGAATCTTTGAGTAGAAGAAACGAATCTCTTGACCCACCTTTCACAAAACAGGGTAAACAAGCCGTTAACTTTTGTTGATCATCTCTTTTTATGAAAGAGCTCGAAACGCTATGTAACAAGCCAAATAGAACGTCGGCATTGGCGAATCATGGCTCGAAAAACGCTTTACGTGCAATATTTTTCTATGCAATTTACTGACTATTTATAATAATTATCAACGACTTAAATATGATGTAACCGTTACATTTGGCTGTTACGTTTTTTTACAACCACCAAATTGCTATCTAAATTGAAGTTGATTGCAAGAAGCGTGTTGAGTGTATCTTGCAACATTAGGCTATGTTTGGGTGTGATCAAGCGTAGTCTTGTTAACAAGCTGAATTTTAAGTAGTATTGCAAAGGGGTCTTTTCGGTTCATACTGAATAAAAATAATAATAGCCGAATTAAACGGCAAACAACCTAGGGACTACAATATGCAACAAGAGACCAATTCCGCAGGCCTGAGTGTTCTTGTACAGGACGCACAGGACAATTCTGCTGAAGCTGTATTTCGTATTGGGGATCTTGCTCGCGAATTTGGACTTACTTTGCGTGCCCTGAGATTTTACGAAGATCGTAAATTGCTCATCCCTGCCCGCGCAGGCTCTACTAGACTATATTCAGCCGAACATCGCCAAAGACTTAAGCTGATCCTCCTCGCCAAAAGAATTGGATTCAGTTTGACTGAAACCGAAGAAATCTTGAAGGTCAATGATCAGGAAACTCTAAGTAATGAAGCTCTTAGAAATTTGATCAACAAATTCAAAGCACAAGTTTCAGTCCTGACGGCGCAAAAACTCGAAATCGAGCAGGCGTTGACGGAAGTGGATGAGGCAGTGAGCTATCTGGAGTCCAGGCTCTCCTAGTTCTTATCCCGGCGATAAAACGAACAATCACACAAATATAGATTTGATCACATGTGGGGCGTCTCTGTGATCAATTTTGCTTGCCGTAACGGCAGGCAAGACTTCTGCGTCGAGTTTCCGCAGAGGCAAACCGCTTTCACGCGGCGACAAGAATGCGGCCCTGGGGCGAAGGAATGAGAACTCTTAGTTTGTTCTCGCAACTTCTGGGCCGCTGCGGCGGGAGTGTTTGGGTCAAATCAAATACTCCCGTTTTGCCATGTTTTTTCGGTTTAAATCAAAACCTTCCAACCAGTCTGTTAGGGTCTGAACCCAATTGAGGCCGGAACCTAGTATGGAGACGGACACCCTATCGTTGGGAAAGACATGGCGCGTCAAAAAAAGTTGAAGATTCTTCATCAATCTAAAATTTTGACGTTTACGGAAACGTAAATATTTGGTAGTTCAAGGATAGCAAATGTGATCTGACTTTAGGCAATAAGTAAGTCAGATTGCCATTGAATGGTTTTGACTGATTTTGTTGAGGTGAAAATTGCCCCTGAAATCCAGTCATACCCCTACTGATTTGAGCCAATGGAGGAAGTAATGCCGATTTACCGCGCGCCAGTTGAAGACACTATGTATGTGTTGAGGGACGTTCTGAACATTGAACGCTACAACAATCTGCCAGGTTTCGAAGAAGCCACGCCTGACATGATTGAGGCGATTTTGGGAGAGGCCGCGCGTCTATGTGAAGAAGTGTTGCAACCAGTAAACCATTCCGGCGACAAGGAAGGCTGCACACGCCATGAAGATGGCTCCGTGACAACGCCGAAAGGTTTCAAGGAAGCCTATCAAGCTTATAAAGAAGGCGGCTGGATGGGGCTTGCAGCTGATCCGGAATATGGCGGACAGGGCTTGCCTTATGTTTTGCATTCGGCCGTTGGCGAGATGCTTTCTTCGGCGAATATGGCTTTCGCCATGTATCCCGGTCTTACCCAGGGTGCGATTGCAGCCATTCAGGAACACGGCTCTGCCGAACTGAAACAGACCTATTTGCCAAAAATGATTGAAGGCTCATGGACAGGCACCATGAACTTGACAGAACCTCATTGCGGAACTGATCTTGGAATGTTGCGCACCAAGGCTGTTCCTGCCGGGGACGGTTCCTACAAGATTTCCGGTCAGAAAATTTTCATTTCCGCCGGTGAGCACGACCTTTCTGAAAACATTATTCATCTGGTACTGGCGCGTATCGAAGGTGCGCCGGAAGGGACCAAGGGCATTTCACTCTTTATTGTTCCAAAATTTATTCTGGACGGTGATGGGAATCCGGGCACGCGCAATGGTGCGGTCTGCGGCTCAATCGAAGAAAAAATGGGCATTCATGGCAACTCAACTTGCGTGATGAATTATGATGATGCGACGGGCTATTTAATCGGCGAAGAAAACCGCGGTCTCAATGCCATGTTTGTGATGATGAACGAAGCCCGGTTGGGCGTTGGCTTGCAGGGTCTGGCGATTTCTGAAGTCGCTTATCAAAATGCGGTTGTTTATGCCAAGGAGCGTATTCAGGGCCGTTCATTGACAGGCCCGAAAGCGCCGGACAAAAAAGCCGATCCGATCATTGTGCATCCGGATGTGCGCCGGATGCTCTTGAACATCAAAGCGATCAATGAAGCTGGCCGGGCATTCATGCTCTGGGCTGCATTGAAAGGCGATATTTCTCACCGTTCCGGCGATGAAAAAGAGCGCGAGGCAGCTGACGATCTGATGGGGCTTTTGACGCCTATTGTGAAGGGTGTTTTGACCGACAAAGGCTTTGATAACACCGTTGCTGCCCAACAGATTTATGGCGGTCACGGCTATATTCAGGAATGGGGCATGGAGCAGTTTGTGCGTGATGCGCGTATTGCCCAAATCTATGAAGGAGCCAACGGTATTCAGGCGCTTGATCTGGTTGGACGCAAGCTCCCAAAAGATGGCGGCCGCGCGATGCGCAGCTTCATGGAAGAAGTGAACGCCTTTACCGGTAAGCACCGCGAAAATGAAGCCATGCATCCTTTCACCAAACCGCTGCGCGAAGGCGTAAAAGCGCTTGAGGCCTCTACCATGTGGCTGATGCAGAACGGGATGAAAAACCCCGATAATGCTGGCGCTGCCTCTACCGATTACATGCATTTGATGGGCCTTGTTGCGCTTGGCTACATGTGGGCCATGATGGCCGAAAAATCCCAGGAAGCCTTGAAAGAAGGCGCTGATGGCAAAACGTCTTTCCATGAAAGCAAACTTGCCACGGGGCGCTATTTCTTCGAACGCATCATGCCGGAAGCAGGCGCTCATCTGGCCCGCATTCAATCGGGCGCTGATAGCCTGATGGCATTGGAAGCAGAAGCGTTTTAGAAGCGGATGTCTTCAAAACGGTTTCCTCTTCCAAAACGGTTCAACGTCGCCATGAGTGAAGCGGCTTATGAACGCTTGCGAGAGTTGAATAAGCATCATGGACTAGGCAATAATTATCTGCTGACAGTGCTGTTGGAGAATCTTGACACTTATTGCGATCAGGCAAAACTTGAAACAGTATTTGCTGAATTTATTAGTGAGTACGGCTCGCCGCAAAAGCGAAAGAAAGAGGCAAAAAACAAATGAAACCTCAAGAAGTTTTGAACGTCCCTAGCCCAAACTGGGAAACAGAAGATGTTGCCATGGTCCGCGATATGGCGACGAAATTCCTTGAAACGGAAATTGCTCCCAACTATTCCGACTATGAAAAGAACGAGATTGTTCCCCGTTCTGATTGGGAAAAAGCTGGTGCAAATGGATTGCTCTGCGCATCTATGCCGGAAGAATATGGCGGTGCAGGCGGCAACTATGCCCATGAAGCTGCAATTATCGAAGCACTTGGCCATACTGGTGTAGATGGCTTTGGCATTGCGCTTCATTCGGCGATTGTTGCGCCTTACATTCTCCATCACGGCTCGCAAGAGCAAAAGAAGAAATGGCTGCCGCGCCTTGCTACCGGCGAATTGATTGGCGCGATAGCCATGACTGAGCCCGGTGCCGGTTCGGACCTGCAGGGAGTGAAAACTTCTGCTGTCAAAGATGGCAATCAATACCGTATCAATGGCTCGAAAACCTTCATCACCAATGGCCAAAATGCCAATCTGATTATTGTGGTTGCCAAGACAGACCCAAGCAAAGGGGCAAAAGGCACGTCGCTCATCGTGATCGAAACCGATGAGGTTGAAGGATTTGAACGCGGGCGAAATCTCGACAAAATCGGCTTGAAAGCAAATGATACATCCGAGCTGTTTTTCAACGATTTGAAGGTGCCGACCTCAAATTTGATTGGGCCGGAAGAGGGTCTCGGCTTCATTCAATTGATGACCGAATTGCCCCAAGAGCGCTTGATCATAGCCAATCAGGCCATTTCTGCGATTGAAACTGCCCTTGCCCTGACGATTGACTATGTCAAGGAACGCAAGGCCTTCGGCAAGGCCGTGATTGAATTTCAAAATACCCAGTTCAAACTGGCGGAACTGAAGTCCGAGGCAACGATGGCGCGTGTATTCGTCAATCATTGCGTGGAGCAGCATTTGCAAGGCAAACTCGACAGCACCACTGCTTCCATGGCTAAATACCTGACGACCGATCTACAGGGAAAAGTGATGGATGAATGCCTGCAATTGTTTGGTGGTTATGGTTATATGAATGAATATCCGATTGCCCGCATGTTTCGAGACGCCCGCGTTCAACGAATTTATGGCGGAACGAACGAGATTATGAAACTGTTGATTGCGAGAACACTTTAATTCCCGGGAGAAAAAAATGCCAAAAGGTTATTGGATCGGACATATCGAAGTCCATGATGCGGAAACGTACAAAAACTACGTGGCCGGCGCGACCCCTGCCTATCAGGAGTTCGGCGCAAAGTTCCTGGTGCGCGGAACACCTTCTGAACAGGTTGAAGGCGACCCCCTTGGAAGCCGTCATGTGGTGATCGAGTTTCCAACAATTGAGGCGGCCAGGGCCTGCTACAATTCACCGACCTATCAAGCTGCCCGTGAGCATCGCCTCAAAGCCTCCCACGGCAGACTGGTCATATCAGAAGGATTTGATGGCTAATGGTTGAATCAGTCAAAAAAGGCTACTGGATCGCTCATGTCGATGTGCATGACCCTGAACGCTACAAGGACTATGTGGCCGGAGCCGCCGAGGCATTTGAACAATATGATGCCAAATTTTTTGCAAGAGGCGGTGATAGTGAAGTGCTCGAAGGGGACCTCACCGGCAAGCGCCATGTCATCATCGAGTTTAAGGATTTGATCACGGCAAAAGCGTGCTGGAGCTCGTCCACATACCAAGCTGCCCGAGAACATCGTCTGGCTGCCTCCAAAGGCAGTGTGACGATTGTCGAGGGTATTGAATAATTCAATTTCATAGGACGCCGCCAGCGTCCACATCAATTAGTGCTCATACTGATTGCGGTATGGGCAAACAGGAGAAATAAAATGGCTGATGCATATATTTATGACCATGTGCGGACCCCAAGGGGACGCGGCAAGAAAGACGGTGCATTGCACGAAGTGCCTGCGGTTCGCCTTGCTGCAAAAACACTCGAAGCCCTGCGTGATCGCAATGGCATGAATACTCCCCATGTGGATGATGTCATTTTAGGTTGTGTGGACCCGGTCGGTGAAGCTGGCTCTGACATTGCCCGTGCTGCGGTGTTTGAAGCTGGCTATGACAACTCGGTTGCGGGTATGCAGATCAACCGATTTTGCGCCTCTGGCCTCGACGCGGTGAATCTTGGCGCTGCAAAAATTCAGGCTGGCATGGATGACGTGGTCATCGCCGGCGGTGTTGAATCGATGTCACGGGTTGGTATGGGTATGTCCGGCGGTGCCTGGCCGATGGACCCTTCCGTTGCTGTTCCTTCTTATTTTATGCCGCAGGGTGTTTCAGCCGATTTGATCGCAACAAAATATGGCTTTTCCCGCGATGATGTGGATGCCTATGCGGTTGAAAGCCAAAAGCGTTCGGCTAAATCCTGGGAAGAAGGTCGTTTCAAGAATTCGGTTATTTCGGTCAAAGACCAAAACGGCATCACCATTCTGGACCGAGACGAGCATATGCGACCAACCGCCGACATGCAGTCGCTCGCCTCACTTGATCCGTCCTTTGTGATGATGGGCGAAATGGGCGGTTTTGACGCCGTTGCCATTGCAGCCCATCCGGATGTGGAAGTGGTTCGCCATGTGCACCATGCGGGCAATTCGTCCGGTATTGTGGATGGTGCTGCGGCCGTTCTTCTTGGCTCCAAAAAAGGTGGCAAGAAACTCGGCCTGACCCCGCGGGCCAAAATTCGCTCCTTTACCAATATCGGTTCTGACCCGGCGCTCATGCTGACTGGCCCTGTTGATGTGACTGAAAAACTGCTCAAGCAGGCGAAGATGAAAATCTCTGACATTGATCTGTTCGAACTCAATGAAGCCTTTGCTTCTGTGGTGCTGCGGTACATGCAGCATTTCAACATCTCCCACGACAAGATGAATGTCTGTGGCGGCGCGATTGCCATGGGCCATCCGCTCGGCGCTACCGGCGCGATGATCCTCGGCACGGTGCTTGACGAGCTGGAGCGCCGTGGCCAGCAGACAGCGCTTGTAACGCTGTGCATTGGCGCAGGCATGGGAACCGCAACAATTATTGAACGGGTGTAACGATGACATACAAAAATTTCACAATAGAAACCGATGCCGATGGCATCATGCTTGCCACTTGGGACAGCCCCGGCAAAAGCATGAATGTAATTGATCAATCTGTTCTGGAGGAATGGAATGGGATCATCGATGTGGCAGGGGCTGACGACGCTGTAAAAGGCGTAGTGCTCACCTCAGGCAAAAAGACCTTTGGTGCTGGCGCTG
This sequence comes from Salaquimonas sp., assembly GCA_049680405.1. Classification (GTDB taxonomy): domain Bacteria; phylum Pseudomonadota; class Alphaproteobacteria; order Rhizobiales; family Rhizobiaceae; genus Salaquimonas. Next base: position 3,350 of record JBAUHS010000048.1, on the reverse strand, counting down.
ACCTGACCATGCTTGAAAAAATGATGAATGACACAGCCGTGCTTGCCAAAACTGACAAGGAAGGCGCGGCCAAACTGATGTATGAAAATGCATCAGCGATGAACCAGATTTTACGCAAGCAAGAAACCTGCGGCAAACCATTTGTAGCGGCCATCAATGGTCAGGCTCTTGGGGGAGTGTTCGAAATCACCCTCGCCTGCCATGCACGGGTTCTTGCCAATGACCCTTCGGCAAAACTCGGCCTGCCGGAAGTCAAAGTTGGCCTGTTTCCAGGCGGCGGCGGTACGCAAAGACTGCCGCGCTTTATCCATACGCAAGAGGCATTGCAATATTTGTTGCAAGGTAAAAACTTCTCACCGGATAAAGCGAAAAAGCTGGGTGTTGTTACCGAATTGGCTGAACCGGGTCAGGAAGTTTCGGTTGCGAAACAACTTATCAAGGACGGCCTAAAGGCCGAGCAACCCTGGGATGTGAAAGGGTACAAACTTCCGGGCGGCGCTGTCTATTCGCCAGCCGGTTTCCAGCTTTTCCCACCGGCAAATGCGATCTATCGCCGTGAGACCCAGGACAATTATCCCGGTGCGCGGGCGATTATGAAATGCGTTTATGAAGGCTTGATCCTGCCAATGGATACGGCCCTCAAAGTTGAGTCGCGTTATTTCACAGAAGTGCTTCAAACCACTGAAGCCAAGCATATGGTACGCTCACTGTTCATGTCTTTGCAGGCACTGAACAAGGGCGCGCGCCGTCCGGCCAATGAGCCAAAATCCGATATAAAGAAAGTTGGCATTTTGGGCGGTGGCGGATTCATGGGTGCGGGCATTGGTTATGTTTCGGCTAAAGCAGGCATTGAAGTTGTCTTGCTCGACCGTGACCTTGAAGCGGCGGAAAAAGGCAAAGCCCATTCAGCTGGTCTTGAAGACAAGGCAATCTCCAAGAAATATTCGACCGCCGAGAAGAAGGATGCATTGCTATCCCTTATCAAGGCAACCGATAATTACGCTGATCTTTCCGATTGTGATCTGATCATCGAAGCGGTTTTTGAAGACTCGGAAGTCAAGCGGATCGTCACGGAACAGGCCGAAGCCAATATGAAAAAGGGGGCGATATTTGCCTCCAACACATCGACCATTCCGATCACGGACTTGGCGAAAGCCTCCAAACGGCCAACAGATTTCATCGGCATTCACTTCTTCTCGCCTGTCGACAAGATGATGTTGACAGAAATCATCATGGCGAAGAAAACCGGAGACAAGGCACTGGCCGTTGCCCTTGATTATGTTCTCAAGATCAAGAAGACACCCATCGTGGTCAATGACACACGCGGCTTCTATGTAAACCGCTGCGTCCTTCGCTATATGTCTGAAGCCTATAACATGCTGATCGAAGGTGTTCCGCCGGCGATGATCGACAATGTGGCCAAGGCTGGCGGCATGCCTGTTGGTCCGCTATCCCTCAACGATGAAACAGCCATCGATCTTAGCCACAAAATTCTCCACCAGACGCTACGCGATCTGGGCGAGAAGGCCGTTGATCCGCGCCATGTGGAACTGGTCAACACGATGGTTGAAAAGCATGGACGCCTTGGCCGCAAGAACGGCAAGGGCTTTTACGATTATCCGGACAAACCAGCGAAAAAGCACCTTTGGCCTGATCTGAAAACTCTTTATCCGCAGCAAGACCCGGACAATATCGATGTGCAGGAGCTGAAAAACCGGTTCCATGCAACGATTGCTCTTGAGGCCGCGCGCTGCGTTGCCGAGGGTGTTGTAACGGATGTGCGCGAAGCGGATATCGGCTCCATTCTGGGCTTTGGTTTTGCGCCATTCACAGGTGGTGCGATCAGCTATATTGACGGCATGGGCACAACCGCTTTTGTGGATATGTGTAAAAAGCTGGCCAAGAAATATGGCGCCCAATTCAAACCGAACAAGCTGCTGATTGAAATGGCGAAGAATGATGAAAAATTCTACGACCGCTTTAATCCGCATGCGGAGCCTGAACCGGGCAAGAAGGCGGCTTAACGCTCATTCGTTTACATTGGGCAACTCAGTCGGCGCATTAAGACACACTAGTCATCCTCGGGCTTGACCCGAGGACCCGGTACTAATTTGATTTACTGGATCCTCGGCACGGTGGCCGAGGATGGCTAAATAAATGAAACCCCGGTCAGGAAACTGATCGGGGTTTTTTGTAAGTGACTTAAACACAATCCGTCACCCCTGTGCTTGTCACAAGGGTCCATACCGTTAAATCTTCGTTCAGAAGACAAGCTAAGCTTAGCGGTAAGTGGCACACCTGCCATCCGTTCTTTGGTGCGTTCAAAGGCATGGATTCCCGTGACGAACACAGGAATGACGGGGTTCGTTGGCACCCGAATTAGCTGAGGTCTAATTTCGATAAGGCAAGGGTTACCTTTTTAGATATTTCATTCAAAACCGATTGCAATTCGAGGACACTGACCATGTCATCCAGTTGATCGACGCCATATCGTGCTACCAGGTATTCTCGGTTGCCATTTATCTTTCTGAGTAAAGTTCGTGTCTTTTTCCTCAGGACCAATCCATGCTCTGACGCACAAGTTTCCCGAATTTCAAGATCGTGATAGCAGCGACGCAAATCAGTAGCTGATTGCCCACAGAACAATAGGAAAGCATTTAAATGAAGCTCAATAGAATGGACTGCAGCAAATCTGTAAGGCGCACTACTTAGCCTCTGATTTTGCTTGCGAAGCTCATCAAGAGCGGAAGCAGTCAACCTGTATTCATTGGCCAGCGCAAGCATCTGCCCATAAGTTGTTTGCGATCCCGGATAGATATCATCAGTTCTTGTAACATTGCTTGCCAACGGGTTGCCTCCTGCTAGCTAAACAATAAATTTCAACCTTTACGGGTTAGTTAAGGCGATCAAATACCGTCTTGATTGGTTAATCCATGATTTCTGAAATCTTGTGAGCGCGAATTAATCAGCGCCAAAGCTACCCTGGATAAAGCCTCTCACTAGACTTTTCCCCGCCTCAAAAACAATGCGTAGACTTTGCTGGTTTCTGCCAAACGGAATGCTGATCACGACGGTGCTCAACAGGCAGGAAACGGCGTCTCCTTTGGGGCTCTATCGTGGGGTATACGAACGGGAGGAACTGAAGAAGGGCTGCCCGCAGTTTACTACGAAGCGGCTGTCGATGTGTGCCGACCTTAACAATACAGGGCCCTGGAACAATACCCGGGAGGCCTATATTCGGAGAGCAGCTAGTTCTGGAGCCAAGGGATAGCCTTAATGGGTGAACCCAATCGCCGACGGGGTGCAGGAAAAGCACCGTTTATTGTCTACAATCGTGGTGTTTTGTCTGC
>JBAUHS010000047.1:0-102687 GCA_049680405.1 Salaquimonas sp. | reverse complement strand
GTATTGGCACAGGGTTTGGGCAAGGGCTTTGAGGTTATAAGTGATGGCCTTCGCGGAAGGACAACTGCCTATGATGAACATTTGTCAGACAGTGATCGCAATGGCGCAAGAACCTTACCGACGACGCTCTATACCCATGCGCCGCTTGATCTGGTGATCATGTTGCTTGGGTCCAATGACATGAAACCGCATATTGCCGGAACAGCGGTTTCAGCCATGCAGGGAATGCGAAGACTGGTTCATATCGTTCAGAACCATATCCCTGGGCCAGGTATGCCAAAACCGAAGGTTTTGGTGGTTTCCCCGCCGCCGATTTGCAAGACCGGAGATGCGTTCTACGCGGAAATGCTGAAAGGTGGCAATGAACAATCGCAACACTTGGCCGGGCTTTACCATCAGGTTGCGAAGGAACAAAAGTGCGGGTTTTTCGATGGTGGAAGCGTTGCGGAAACGTCACCAATAGACGGTGTTCACCTGGATGAGGGTAACACAATAGATCTAGGAAAGGCGTTGGTTCCGGTTGTCAGGAATATTTTGGAAATATGAATGTTCGGTTGGTTGTGGATCGTCCAGACCATACATTTGAACAAGCACAGGCGCCAAATGCGACAGAAGCACTGCGAAAACAAATGCATAAATCAGTGAAGTAAATGCGGTCACCAAACGGAGCGAAAACAGGGAACGGATAAAGCGAACCAGAAACAGGAAAATGAGAAACAATCCCGGACCGTAAACAATGATCGGGAGAGCAAAGATTTTTTCCGGAGAGATAGAGCTGATCAGTGTTTCCATAAGGTGTTTCCAAAAATCCTTCGAATAAATTGGCTAAAGTGAAGATGAAACTAAATGACACAATAACCTTGCGGAAGGCAACGCTAAACGAACAAGCAAACGGATAGAAAGACTACAACAAATCGGTTCGTTTGATATCAATCAAGGAGCGAAAGGCCAAAACGACTAACGTGAGTATGGAACAAAACAGGAGAACTCCAATGTCCCATACACCACACGAACTAGCCGAAGAGTTTCCAACCCATGTCGAGAAACTGCATGAGCTGAAAATATCCAATGCGCATTTTGGAAAATTGTTCGATGAGTATCACGAGATTAATCGGGCAGTGCACCGGGCAGAAACAAATGTTGAGCCGACAGACGATTTAAACATGGAAGTAATGCGCAAGAAACGCATGGCTTTAAAAGATGAAATATACGGAATGCTGGTCGAATAGATGATTTGCCTGCTTCCGAATTAAAATAGATAACCACCCGGTTGAAGGAGCAGGCAAATGGCCAATGCATATGACGTTATAATTATCGGTTCTGGCCCAGGGGGCTATGTAACCGCGATCAGGTCTGCGCAACTCGGCTTGAAAACCGCAATTGTGGAGCGCGAGCATTTGGGTGGGATTTGCCTCAATTGGGGCTGTATTCCAACCAAGGCCTTGCTGCGCTCTGCCGAGATCAAACACTTTGCAGACCATGCCAAAGACTATGGATTGACCCTTGAAGGCAAGATGACCGCGAACATCAAAGATGTGGTTGCCCGCTCCAGAGGAGTGTCAGCGCGCCTTAATGGCGGCGTTGGTTTTTTGATGAAAAAGAACAAGATTGATGTGATTTGGGGCGAGGCCAAGCTGAAAGGCAAGGGCAAGATCACGGTCGGTAAATCCACCAAAAAACCTATGGAGCCGCAACATCCGGCACCAAAGGGGACCCTGGGCGAGGGTGAATATACTGCCAAGCATATTATCGTCGCCACAGGCGCTCGCCCGCGTGCGTTGCCGGGCATTGAGCCAGATGGCAAACTCATCTGGACCTATTTTGAAGCCATGGTTCCAGCAGAAATGCCGAAGAAAATGGTTGTTATGGGCTCCGGTGCCATCGGCATTGAATTTGCAAGTTTTTACAATTCCATGGGTGTAGACGTTACCGTCGTTGAACTGATGCCGAATATCATGCCTGTTGAAGATCCCGAGATTTCCGGCATTGCACGCAAGGCGCTGGAAAAGCAGGGCATGAAAATCATCACTGAAGCCAAAGTAACGAAAGTCGACAAGGGCTCCAATTCCGTAAAAGCGACCGTTGAAACCAAGGATGGCAAGTCACAGGTGATTGAGGCTGATCGACTGATTTCTGCTGTCGGGGTTCAAGGCAATATTGAAGGCCTTGGGCTTGAGGAGCTCGGCATCAAAACAGATCGGGGCTGCGTGGTGATTGACGGTTATGGTAAAACCAATGTCGATGGCATTTATGCCATCGGAGACGTCGCTGGCCCGCCTATGCTGGCCCACAAGGCCGAACATGAAGGTGTGATCTGCATTGAAAAAATCGCCGGATTGCCGAATGTGCATCCGATGGAAAAGAACAAAATTCCCGGCTGCACCTATTGTCATCCGCAGGTCGCTTCGGTTGGCCTCAATGAGGTTAGTGCGAAAGCGTCAGGCAAGGAAGTTCGGGTAGGGCGCTACATGTTCAACGCGAATGGTAAGGCGATTGCGCTCGGCGAAGACAATGGCATGATCAAAACCATCTTTGACAAAAAGACCGGGGAACTGCTCGGAGCCCATATGGTTGGGGCTGAAGTTACCGAACTAATTCAGGGATTTGTCATCGCTATGGGCCTTGAAACCACCGAGGAAGAATTAATGCATACGATCTTCCCACACCCGACATTGTCTGAAATGATGAAAGAGAGCGTGCTCGATGCTTATGGACGGGCGTTGAACGCATAATCGAAACATAGATGGGAGTAACATAATGGACATCAAAGCTTTAATCGTATTTTTGGCCGTTGGTGCAGTAGCCGGCTTGTTGGCAAGTCTGGTAGTTGGTGGTGGTGGCTTGCTCTATTACATTATCATCGGTGTAATCGGCTCATTTGTCGGGGGCATTTTATTTAATGCTCTGAAGATCAACCTTTCCACTGGAAGCCCTATAATCAATCAAATCATAACTTCAGCGATTGGCGCAATCATTGTTGTATTTCTTGCTCGAATGATCGCCTAGAGTTTATCAGATGCCGTTTCCGCTAAAGGTCCTGATTTGGATTATGCTCTTCATGGGTACTTTGGGGTTGTTGGTGGGAACTCTCAATCTGATGAATCCTTCTGCCGTGCATATTCCATTCGGTCCTAACGGCGAAAGCGCCGAAGGATTGGATGGAATCATTGCATCAGTGCTTTCAAGCACCATATTTGGTTTAATCATTGGCATTCCTGCAGCCTTTTTGACCTGGTTGGTAGGGCCCAAGAGCAAACCCAAGAAAGCGGATTAAGATCATGCAACACACAGCTCCAATTCTTGGTATGGCTGGCGTCGGCTTCTTCGGTATGCTGATTATTGGTTTTCTAGCCGGTCTGATTGCAGAAAAAACCATGAACCGCGATCATGGTATTTTGACCAATATTCTGGTTGGCATTGCCGGCTCTTTTGTTGGCGGTACAGCGGCCAGTATTTTGGGATTTGAATGGTACGGTTTTATCGGCAATCTGGTTGTGGCAACTTTGGGTGCGATTGGCATTTTGTGGTTTTTTGGCAAGCGCGAAACGCCTGTTACCTCTCGGCACACGGGAACGGTTCAGATGGGTGATGAAAGCTCACCGACGCAAAGCCGGGAAACTGAAACGCCAATTTATCATGCAAAAAGCGGTGATAAAAAGTAATGCGAATTTGTAACGAAGAAGAGAATTCAACATGGTTACACTGTTAGACTCAGTTACCGATAAAAAGGCTGATAGCACTTCTAAGCCGCGCCACCCGGAAAAGGCGAAGCGTCAGGAACACGAAGTATTGAAAAAACCGAGCTGGATCCGCGTTAAAGCGGGCGGTTCTCCTGTCTATGAAGAAACCCGCAGGATCGTCAAAGCCAATGGTCTGGTCACTGTATGCGAGGAAGCAGGCTGCCCAAATATTGGTGAATGCTGGTCCAAGAAGCACGCGACCATGATGATCATGGGCGACACTTGCACGAGAGCCTGTGCCTTTTGCAATGTTCGAACCGGCATGCCGGAAGCGCTTGATATCAATGAGCCTGCCAATGTTGCCGATGCTGTTGCAAAACTCGGATTGGAGCATGTGGTGATCACTAGCGTTGACCGCGATGATCTGGCCGATGGCGGCGCTGATCATTTCGTCAAGACAATTGAAGCCATCCGCGCCAGTTCGCCCAATACAACCATTGAAATATTGACGCCGGACTTCCTGCGCAAAGAGGGTGCCCTCGAAAAAGTGGTGGCCGCAAAACCTGATGTGTTCAATCACAATTTGGAGACGGTTCCATCAAACTATCTGACGGTTCGCCCGGGCGCACGCTATTTCCACTCCATACGCCTGTTACAGCGCGTGAAGGAGCTGGATCCGACAATATTTACCAAATCCGGCATTATGGTCGGTCTTGGCGAAGAGCGGAACGAAGTCTTGCAATTGATGGATGATCTGCGGACGGCAGAAGTCGACTTTATCACTATTGGTCAATATCTCGCGCCTTCGCGCAAGCACCATGCAGTGATCAAATTTGTCACGCCTGAAGAATTCAAGTCCTATGAAACTGTTGCCTATACAAAGGGCTTTTTGATGGTTTCATCGACCCCGCTTACCCGCTCTTCGCACCATGCAGGCGAGGACTTTGCGAAGCTCAAAAAGGCGCGTGACGCCCAAACCGCCTCAAAGAAATAGTCTCAATGCCGAGCTTTGAAAAACGCCATCCGGTCAATCATTCGGCGAAGAATATGTTTGATCTTGTCGCCGATGTAGAGTGTTATCCGGAATTCCTGCCATTGTGCGAAGGCCTGACGGTCAAGTCCAAACGACAAAAGGGGAATAAAACGCTTTTGGTTGCCGATATGACAGTCGGCTACAAGGCTATCCGTGAGACTTTTTCCAGCCAGGTGATGCTCGATCCTGATGCCCAGCAAATCAATGTCAAATATATCAATGGACCGTTCAAATATCTGGATAATCGATGGATGTTCGAAACGTCTGGAGAAGGATCATGTACGGTCGTATTTTTCATCGATTATGAGTTCAAGAGCAAAATGCTCGGCCTCTTGATGGGCTCGATGTTTGAAACCGCTTTCAAGCGGTTCACTAAAGCCTTTGAAGAGCGGGCAGACGAAATCTACAAAAAAGATGATTTGGTAGGATAAAAAAGACCCCGGAGCAGCCTGGGAGGAGTTGCTGCGCCGGGGTTTTTGGGTTGATCCACTAAAGGAGGGGAGGAACTCCCATAGTCTGGAGGATTGGATCACCGAATTCCTTTTTCTTCATCAACATTGATTCGTTGTTGATGATTTGAACATAGGCCAGAATGTAGTGAGGCGATGTGCATTTGGTCACACATTGAGCCACATCCTAAAATGGTTTAATTCAGCGGCCCATTGGCGTCAGGCACTTCGCCAGCCAACTCATCCAGATCATCATCGTCAAAACCGAATGCAACCAGCATTTCAAGGGCTGCCTGGGCCGTTTCTGCGCGCACTTCGTCTCTGCCGATATCGCCGAGACGCAACTCTTCTACAAACAGTCCAAGAGGTCCTGCAATGGAGACAAATACCAAACCGACGGGCTTTTCTTCGCTACCGCCGTCTGGTCCTGCAATGCCCGTAACGGCAACACTAATCGTCGCATTGGAATGCTCAAGCCCGCCTTGGGCCATGGCCATGGCAACTTCTGCCGAAACAGCGCCATGCTTTTCCAGTAGAGCCTCAGGAACCCCGACCAGTTCATGTTTGGATTGGTTGGTATAGGTAACAAATCCCCGTTCAAATACATCCGATGAGCCTGCAATACTCGTCAACAAAGCAGAAATAATTCCGCCGGTGCAAGATTCCACAGTAGCAATTGTTGCGCCATTTTGACGAAATACGCTCAACACATAGCGTGCGGTTTCAACCAATTCTTCTGTTATTTTCATCCCACTATCACCACTGTTGCTGTTGCAATCGCTGCAATTCCTTCGCCTCGGCCAATGGAACCAATCGTTTCATTGGTGGTTGCCTTGACCGACACTCGCTCTGTTGAGATATTACATATTTCACCAATCTTTGCCCGCATTGCATTCTTGTGAGGGCCGATTTTAGGTTCTTCGCAAATGATCGTCACATCAAGATGGGTTATATGGCCAGACTTTTCGCGAACAAGTTTGCAGGCATGGGCAAGAAACTGATCAGACTGTGTGCCTTTCCACTGTGGGTCACTTGGCGGAAAGTGACTACCAATGTCGCCGCTTCCAATTGTACCCAAAAGGGCATCAGTCAGAGCATGCAAGGCAACATCGGCATCAGAGTGCCCATCCAGTTTCCTGTCAAACGGTATCTTTAGGCCGCAGAGGATAACGCCATCGCCCGCTACTAGTCGATGAACGTCATAACCGTTGCCGGTTCGCACATCCGGTACTTTAGAATTTTCTCTTAACTTATTCATTTTTTTTAAATATTCCAGATCATCTGCCGTCGTAATCTTGATGTTGTTTCGATTGCCTTCCACCAGCTGGACTTGCATTCCATGGGCTTCTCCGACAGCTGCATCATCGGTGAAATCACCCTTGCCCTTAGCGTGCGCTGCCGAGTGAGCGATCAAAATTTCATCAAAGAGAAAACCTTGCGGCGTTTGAGCAAGATACAGATTTTCCCGCGAAACGGTCTTTTTGACAATCAAATCATCTGCACCATCTGCCGTCTGCTTGATCGTATCGGCAACTGCAATAGCCGGAACGCAACAAATACCTTTACCAATACCACGCAAGGTATTTTCTATCGTCAAGGCATCTACAAAAGGACGGGCGGCATCATGGATGAGTAAGGTATCGAGGGAATGGCACGCCAAAGCCTGCAAACCGGCAAAGGAGCTCAATTGGCGTGTAGCGCCACCAAATACCGGTGGTAGTAATTTGGATTTGTCGCCGATTGCATTTTTGTAAGGCTCAAGATCATCCTTGTGGATTACCACCTGAATGACCGAAATCAATGGTGAAGCTTGAAACGCAGCAATTGTTTTTTGAAGAACACTTTCATGGTCCAAGCGCAGATATTGCTTGGGGCCATCTTGATTGCCCATGCGTGACCCACGCCCAGCCGCAACAATAATGACGCCACTTCGGCGCGTCTCGTCTTTGGGTCTTGTCATTTTCACCTGCAATCTTGTCTGAAAACTATCGATATTCTCATGCCTGTGACAATTCAAGAGTTGAAATCCGCGAATTATTTGATTACAAATTAGACACAAGGCATTTGTGATTATATATTAGGCAATACATGGTTCATAGTCTGAGTAAGATTGATGCGAACGCGGCAACGGAGGTAAACAGGCTGGCCAAGCCCATTACCGTCGGCTCTGTTGTATATCGCAATTCCGTAATCCTTGCACCCATGTCAGGTGTCAGCGATGTTCCGTTTCGTCGTGCAGCCTGGGAAGCGGGCGCCGGAATGGTAATTTCCGAAATGGTTGCCAGTGAAGCTTTGGTGACCGGGCAAGCGGAAATGCAGATGAAAGCTGAAAGCGCAGGCCTTCCGGTGCATGTGGTCCAATTGGCCGGGCGACAAGCTAAATGGATGGATCATGCGGCAAGACTTGCCGAAGCCAATGGCGCGGATGTCATTGATATCAATATGGGTTGTCCTGCACGGCGCGTCACCGGAGGCTATTCAGGATCCGCCCTAATGCGAGATCTGGATCATGCGCTTTTGCTGGTTGACGCGGTTGTCGGGGCTGTCAGCGTTCCTGTGACGTTGAAGATGCGCCTCGGGTGGGATGATCAATCGATCAATGCGCCGGATCTTGCAAAACGGGCTGAGAATGCAGGGATACAATTGATCACGGTTCATGGCCGCACCCGTTGCCAATTCTACAAAGGAAAAGCTGATTGGAATGCCGTTAGAGCGGTGAGGGAAGCCATCTCAGTACCGCTGATTGTGAACGGTGATATATCAAACAGAGCTGAGGCGATTGCAGCTCTGGAGGCATGCGGTGCTGATGCTGTGATGATTGGTCGGGCGGCATACGGCCAGCCGGAACTTCCAGGTAAAGTAGCTTCAGCCAGTGCCAACAGTCTGAAATTACACGCCTATGATCTGTTGCATCATTATAATGAAATCATTGAGTTTTACGGTGAGCCGCTTGGCGCACGCTGCGCCAGAAAGCACATTGGTTGGTGGATGGAGCGACAGGCCTTTGCAATTCCCGGAAGTTTGAAAATGGAAATCATGACCTCACTGGATCCTGTGAAGGTCTCCAGACATCTGGCTGATCTGACCAAAGAGGCAAAACGTCACAAACAGAATTCGAGTGTGGCTGCATGACCCAAAACCATGATTCAATCAATGCAGGCGGTATTCATGGCGTAATTCTCGACGCGCTTGCGCATCCTGTATTGGAGATCAATCAGGAAAACAAAATTACATACGCTAATCAGGCTTGCGAAGTTTTTTTCGCGTCGTCTGTCGCATATATTTGCAAGCAGACAATCGGATATTTTTTGCCCTTTGCCAGTCCGATTCTGCCTCTGATTGAGCAGATCCGAGAGGCTGGTGGACGGATAAACGAATATAGGATTGATTTATCTTCACCAAGGCTTGGCCGAGACAAATTGGTCGATGTTTTCGGTTCTGCCCATCCTGAAAATAAGGGCCATGTGATCCTTGAGTTTTACCCGCAGTCTGCTGCGGAAAAGCTGGACAGGCAGATGACCCACCGAAATGCTGCCCGTTCTGTGACAGGCTTAGCGTCGATGCTGGCCCATGAAATCAAAAACCCGCTGTCCGGTATAAGAGGGGCTGCCCAATTGCTTGAAATGTCATGCCCACCGGAAGATCGCGAATTGACCCATTTGATCAAGGAAGAAACAGACCGCATCGTCAAGCTGGTTGATCGTATGGAAGTTTTTTCCGATGAACGTCCCTTGGAAAAAGAACCTGTCAATATTCACGCCGTCCTTGAGCATGTACGCAAACTTGCTCAATCTGGCTTTGGCCAAAGCGTAAAATTCTCTGAATTATATGACCCGTCACTACCTGCGGTTCTCGGCAATAGAGACCAACTGGTTCAGGTTTTTCTCAATCTGATTAAAAACGCCGTCGAATGCACCGCAAACTGTAACTACCCGGAAATCAAATTGTCCTCAGGGTTCAGGCCCGGTATTCACCTTTCAGTTCCAGGAGCAGGTGGGCGCATTGCATTGCCAATTGAGCTTGTGGTTTCAGACAATGGCCCAGGAATCTCTCAAGACATTCGCGAAAACATTTATGATCCCTTTGTAACGACAAAAATTAATGGAACCGGCCTTGGCCTAGCATTGGTTGCCAAGATTGTTGGCGATCATGGCGGGATGATGGAATGCGAATCCGACGACAAGGGAACCAAGTTCCGCATTCTGTTGCCTGTTTACAAACCATCCAATGGCGAAAAGCCCATATTTGACCCCATGAAAGCGGAGAAACTGAACTATGACTAAGGGACTTGCTCTCATAGCCGACGATGATTCTGCTATTCGAACCGTTCTCAATCAGGCTCTTGCCAGAGCTGGATTTGAAGTACGTGTTACGTCGAATATTTCTACGCTTTGTAAATGGGTTTCAGAAGGTGAGGGTGATGTTGTCATTACCGATGTTTCATTGCCTGATGGAAACGCTTTTGACTTCCTGCCAAAATTCAAACGGACTCGTCCGGAATTGCCGGTGATTGTAATCAGCGCCCAGAATACATTCATGACTGCCATCAAGGCTTCAGAACGCGGCGCTTATGAATATCTACCGAAACCGTTTGATTTGCAGGAATTAACAGCGATTGCCCTAAGAGCTGTATCAGAGCCAAAGGCGGGTTCGCGCCAACCTTCTGAAAAACGCTTTCAGGATATGCCATTGGTCGGCAGATCACAGGCTATGCAGGATGTTTACCGTGTTCTGGCACGATTGATGCAAACCGATCTTACTTTGCTCATCAGTGGAGAATCTGGAACAGGTAAAGAATTGGTCGCAAGTGCCCTGCATGAATATGGCAAGCGCAAGAATGGTCCTTTTGTGGCCATCAATATGGCCGCCATTCCAAAGGATCTGATTGAAAGTGAGTTGTTTGGCCACGAAAAGGGTGCGTTTACTGGAGCGTTGAGTCGCTCTTCTGGTCGCTTTGAGCAAGCCGAAGGCGGCACGCTGTTTCTGGATGAAATAGGCGATATGCCCATGGATGCCCAAACGCGACTATTGAGGGTTTTGCAACAGGGTGAATATACAACTGTGGGAGGCCGTACCCCCATCAAGACCGATGTTCGTATTGTGGCTGCGACTAACAAGGACCTTCGCACCTCAATTAGTCAGGGATTGTTTCGCGAGGACTTGTTTTTCCGCTTGAATGTGGTGCCGCTTCGCCTGCCGCCTTTGCGCGAAAGAAGTGAAGATATTCCTGATCTTGTTGAACACTTTCTTTCCGTGAACGCCCGCACAGGAACAGGCGAAAAGACAATCGACAACTCAGGTATTGAGGCCATGCGCCAATATTCCTGGCCGGGCAATGTGCGCGAATTGGAAAACCTGATATTGCGCCTATCCGCGCTATATCCTCAAGATACGATTAGCGGTGAGATTGTTCGTCAGGAACTTGCTACCGGAGAATTCGTTCAGGATATAGGACAGACAATAGTTGTTGAGAGTGATATTTCGCTTGCAACAGAAAACTGGCTAAGTGAATACTTTCGTTCCTATCCCGACAATAGTGCCCCCAGCGGGCTTTACAAGGAAGTGCTTTCGCGGATGGAGGTTCCATTGATTTTGGCAAGCTTGGCCTATACCAGAGGCAACCAAATCAAAGCAGCCGAACTCTTGGGTTTGAACCGCAACACATTACGCAAGAAAATCAAGGAACTTGATATCAACTTCAACCGGATGCCTTGATCGTTTGAAAGTCTAAACGCATCACAATCAGCATTGACCTTGTGTTTCATTTTTGCCACATTGGCGTTGCAGAAGTATCACATAAATACTATGATCGATATTGAACGCAAACCGTCAGAAAGCGCCTCGGGAGGCGATCTGATCCAACTCCATAGGAGTATTTTGTGGCCGGCTCAGGAAACGCAATTTCGCAAGACTTGAAGTCGGGACTTGGCGGCTTGAATTCCGACTCGCCAGTATTGTCATCCTCACAAATTGAGGGACAGTCGGACTCAAATTACCTGACCCGAAAACTGGGATTTATCACAGTGATTGCCCTGTTTTTTACGGGCATTCTCACCTTCGCAATTCTTTTCGGATTGACACCGCTGGAGCCCGACGAGAACGTCGTTAGCGCAGCGTTGATCGCCAACACTCTGCTCGCTTTGGTTTTGGTAACACTGATCTCAATGGAAGTGATGCGTCTTGTGCGATCACGGCGTAATGGCCGCGCGGCTGCCAGACTTCACATCCGAATTGTCGGTCTGTTTGCGCTTGTTGCAGCTATCCCGGCTATCATGGTTGCCATCGTGGCGAGCGTAACCCTGGATTTGGGCCTGGACAGATGGTTCGAATTACGCACCAAGGAAATTGTGGAAGCATCTGTCAGCGTGGCACAGGCCTATGTCGACGAGAGCGCGCGTGTTCACGTTAATGCTACTATCTCTATGGCCAGCGAATTGGACCGTGAGCGCAGACTGTACAGCCTCGACCGAACCGGGTTCAACGAGATGCTGAACCTTCAGACCAGGGGCAGGGGCATGATTTCAGCGCAATTGGTCCGTGAAGATGGCGAAGTCGTTGTGTCGGCTAAGGTCAATGAGAGTCTGGATCTTCCAAAAGTTCCAGCGGAATCTCTTGAAGCTGCCAAAACCGGTGACATGATCTTCATCCCCCGTGGCCGAACAAATATTGTTGGTGCTGTGATGAAGATGCGTTCCTTACCAAATGTTTATCTTTATACGATCCGCCCACTGCGCGATGACGTATTAAAATCCCTTCTACAAATGGAGGAAAACACCAATGAGTATAATGATCTGGAAAAGAGCCGCTTGCCAGTCCAACTGACATTTGCCGTATTGTATCTGGCAATGGCATTGATGATCCTGCTTGCGGCCATCTGGATGGGGATTAGTGTTGCGGATCGCTTTGTTAGGCCTATCCGCCGTCTGATCAATGCTGCCGATGAAGTCTCGGCAGGCAATCTCGATATCAATGTAGACACAAAACATACCGAAGGCGATTTTAAAAATCTTGGCGATACCTTCAACACGATGACGACCCAGCTAAAACAGCAAAGAACGCAATTGCTGCAAGCCAACAGAAATATCGACGAGCGTGCACGTTTCACTGAAGCTGTTTTGTCCGGCGTTACGGCCGCCGTTATAGGTGTGGATGAAACCGGTAAGGTCAGTATCGCAAACTCCACTACACGCTCCATTTTGGGAGCCGAAGTCGCCAAAGATATGCAAATTGAAACAGTGCTGCCGGAATTGGGCAAAGTGCTGGCCAATGCCCGGCAATCTGGAAAAGCCAATTATCGCGAGCAGATTACGACCATGATTGAGGGTCAGTCACGAACTCTGAATGCGCAAGTTACCCAGGAGCGTGAAGGGGTCTCGGATCATTCGTTCGTTATTACTATTGATGACATCACCGATCTTGTTGTCGCGCAGAGAAGTTCAGCCTGGTCTGATGTGGCCAGGCGAATTGCACACGAAATCAAGAACCCGCTTACTCCTATTCAGCTTTCCGCTGAACGCATCAAAAAGCGTTATCGTAAATACATCACCGATGACACTGATGTCTTTGATCAATGTACCGAGACCATCATCAGACAGGTCGGTGATATCGGCAGGATGGTTGATGAATTTTCTTCTTTTGCCCGTATGCCTAAGCCCGAGATGACCAAGGGAGACATAGCCAAAACCATTCAAGAGTCCATGTTTACGCAAAAAGTCGCCAATCCGCATATTGCCTATGTTTTGGATCTGAAAGCAGAAACACATATCGCAAAATTTGATGAGCGACTGATGTCTCAAGCCTTGATCAACATCATCAAAAATGCTGGCGAGGCCATTGATGGCAAAGACAAAGGCGAACACGCCAAGACCAAAGGAAAGGTTTTGGTGCATACTTGGCTTGATAGCGGAACCATTGTCATTGATGTGATCGACAACGGCAAGGGACTGCCAGAGGAAGATCGCCAAAAACTTCTAGAACCCTATATGACCACACGGCAAAAAGGTACAGGACTTGGCTTGGCGATTGTCCGCAAAATCATGGAAGACCACGGGGGAACCATCGAATTGATGGATGCCCCATCGGTAGCAGATGGAGGTCAGGGAGCGATGATGCGGTTGCGCATCCCGCAATTGGCAACTGATGCGGAACAGGCCGGTATCAAAAAAGTAATTGCAAAGGGTGACCAAGGGCGTTTGGGAACCAAATCCGAAAACAACGAAGAAAAAGAGGCAACGTCCTGATGGCTTCAGATATACTTGTAATTGATGATGAAAAAGACATCCGCGAATTAGTGGCGGGGATATTGGAAGATGAGGGCCACGGCACGCGAATGGCCGCTGACAGTGATGGTGCTTTGGCCGCAATTAGCGAACGCAGACCAAGCATGATCTTCCTTGATATCTGGCTTCAAGGCTCCAAACTGGACGGCTTGGAGCTTTTGGAAGTGATAAAGAAAACTCATTCTGATTTACCTGTCGTTGTAATCTCCGGTCATGGCAATATTGAAACAGCTGTTTCCGCAATAAAAAACGGTGCCTATGACTACATCGAAAAACCGTTCAAAGTCGATCGCCTGTTGCTCGTTGCTGAACGGGCACTTGAAACTTCCAAACTGAAAAAGCAGGTACAGGAGCTTCAGGATAAAAGCGCTGATATGACAGATATGATTGGCACATCCCAAGCGATGACCAATTTACGCCAAACCATTGAACGTATAGCTCCAACCAATAGCCGCATCATGATTATTGGCAGCTCGGGCTCCGGCAAAGAGCTGGTTGCCCGTACAATTCACAAAGCCTCTCTTCGCAAGACCAGTCCATTTATTGTTCTGAATGCTGCTCAGATCACTCCGGAACGCATGGAACTGGAACTGTTTGGCAGTGAAGAAGAAGGTGAAGACGGGCGCAGGGTGGGTGTTTTAGAAGAGGCCCATGGCGGGACGCTTTACATTGATGAAATCGCCGATATGCCCAGGGACACTCAAAGCAAAATTTTACGGGTATTGGTAGAACAGCAATTTCAAAGGGTTGGCGGGAACACCAAGGTAAAGGTTGATGTTCGCGTTCTTTCATCCACTGCACAGGATCTGGAAAAACTTATCGCAGAGGGATCATTCCGTGAAGATCTTTTTCATCGACTTGCGGTCGTTCCACTGGCTGTACCGCCGCTTTCTGACCGCCGCGAAGATGTGCCAGAATTGATACAAGCCTTCATGGCGCAGATTTCCCGTCAGTCCGGTATTCCAAAATGCACCATGGGAGAAGATGCAATGGCAGTGCTTCAGGCGCATAATTGGCCGGGAAATGTTCGCCAATTGCGCAACAATATCGAGCGGCTGATGATTCTCTCAAGGGTCGGCGAGGGCGAGGTCATTACTGCTGATATGCTACCCAATGAGATAGGGGAAATGTTGCCCTCTTTGGGTGGTGAAGACAGCGAACACTTGCTTTCCATGCCTTTGAAAGACGCAAGAGAGCGTTTCGAGCGTGATTATTTGGCTGCACAAGTTGGAAGATTTGGTGGAAATATCTCGCGGACCGCCGAGTTTGTTGGTATGGAACGATCCGCTTTGCATCGAAAACTAAAAAGTCTCGGCCTGTTCGAGAAAAAACGCGATGCAGATGAGGATAAACAAGCAGATGGTAGCAAAGCCCCGCTTAATGGCAGAGCTTCTGAACCAAATAATGAGCTGGGTGAAGCATGAAGATCATAATTTGCGGTGCAGGGCAGGTTGGCTACGGGATTGCCGAGCGCCTGGCCAAAGAAGGTAATGATGTTTCTGTTATCGATAATTCAGCAGAGTTGATCCAGAACATTCAGGACAAACTGGACGTGAGGGGCTATCATGGGCATGGCTCACATCCTGATATGTTGGCCGCTGCAGGCGCTGAACAAGCCGATATGATCATCGCCGTTACCCTTTATGATGAAGTGAACATGGTTGCCTGCCAAGTCGCACACTCACTCTTCAATGTGCCGACCAAAATAGCCCGCATCAGAGCGCAAAGCTACCGCCAACCTCATTGGCAAAACCTGTTCGCCCGTCAACACCTTCCAATCGATGTGATCATTTCACCGGAAGTCGAGGTCGGCGAGGTCATTTTGCGCCGTATTGCTTTGCCTGGCGCCCGGGATATCGTTCCATTTGCTGAAGATCAGGTATCCATGCTGGCAATCGATTGCGATGAACAATGCCCGGTCATAGACACGCCACTGTCGCAACTCAGTGAGTTATTCCCAGATCTTAACGCAACTGTTGTGGGGATTTGGCGCAATGGCGAAATGCTTGCCCCAAAATCGAACGACCAAATTCTGCTGGGTGACATTGCCTATGTCATTTCGGAGCATAGTCAAGCGCGGCGTACTTTGGGAATTTTCGGCAAAGAGCGACCTGAAGCAAGCCGCATCATTGTGGCTGGCGGGGGCAATATCGGTTTTTATCTCGCCAAACGAATAGAAGAACTAATGCCAAACGCTAAGGTTCGCGTGATTGAGCGCTCGCGCGATGTGGCCATTCGTATGGCTGACGGGCTGGAAAGAACCGTGATTCTTCACGGCAGTGCCTTGGATGAGCAATTATTGATTGAAGCTGGCATCACCCAAACGGACCTTATGGTTTCCATCACCAATGACGATCAGGTGAACATTCTATCAAGCGTTCTTGCCAAAAAACTTGGCTGCTCTGCAAATCTGGCACTGCTAAACAATGCTGGTTATCATGGTTTTACCAAATCGCTCGGAATTGACGATTATATCAATCCTCGCTCAGTGACGATCTCGCGGGTACTGCAGCATGTGCGGCGAGGGCGTATCCGTGGAGTTTACTCCATTCAAAACGGATCAGCAGAAATCATTGAAGCCGAAGCGCTTTCAACCTCGCCGCTGGTTGGCAAACCTTTGCGTGAACTTGATTTGCCAGCTGGTATTCGCATTGGTGCCGTCATTCACGATGGGGAGGTTTTGCAGCCAACTGGTGAAACCGTAATCAGGCCAACAGACCGGATCATCATGCTTGCTCTTTCTGAACGGGTTCGCGAGGTGGAACAAATGTTCCGTGTCAGTCTTGAATATTTTTAGTCAATACAAGAAGCACCCATCTGGCCAGAGCTACAATTGGAAAGCTGGCCTATGGGACTGGGTATCAAGAAAACTGAAGAAAGATTGGGGATCGTTAAGTGGTTGCACTATTTAACTATCTTGCACTGATTGGAGCGTTCTTAAGCGCTTCGCTGGTCCTTCCGGCGCTTGTTGCCTTTGGCACAAACGATCTTGAGAACGGTTTTACACTTTTGATATACGCCGCGATCGGCAGTTTTTTCTCCGGTGCAATTCTGCTAGCCACTCGGGGCCGTGCCATTAATCTCGACCGTATCGGATCCATATATCTTGCCATTATTTCATGGATTGTCTTTCCTTTGATCCTGGCAATACCCATTTCTGACCTGTTTAAAATTCAATATGTCGATGCTATCTTTGAAGCTGTTTCTGCATTCACGACCACCGCTGCAGACGGCATTCAAAACCTCGATGCGATTCCACCTTCTGCTCTTTTTCTGCGGTCCAATCTGCAATGGACAGGGGGGCTAGCCACTTTGCTGACATTTGTTCTGTTTTTAGGTCCGATCAGAGCAGGTGGCCTTCCCAAGCCACGTTCCGGTTCCGGTGAAGCAGCTGGCAGAACAACCAGCGGTATCAACCGCACTGCTTTGGGTATATTCAGAATTTTTCTATTTCTAACAATTGTTTGTTTCGTATTGTTGATGTTGACTGGCATTGATGCATTTTCAGCCTTGATATTGGCCAGTACCGCAGTAACTGCGGGCGGATATTTACCCAGCAGCAAGTCACTTGTTGAGATCACAACGCCCCTGGGTCTAATAGTCATGTCGACGTTTTTCGTGTTGGCTTCACTAAATATATTTTGGCAACGCATGGTGCAAAAATGGCAGATTCAAAATTTGAAACATCACCGCGAAAGCTACTATATTGGTTTGACTATAGCTCTATTGAGTTTTGCTTTTCTGGTTTCAATTGTAAATGCGTCTGGGAATTTGAATACAGATAACACTGCGCAAACTTTGAGCGAATCTGTATTCAATGCGACCTCGCTTGTATCCACTTCAGGGCTACAGAGCAGACCTGGTATTTTTGTCTTGCTTAGCCCCTTGGTTGTTTTTGGTATTTTGCTGATTGGCGGCGGATGCTATTCCTTGGCGGGCGGTATAAAATTCTACCGGATTGGCGCAATGTTGTTTCACGCAGAATCAGAACTCACCAAGCTCATCTATCCCCATTCGGTTGCCAAACCTCACTTCGGTAGCGAGGCTTATAGCATCCGTTTGATGAAATCTATCTGGACGATGTTTGCCGCCTTCATGTGTGTCATGGTGGTTGGAGCCGGTGCATTGAGCATAACCGGTCTGAGTTTTCAGGCAAGTTTCACCGCGTCTATTGCGGCCATCACCAATGCAGGGCCTGCCTATTCCATTGATTGGGTGCCAAGGGGCACGCCCGGGTGGCTGGCCTATTTTGAAATGTCACAACAGCAGAAAATGATTTTGAGTATCATAATGGTTTTTGGTCGTCTTGAGGTGATCGCGATCATTGTGGCCTTGAATCCGACTTACTGGCTGCGGCGTTAAACCGGATCAGGTATAAGGACTGGCACTTTGATGTCTAACTTGCGCCAAAGTTTTGCTTGAATGATCTGCAGTCTGCCCGTTATATATAAGTTCCAAATCTTATTTGGACAAGTGAAGCGACCACACAATAATAATAACAAGAACAACGCTAGGTCGAAGGGTAGGGCGCGCTGTTCGTAAAGAAGATGCGGATTATCAATGGCTGAAAGAACCCAAAATCTTCAGGATGCATTCCTGAATCAAGTTAGAAAACAGAAAATCCCTCTTACAATATTTCTGGTAAATGGCGTTAAGTTGAACGGTGTTGTTGGCTGGTTCGACAATTTCTGCGTTTTATTAAAACGCGATGGAATTGCCCAATTGGTTTACAAGCATGCGATTTCAACAATAATGCCTGCGGGTCCGGTGAATCTTGGACCTGATGATGACACCGGGGAAGAAGATTGAGCGACATACACGAGGGCGGCAAAAACCGTTTTCAGTGGTCAGAATCTGAAGATCAAAAACCGGAGCGGGCAATCGTTCTGGTGCCGGATTTCCAAAAACGCAGTGATCAACCAGAAGTTCATCGTTCAATTGAAGCGCGATTGGAAGAGGCTGTCGGACTGACAGTGGCCATTAATCTCGAAGTCGTTCAGACAGGCGTTATCCCCCTGAAGTCTATTCGACCTTCGACCTTGATGGGCAAAGGCAAGGTTGAGGAAATCGCGGGTGTCATTAAAGCAGAAGAGATTGGCTTGGCCATTATCGACCACTCTCTTTCTCCTGTTCAGCAGCGTAATCTGGAAGAAGCCTGGCATTGTAAGGTTCTTGACCGAACAGGTCTAATTCTTGAAATTTTTGGTGATCGTGCTCAAACCAAAGAAGGTCGTTTGCAGGTCGATCTGGCGCAATTGAACTACCAAAAGGGACGTCTGGTTCGTCAATGGACACACCTGGAACGCCAGCGTGGTGGAGCAGGCTTTATGGGCGGTCCAGGTGAGACCCAGATTGAGGCAGACCGACGCGAAATACAAAACAAGATCTTGCGCCTTGAAAGCGATCTGGAAAGAGTACGCAAAACCCGCCAACTCCATCGCTCCCAGCGCAAAAAGGTTCCCCATCCGATTATCGCCCTTGTCGGCTATACCAATGCCGGAAAATCGACCCTGTTCAACAAATTGACTGGGGCGGATGTCATGGCAAAGGATATGCTTTTTGCAACCCTTGACCCAACACTGCGCCAATTGGTGTTGCCAAAAGGAACAAAAACGATCTTGTCGGACACAGTTGGATTTGTGTCCAATCTCCCCACGGATCTGGTAGCCGCTTTCCGGGCAACCTTGGAGGAAGTTATTGAAGCTGATTTGATTCTGCATGTACGCGACATTGCTGATTCAGATTCAGGCGCTCAGGCAGAGGATGTCTATTCAATCCTGACGCAATTGGGCATCGAAAACGAAGGCCATAAAAACGTCATCGAAGTCTGGAACAAGATCGATTTATTAGACAAGGATGCTTTGGCTTCTATTCGCGCAACCAAATCTGGTGAAACCAAGCCGCTATTAATTTCTGCGGTTACAGGGCAGGGACTGGACCAGCTTCTCGAAATTGCTGAACAGCACATTGCTGGCTCTGAAAGCGTGATGGAGATTACGCTCACGCCTCAGCAGATGGACCAGATATCCTGGATTTATCAAAACACTTCTGTTCTGGAGCGAGAAGACTGTGAAAACGGTGATGTGTGGCTAAAGGTTACTGCGGCACCAGCAATACGTGAAAAACTGACGCGGAATTAGTCGCTTAACTCAAGTTCCGTAAACCTGATCACTCAATTCTACCAGATTGTAAAAAGACTGGGACGTGCGGACTTGGTCGGCAAGATCTTCAGGCATGCCGCGGGCAATCATCCTTTGATAAATAATACGATCAAAACGGCTATCCAATAGCCTCGGCGGATTTGTGGGCGAGATACTGGCCTGTATCCCTTGCGCTGAAGAAGGGCAGCCCTCTGTCAGGTTACCCCGGGCAGTACGACCTTCATTTTGCATTTTGGCAAGAACAGCAAAATAGACGGCACATTCCTGTTCAACCAGATTAGCCTTTTTGATCTCATCAACATCAAGCGCCTCGCTGGATGTTTGACAGGCAGTCAGCATCGACAATACTGCCAGCGGCGCCAACCTTCCGAAGGCTTTGGCCAATATCCGTTTCATTTCATTTCCTTTTTGGCTCTTTGCCATAGTGTTTCCATCTGATCCAAAGTGGCCGTTTCAAGAGTTGCACCGCTTTCACCAATATGTTGCTCAATAAATTTGAACCGATCACGAAACTTCTGATTGGTACCTCTCAAAGCTGCTTCCGGATCAATTTCAAGATGGCGAGCCAGATTGGCCAAAGCAAACAAGATGTCGCCAATCTCATCTTTCATACGGTCAGGCGATGCTTCTGAGAGTTCGTTTTCAAGCTCTGACATTTCTTCACGGATTTTGGCGAATACAGCTTTGGGATCATTCCAGTCAAATCCGACTTTGGATGCCTTTTGCTGAAGTTTTACTGCAACGCTTAATCCAGGGAGATTGGACGGAACATCATTCAGCAAAGACGTGGAAGTGGTTTTAGCCGACAACCCCTTCGCAAGGCGTTTTGCAGCAGCTTCCGCTTTTTCTTCCGTTTTGATTTTTTCCCAGGTTCCCTTGGCCATCCCTTCAGCGGAATATTGTTCGGCAGTTACATCTTCTGTTCCAAACACATGAGGATGCCTGCGGATCATCTTTTGGGTGATGCCTTCAACCACATCGCCAAAATCAAACGCTCCAGCTTCTGCAGCCATTTGAGCATGATAAACCGATTGTAAAAGCAGATCTCCAAGCTCCAGGCGCAAATCCTCCATATCGTCGCGCTCAATTGCATCAGCAACTTCATAGGCTTCTTCAATTGTATAAGGAGCGATAGAAGCAAAATCTTGCTCCAGATCCCACGGACAGCCGGAAACAGGAGTGCGCAAGGCCGCCATAATCTCAAGCAGGCGCGAAATATCTCGGGAAGGGCTCATCTTTGTCATTGGTTAGCTATATCAGACAACTGGACGCATTCGCATGGTGTAAAGCGATGATATCCACAAGCCTTCGTCTTCTAAAAATGTGCACTGACTGAAACACTCCTGACATATAGCTGTCAGTAGGGTTCTGCTATATCACTTTCATACAACGCATATGGAGATAGAAATGCTTGTACTTGAAATATTTGAACCCAACAAATTGGGGATTCGAAATGCTAGCCCGGCATGTTTGAAAGCCGAGGCATTGATGATTCTGAGTGGTGTGCCATACCAACTAAAGTCGGGCGATGTCCGGAAATCCCCAACGGGCAAGTTTCCAATTCTCCATGATGGCGGGGAGATCATTGCAGACTCAAGCCACATTCTTGAGCATCTTCGAGCAAAATATTCCTTTACCATCGATAGTGATCTAACTGATGAGCAAAAAGCGATCAGCCACACTTTGCAGCACATGCTTGAGGAACATCAGTATTTCATCACAGTGTATTTTAGATGGATGGAAAATCCGAAATTTATGCGTGAAGAGCTTTTTATTGATATCCCCAATCCAATTCGGAAAATAATCTTTTCAATCATTCACAATAAACAGAAAAAGGCTCTGCATTTGCAGGGAACCAGTAGACATTCCCGTGTACAGCTCATTGAAATGGCGCGGGACAATTTTAAGGCAATTGCCGGTCTACTTGGTAACAAAAATTATGTTCTCGGTGACAAAATCCATAGCGTGGATGCCGTGGTTTTCGCCCAGATTGAAGCGGCTTTCAGTGCCACTGTGCCAACACCATTGAAGGACATGGCACATGATTTTCCAACTCTGACAAAGTATCTGGATCGTTTTCGGGATGAAGTCTTCGGCGCAAAGCCAGCCTGAAGGCGCGCGCCAACCTCCATCTGAAATACGACCTTTGGGAATTACATGGCTTCTGTTAAAGGACACCATGTTTCGCTCTCAACAATTCATCGCTATCGCTGTCATGTGCCTTGGAATGCTCTTCATTCCGCTGGGCGATACTGCGGGTAAATTGCTTACAAGTAACAATGCCATCTCGCCATTTTTTGTGGGATGGAGCAGATTTGTCATTGGGGCATTTTTGGTTTTTATCCTGTTCAGGGGCAGGGGATTCAACTTTAATATACTGCGTGATTGGCGCATATGGTTGCGGGCAGCTCTTATTACAGGAGCGATCAGCTGCATTCTCACAGCCCTCAGAACTGAGCCCATTGCCAATGTCTTTGCGGCTTTCTTCGTGGGCCCGATTCTGTCCTATTTCGGTTCGGCAATTTTACTCAAAGAGCCAATCAGCAAATGGAGAACGCTCTTATTATTCGTTGGATTTACGGGCGTCCTGCTTGTGGTAAAACCGGGTTTTGACTTTTCCGCAGGTGTTTTGTTCGCCTTGTTGGCAGGCACTTTTTACGGTAGCTTCCTAGTAGCCAGTAAATGGCTCGCCCATCTGGCTAACCCCAGATCGCTACTGCTGTCTCATCTCTTGATTGGCGCTTTGTTTCTGACGCCTTTGGGCATTCGGGAAGTGCCGCCAATGACTTTAGATATCTCCATGTTGGTAATTTTAAGCGCAGCGGCTTCAGCCCTTGGAAATCTATTGTATCTCGTCGCCAACAAAATGGCTGACGCCAGCAGGCTGGCGCCTTTGGTCTATGTACAATTGGTTTCCGCAACAATATTGGGTATTCTCGTATTTGGAGACTATCCAGATGCAATCAGCCTGTTTGGACTGGCTTTACTCCTGACATCCGGTTTCAGCTCTTATCTTATTGCGAACAAGCGAAGGCGAAATGTGAAATGAGCGCCATCAAACAATACACTTGATTCAAATCAAGGGTTGCCTTGAGTAATCGGCTATTTCTTCGGTGAAATGAAAACTGAGGAATTACAATGGCCTATACTGAGATACTGGTACACCTTGACTATACGAAATCATGTGACGAACGCATCAATGCGGCATTATCGTTGGCCGAAAGGAGTAAGGCCCGGGTCAAGGGAGTTGCATTTGCGCTCGAGTCCACGATTTCCAGCTATCTTGGAATTCCAATTGCCGCAGGTCTTGACGACAAGCAGCGCGATGCCATTCGCAAAGCTGCTGAAGACCTGGTGGCAGGCTTCAAGGAACAAGCCAAAGCGGCTGGTGTCGAGTTCACATGGGAAATCATTGAATGTGGCGCAACAAAAGCTGCGGCCCGTCTGGCTTTCAGCGCAAAACATGCCGATATCTCCATCATGGGCCAACCGGACCCTGACAGCCAAAGCGCAGCCTTTATAGAAAGTCTCTATGAAGGTGTGCTGTTCGGTTCTGGAAGGCCGGTTTATCTTGTGCCTTACTATGGGCGGATTAAGACAGACTTTCGAAAAGCAATCATTGCCTGGGATGGAAGTAAAAAGGCGGCGAGGGCGGTTCGCGATGCCATCCCACTGTTAAAGAACCGTGGCAAAGTCATTGTGCTGGTCATCAATCCTAAAAAACGCTCCGGTGCCCATGGGGATAAACCAGGTCAGGATATCGCAACTTACCTGAGTGGCCATGGCATAGACTGCAAGGTGGATATTATCGAGAATAACGATCTTGGAACTGATACGCTGATCTTGAACCATCTGGTTGATGCCGGAGCAGATTTGTTGGTAATGGGTGCTTACGGACATTCTAGACTGCGTGAGAAAGCCTTTGGCGGTGTTACGAATTCGATTGTTCACCAAATGACTGCGCCAGTTCTGATGTCCGAATAGTGCAGTAGTCAACACCATCGACAGTTCTAGGTATATGTACAATGCTTCGCTTTGAAAGGCGGTCTCTTCGTGTCCCTAAATCGCCACATAGGCAAGTCGCATAAGATATATTATGGAACTATATCGCATATGATATCTAGATATTTCAACCCATTATTCGATAAATTCATTTATAAAGAAAATAGTTTAACTATCTAATTTAAAATAATTATTCCTTTTCTATGTTCTGCATCTGGTTTCTGAAAATTGAGATTTCACCGAACTGTGATATGATACACATCGTTAAACTTCATTTGCTATTATCACTAAAATTACATGCAATTGCGCAAGTTTAGTTCTGAGTGTAACAGCAATAGGCCCAATGTAGTGACTTTCAAATTTCTCAAAACCATCCATCTGTCCAGTGTTGCCAGCATTACCATTTTAGCTTGCGCCACTACGCTGGGAGCCACGATAACTGCTCAGGCGTCCGGATTGACTGAAGTCACGCTAAAACTGCCACGCCAAGCTCCTAGCGCAAAACCTGGTAAGCCTGCGGCTACTGACGGTACCACCACAGCGACCATTCGTTCTGACTCATTGTCCAAAAAACGATCTCACGAATCTGATGAAGCCAACCAGCCATTGGTGGTAACCGTATCACTCGACAAACAACAATTGACGCTTTTCCGTGGAATTGACCCGATCAAGAAGTCGAAAATCTCCAGTGGCAAGGAAGGTCATTCTACGCCAACGGGTATTTTCAGCATTCTGGGCAAAAAGAAATACCACGAGTCAAATATCTATTCTGACGCGCCAATGCCGTATATGCAGCGGCTAACATGGTCCGGCATTGCTTTGCACGAGTCCGGCAGCGTACCGAGCTTTCCGGCGTCTCATGGCTGCGTGAGACTGCCTCGGGGTTTTGCTAAAGAACTGTACAGCACCACGCCGCATGGAACACATGTTGTAATCACGCCGGAACCTGTCAGGCCGAGTAGGGTGGACCACCCTACTCTATTCCGGCCTATTGGCTCAAAACCCGCACTGGCTGCCTTGCGCCTCGGCATTTCCGATTATGAAGCATCCCTGGGCATTGGCTATCAAAACAAGTCTGATACAAAGACTAACGGCCCGCTGCGCATTTACGTGACCCGCGCGACACGGCGCGACAAGATCCAGCATGTTCAAAAAATGCTCAATAGTCTGGGCTATTCTGCCGGTGAACCCGACGGTATTTATGGCAAAACGACCATTGCATCAGTGCGCCGTTTTCAACGTCTCGAGGGCTTGAAAACCACAGGAACACTCAGTGACGAAACCCTTGAACTGTTGGAAAAGCAGACTGGGAGCAATGGCATTGCCGATGGAAAGCTCTTTATCCGCCAAAACCAAAAACCAGTATTTGAATCGCCTATTGCGTTTCGAGAGCCGCACAAGCCATTGGGCACTCATCTGTTGTTAACAACAGCGCTTACAACAACCTCGGCGAACTGGATTGGGGTCAGTATTTCATCTCGAATTCCAAGATGGGTAATCCAAGAAAACAACATCGATAAATTACTTGCGGGAAAGCGTCTGCGCGTGGATGTGGAAGATGCCCTGGATCAACTGATCATTCCGAAAGAGGCAAAAAATTTCATCGAAGAAAACCTCTCTGAAAACTCCAGTTTTGCCATTTCCGACAACGGTCTTGGAACAGAAACCGGCAAAGGCACAGATTTCATCGTTCAGACCTATTGATGAAATTCAAAGCTTATGCCGCTCCATATGAGCCAAAATCGCGTCGGCGGTTTCTTCGTTTAACGCCAATGCCGTATCATACAAAACCGCAAGCCGGGTCAAGGACTTCACATCCACATCATGGGGTTGCGAAGACAATGGGTCGATAAAGAAGATCAGGCAATCGAGCTTTTCCTCTGAAATCATCGCGCCTAATTGAGCATCGCCGCCCAGCGGCCCAGATTTCAAACACTTGATCTTCAAACCGAGTTGTTTTTTCAGCATTCCGCCAGTGGTGCCGGTCCCAAACAGTTTGAACATGCTCAATAGCTTTGTGTTTTGTCTGGCCCATTTGAGCATTGCCGGCTTCATACCATCATGGGCAACGAGAGCCAGGCGGTAAATATCGTCTTTGTTGCGCTTCTTCATAGTCTATTCAACCTCTATTTCAATCACCATGCCGTCATAAGCTGGCTCTACATGGTCCGGCGTTTCGGCATTCACGGCATCATAATCAAGCGGGATATGCATATGGGTTAAAATTGCCCGTTTCGGTGCAAGCCGTTCAATCCAGCGCAATGCCTGGCTCAATGAAAAATGGCTGATATGTTCGCGGTACTGCAAGGCATCGACAATCCACACATCCAGCTTTTCGAGCATATCAGCGCTTTGATCCGACAGATCACTGACATCAGGTGAATATCCGAATTGGCCAAACCTGAACGCCAAGGAATGAATGGGGCCATGAATTTGAGATATAGGTAGAACGCTGATCGAGCCCCCCTCTCCTTCGATTTGAAATTCTTCTCCGGCGTGGATTTCATGAGACTTGCATATCGGCGGATACATGGAACCTTCTGCCGTTACAAAACAATAGCTAAAGCTTTGATGCAGATGGTCTAATGTGGGTCTGTCCGCATAGACCGGCATTCGTTCCCGCTGAATGAGCGCATATTGGCGTAGGTCATCAATCCCGTGAATATGGTCCGCATGGGGATGGGTGTATAAAACAGCGTCCAGTTTTTGCACGCCTGCTGAAAGCATTTGTTGGCGAAAATCAGGGCTGGTATCAACTACAAGGGTTGTTGTTCCATTAGGGCCGATACGCTCTACCAATAGCGAGCATCGTTTTCTTATGTTTTTGGGATTGTCCGGATTGCATGCACCCCAGTCACCGTGAATTCGTGGCACACCGGGCGAGGACCCGCAGCCCATAATCGTAAATCGCATTTTGGTGCGAGCCCTCATTGCGGCACTTTCGAAAACAACCGGAAAAAATTCTCGGTTGTGATAGTTCGCATTTCTTCTTCGCTCACACCTTTGACTTCGCCAAGAATCTGACAGGTATGGGCAACATAAGAAGGCTCATTTCGCTTGCCGCGCCAAGGCTGGGGCGCGAGATAAGGCGCATCCGTTTCAACCAGCAAGCGGTCCATGGGGACATCTTTTGCAATCGCACGAAGCTCATCTGAGCGTTTGAATGTCAAAATACCGGAAAGCGAAACATATAGGCCCAGAGCAACCCCGCGCTCCATCAAATTGCGTCCGGATGAAAAGCAATGAAGCACTGCAGGAAATGCTCCCTTGGCGTTCTCTTCTTCCAGAATATTCGCCATGTCCTCATCCGCATCGCGGGAATGAATTACCAATGGCAAACCCGTATTCCGCGCTGCGGCGATGTGAACTCTCAAACTCTGGGATTGAGCTTCTGCATGATCCCGCTGATAAAAATAGTCCAGACCCGCCTCACCTATGGCAACGACTTTTGGATGAGCAGCAAGTGACTGAAGCTGATCTGCGGTTACATCCTGCTCTTCATGAGAGTTATGCGGATGCGTGCCAACGGAACAATAAACAGATGGATAGCGCTCAGCGACGGCCAAGACCTGATCAAATTTAGCAACTCGGGTACATATCGTCACCATACGGCCAATGCCAACACCCTCCGCCCGCGCAACGATCTCGTCCAATTCCTCGGCGAAATCTGGAAAATCCAGATGGCAATGAGAGTCGACCAGCATATGACTTATGCCTCCGGCTCAACATAACGCGGGAACACACCTGTTGGCGCAGGGAGTTCAGTACCTGGAACGAGGGCCGCTTTTTCAATAGCGAAGTTGCGTTTGTCTTCATCAACGGCCAGATAGTCGAGCAGTTTGGCTGTGCTCTCCGGCATGAAAGCCTGAGCAGAGATCGTGATAACCCGGACCACTTCGGCCACCACATAGAGCACCGTTTTCATCCGTTCAGGATCCGTCTTCTTCAAACCCCAAGGCGCTTGTCCATCAATATAGCGATCGGCCTCGCCGACCACCTGCCAGATGATTTCCAATGCCTTGTGAATGCGGATCGCATTCATTTCCGGCAGGATCTTTTTATAAATGTCATATGCACTATCAAGTAACGCCTGATCTTCCGCAGTAAACTCACCATATTGCGGAACCATGCCGTCGCAGTTCTTGGCGATCATAGACAAAGTACGTTGGGCCAGATTGCCCAACCCGTTGGCAAGATCAGCATTGGTCCGCGCAACAATAGCCTCATGGCTGTAAGAGCCATCATTGCCGAACGGCACTTCGCGCATGAAGAAGTAACGCACAGCATCCAGACCATAGGCTTGTACTAGATTGAACGGATCAACAACATTGCCGACAGATTTCGACATTTTCTCACCCTTGTTGAACAGGAATCCGTGGGCAAATACGCGCTCTGGCAATGGCAAGCCTGCTGACATCAAAAAGGCTGGCCAGTATACCGCATGAAAGCGGATGATGTCCTTGCCGATCATGTGAACATTGGCAGGCCAGAAATCGGCACGGGCACCGCCCTTCGGCCAATCGGTCGCAGTGATATAGTTCGTAAGTGCATCAACCCAAACATACATCACATGTTTTTCATTGCCGGGAACCGGAACGCCCCAATCAAATGTTGTTCGGGAAATCGAAAGATCCCGCAGTCCGCCTTTGACGAAACTCAAAACCTCATTACGACGTTCATTGGGTGCAATAAAATCAGGATTGACTTCATAGTGAGCGAGCAATTTTTCGCCATAAGACGACAACTTGAAGAAATAGCTTTCCTCTTCCACCCATTCAACTTCAGAACCGAGTGGTTCACGTCTCACGCCATCTTCGCCGAGGGTAATCTCTTCTTCACCAAAATAGGCTTCCTGCCTGACTGAATACCAGCCGCCATAGGTATCAAGATAGATATCGCCATTGGCTTCCATTCGCCGCCAGATTTCCTGACATGCCTCGCGATGGCGCTCTTCTGTGGTACGGATAAAATCATCATTGGAACAATTGAGCGTTTCAACCATTTTGCGAAAAACGGCGGAGTTTTTGTCGGCCAAAGCAATCGGCTTGATACCTTCTTTTTCTGCCGTTTGCTGCATCTTCTGGCCGTGTTCATCAGTTCCAGTCAGGAACATTACATCCTTGCCGTCTAAGCGATGAAAGCGGGCAATGACATCCGTTGCTATTGCCGTATAAGCATGACCGATATGCGGCACTCCATTGGGATAAAAAATCGGAGTGGTGATATAAAATTTTTCTTTAGCCATGGGTATTGCAGCACTTTGTTTATTGATCTGTTGGCAAAAGGGAATAAGGCCCCTGCCCGTCTTTGTCGACCACTATATAAAAATTAGAGAATGCAGTTGCAAAGTAATTCAGAATTCAGGAATTGCAAAGAAACGCGTGTTAAGAGATCAGGCTGCACGCAGATCGCTATAAAGATCTAGTATGGCCTGCTTTTTGTCCATATTCCACGTCTCTGCACGCATGGTAGCCTCCCTGGTTTTGTCCCAAATTGCGGCCCATTTGGCGATTGCATCCAGTCCTATCTGATCATTGATCGCCATGTCATGGGCGCGGCTATCGATGTGATCATAAATAAGGTCCATGAACAGATTATATTCGCTTACTTTAGCTGCTGGCGCCAGCATGCCTGCCAAGCGATGCAATTGGCCAACATCCCCTTGCTTGGTTTGAACAATCTCCAGAAAAGACGAAAAGGTCTGTAACACACCGCTTTGGTGCAAAAGCAAAGCCCGTTTTGCGGAGCCTTTCGCATAGTGCACCAGATGATCGACTTCACTATCGCTAATGTCAGCTGTTAGCGGTTGCGCTTTGAGAACCATTCTCAAACTGCTTTCCGGTAATGGCTTTAACGCAAGCACCTGACAGCGTGAGCGAATGGTCGGCAACAAGCCTCGCGGTGAATGGGCAAGCACAAAAAATATAGTCCGCGCCGGCGGTTCTTCAAGAATTTTCAAAAGCGCATTGGCAGCACTGTTGTTCATGTCATCGGCAGGATCGACAATAACAATACGCCAGGCATTTGCCCCGCTTGCGGTTTGCAGAAAAGATGCTGTTTTGCGGATTTCGTCTACCGTGATTTGTGTTTTGAACTTCTTGGTTTTTTGATCCCAAGGCTTTCGCAGGATCAAGATATTCGGGTGCGCCCCTTTTGACACTTGCGAATGAACCGGGTCATTAAAACAGGCAATTTCCTCGGGCGCATTTTCGGGTATCGGATTGCGGAGCAAATGTTCCGCAAATCTAAATGCCAAGGTCGCTTTTCCAATTCCTTTAGGCCCGGAAAGCAGCCAAGCATGGTGCAGTCGTTTGCCACGATAATTTCGCGACAGGGACGCTAGTGCCTCAATATGCCCGTGAAGCTCGAGCGTTTCTGCCGGAGGAATTACGCCTTCGAGATCATCCCAAGATGTTGGCGCATAGCTTTCTTCAATCATGAAGCTGCATCCTGGCTGCCCGGTGTCTTGCTAGATTTCTTTGCGGTCAGTTGTTTGTGAGAGACGAGCTTCCTGCGCTTCGGTATTTTTTTCATACGCTGTTCAATGATTTTCCAGAGGCGTTCAAATACGGTTTCAGGTGACCCGGAACCGTCAACTACAACACATCTGTCTGGTTCTTCTCGGGCAATTTCCAGATACGCATCACGGCGCATTTTTTGCAGCATCAAAGATTCTTTTTCAAATCTGTCGGGAGCAACGCTCGCCTTGCGCCGGGCCCCAGCTCTCTTCATGCCTTCTTCAGGATCAAGGTCGATAATGATGGTAAGATCAGGCCATGTTTCGCCGCATGCTACACGCTCCAACTGGCGCACCAGCTTCCTGTCCACTTTGCCGCTGACACCTTGATAAACCCGCGTTGAATCAAAAAACCTGTCACTTATGACTATTTTTCCTTGTTGAAGTGCCGGACGAATAACCGTGTCAACATGATCGGCCCTTGACGCAGAAAATAATATAGCTTCCATATCTGCACCAAATGGCTCGGCAGCTCCTGAAAGTAATACGTGGCGAACAGCTTCAGCCCCGGGCGAACCGCCAGGTTCACGGCTTGTCACCACATTATGCCCCTGTTGCAAAAGACGTTCTTTAATAAATGCCATCTGGCTGCTTTTGCCAGCGCCTTCACCGCCTTCAAGCGTGATAAAAAATCCGGAGGATTCAGGTTTGCCACTATCACCAACGGTCGTTTTTCGCGGTGCAGGCTTGGGCTTAGCGGTACTTTTCGCCGGCTTCTTGGGTTTGGTGGATATTGCCATTTTAAGCTACCGATTGAAAATTTGAAACTTCCATATCAGTTTGGAATCCAAGAAGTAAGAACTTCTTTAAGTGCATCCATTGCACGGCGTTGGATGGCTCCTTTTTCGACCGGCTCCATCGCGTAAAGAGGTGTCTCCTGGCTGAGCGTATCGCCAATCCATATTTTCAGTTTGGCGATTTCAGCGCCTTGTTGGATCGGCGGCATCAACGGGTAATTGTATGAAATTCTTGCACGCAATTTATCCCGGTTTCCGACAGGAAGATAAATCTCAATCGGACCATTGCCCGTAACATCCACAGACGAGACTTCGCCGCCATAAACTGGAACTGCCCCCACAACCTGTTTATCGTCAAAAAGATTGAGCCGCTCGAAAGCCCTAAAGCCCCAATCGAGGATTTTACGTGCTTCCTCAGCACGTTCCTTTGTTGATGTCATGCCGCTGAGAACAGTGATCAAACGTTGACCGTCCCGCACGGCCGAACCAACAATGGCGTAACCAGATGCCTCCGTATAACCGGTCTTCATTCCATCAGCATCGATACCCATGCTCAAAAGAGGGTTTCTGTTTCGCTGATTGATCTTGTTCCACTCAAATTCCGGCTCCGAATAAAATTTATAATATTGAGGATATTCGCGGATCATATGTTGGGCTAGTTTTGCAAGATCAACCAAAGTGACATATTGGTTTTCATCCGGCAGGCCGGTAGAGTTGGTGAAATTCGAATTTTCAAGACCGATTGCTCTCGCGCGCTCATTCATCAGATTGGCAAAGGTCGGCTCAGTGCCTGCAAGGCCTTCAGCAATGATGATACAGCCATCATTAGCAGATTGAATAATGACGCCACGGATCAGGCTTTCCAGCGGAATTTCTGAATTCAACTCGGCAAACATGGTTGATCCGCCGGAATTGGCGCCGCCATTGCGCCAAGCGTTTTCGCTGACAAAAAACGTGTCGGTGAGACTCAAGGAACCTTGTTTCAAGCGATCAAAAACCACTTCCATAGTCATCAGCTTCGCCAAAGACGCTGGCGGGATCTTGGTATTTTCTTCCTTGGAATACAAAATAGTTCCGGTATCGGCATCCAACAGGATCGCCTGAGGTGCACGGGAATCGAAACCTTGTGCTTTAACCGGGTTTATCTCTGCAACCAATGGCAGTGATAATGCCACAAGAGCAATAAGACTTTTGCGCACAAGATCAAACCCTGTGCTGCACCCAATCATCTTGCTAAAAGCAAACATTTAACTTCCCTACTGTCATTACAGCGCCCAAGACTACATTAGAGGCACGGGGAAGAGTGTTCAAGACTTACATTGGAGGATGGGCACTCTTTTGACAGTTTACGTCGGGTTTCTATTGAATCCGGGCTCCAATGAAACCAATTTCACGCAAATACCCTACAACCTGATTGGCATGCTGCTCTGTAGTGATCAAAATCAGTTGTCCATCACCACCGATGTCTTGAATTGATCCTGCTTGTCTTACCAAGGATTGGAGTAAAGGTTGCGCTTCAGATAGCACCATTCCGATAACAATCGTCACCTTTGACGAAGAATACTCACTTATATATTCCGATGGATTTGGGTGATAGGCATAGGCAAGAGAATCTATATTCAGGCCTTCTTCGGCATAAGCCATTGGCCGCGGAATACGCCCTAAAACCGTATCTGCTGGTTTATAAATGACCTTTTCAACATCCTGCACAAGCGATCCACCAGCTTCATTCTTTGCCAATGGTACCCCTTCAAACAGTGTCGGACGCTCTACAGGAACAGGAATTCTACCCGCAAGTGCAGACGATTCAGGTACGAAAGTCTGATCAATTGCTGCTGCTGCACTGGTTTGAGGCTGCGGCTCTGCCATGGCAATCATGGTTCCTGAAGCAAGGCCGCCTGATCCGTTGAACTGGCCAGCGCCTGGCCCTTCGTAAGAAGCTAAAAGTTTTTGCTCATCCAGTCCGTCCATTTGGGCCAGGCCGGAAAATTGCACCCGTACTTTGGCAACTCCTTGTTTTGTATAGCCCAAAAGCTCGGCTGCTTTGGCTGAAAGGTCAATAACGCGCCCGTGGGCATAGGGGCCACGATCATTAACGCGTACGGTAATTTTCCGTCCATTTTCAAGATTGGTAACTGTCGCATAACTCGGCAATGGCATTGTCGGATGAGCTGCTGAGATTCCATATTGGTCATAGATTTCGCCATTGGCAGTTAAGCGGCCATGAAAATTGGGTCCATACCAGGAAGCAAGGCCAACCTCGTTGAGGCTTGGGTCCTCCTTGGGCTTGTACCATTTTCCGCGAATTTTATAGGGCTTGCCAATTTGAAAGCGCCCACCCCCCTTTCGGGTCCGTTTTTCACTGGTCACCCTTGGGCTTCCAGCTACGCCATATTCTTTTGAAGAGAACTTGGTTTCCGTATTGATGTGCTCTGTTTTGGTGACAACTGTTTTGGACTCTGGTTGAGGCTTATCAACGGCACAGCCTGATAAAACAAAAATGAGCGTTCCAAAAGGCAAGAGCAATTTGTATTTGCTCGATTTTTTACCCAAGTTGATCAATTCTATGCCCATTAATCCAATACCCTGAATACAGCCAAACAAATTCCGCACCGGATATTGCCACCCAGATAACATTTCCTAGGAAAGCATTGCGGTTGGAATGAGGCAACAACACTTGTGAACAACAGCATCGCAAATCCGTCTTGCAGAAGTGTTAAAAAAGCAATGCTTGCTTTGATAAAGTCTTAGCCAATCCGGTGCATTAAGATTGTGTCTAGGCAGGTCAACTTTTGCTTTTTCCACTGGCGGTAAACTTCATGTGATCAGCTGTGAATAAGTTTGCTCTAATAATGTCTGATTTCACCACCATATCAAGACCTGGCAAGCAGTCGAAAAAGCTGCCGAGTAATTTTTACGGAGAAAAAAATGTTTTTGACATTGATACTATTTCTTGGAGTGATAGCTGCCATATCGGCAGTGTTCGACCTGAATGCTGAACAGCAGATAGAAAGCTACAAGGCTCTTGCCAGACGACGTGTTCAGGATATCACCGAATAGGAGACAAGTTTGCTCCACACAAAACAAATCAATTTAAACTTTTTTTAGCATTGCCATCCAGATACCGCCGGCAATCAACAGACTTCCACTGATACGTTCTACCAATTTCACCCTGCTTTTGGTCAACATTGCGCCAGCTTTTCCCGCAAGAACCGCATATAGTCCATCGAAGATCGCTCCAACCATCATGAAAATAACCCCACAGATAAGCGATTGAGTGAAAGCATCACCTGCCGGGTCGATGAATTGCGGAATAAACGCGCCGAAAAACAAAAGCGCCTTGGGATTTGACAAGATTACGAAAAAGCCCTGCCAGAAATAGCCAATTCTTGGCGGCTTGACGGCCTCTACATCATTCAGCTTTCCGTCTGATCGCAACAGGTTAAATCCAATCCAGATCAGATAAGCTGCTCCTGCCAGCTTAACCCAGAAAAACCAATCGGCCATGAAGCTCACCACAGCCTCAAGGCCGAAGGCGACGATCAAAACCATGGGAATCAGCCCCAACTGAGTTCCAGCGACATTCAAAAGTCCGGCTTTTGTCCCGCCCCTGAGCGAGTTTGCAATGATCACCGTTACCGTTGGTCCGGGAACAATGATGATGATAAAACTGGCAAATGCAAAAAGTAAAACTGTGGTGATATCCATTTGAAGGTCCATTTATATGCGGTTGTGAAAAGCTAATACCTGTTTCAGCCTTTAATCAACATCATAAATCCTCACACTTGTAGCACTTGCAACCCTGCCCTTTTCAAATCAGTATGTGTTCGGGAAAAATAGTAAAAACCGAATTTCTACGGACTGGGACAATGCTGGCAAACTCACTAAATAGCGGAACTTTTTACGCCTATTCAGCGCTGGTTTTGCTGATACTTGCCCTTGCCACGAAGAACATGTTGCCGCTCCGGGGTATAATGGTTTTATCGGTCATCGCCTTTTTGGCTTACGCCTTCATCAGGGCTGAAACCGTTTTGGTCATCTTTGGGTTATTTGCTGCGATCATCAGTCTATATCGACTCTTCGAAGTGCAAAATACATCCAGAAAGATCAGGCGCACCCGCCATTATGGCTATGAGATTGAAAATCTCCTTCCCATCATGGCTGAAATCGAATTGACCAAAGGCCAGGTCATCTTTTCCAAGGGTGATCCGGCAGATCGGTTATTTGTGCTGACCAAGGGAACGGTTGAAATCGTTGAAAATGGCGCTCAAATTGCGTCTGGTGAACTATTCGGCGAATTTGGTTTATTTACCGGAACAGGAACCCGAACCATGACCGCCCGCTGCGCAACGGATTGTACCCTGCGCACCATGACTGCCGGTGAGGTGGATAATCTCTATTTCACCCAACCGGAATTTGCTTTGGCGTTAGTAAAAATAATGGCCAGCCGAATGAGCCAGAATATAGAGAAACTGCAGAAACAAATTGCTTCAAAGTAAAAGGCCGCAAGTCGTTTATTTCAACTGCGGCCCAATTACTCGTCTTTTAATTTGGAATGGGTGTTTAATTTTCGTCGATCTCGCTGGCATCATTCTCAGGGGCGCTTGAAGCGGTGTATTCACCTGCACTAATTGCCACTTCTGAACCTTCAGCCTCTACGGTTTCTTCTTCTTCCGGTTCGCTG
Source organism: Salaquimonas sp. (assembly GCA_049680405.1). Classification (GTDB taxonomy): domain Bacteria; phylum Pseudomonadota; class Alphaproteobacteria; order Rhizobiales; family Rhizobiaceae; genus Salaquimonas. The sequence continues at coordinate 67,145 of JBAUHS010000047.1, read as the reverse complement.
ATATGCTCAACGGAGACCACTTTCTCGCCTTTTCCAGTCTTAAACACCGTGACGCCTTGGGTCGAGCGACCCGCTTGGCGAATGCCTGAAACCGGGCAACGGATCAATTGTCCGCCATCGGTAACCAGCATGATCTGGTCTTCCTGTTCAACCGGAAATGCGGATACCAATTGACCATTACGCTCATTCACAACCATGGCTGCAATACCTTTGCCGCCACGTCCTGATACACGATATTCATGGCTGGATGAACGCTTGCCAAAACCGTTTTCAGAGAGCGTCAGGATCATCTGTTCGCGATCTTTCAAAGCTTCAAAACGCTCATCACTTAGGGTTTGAACATCTTCGCCCTCTTCAACTTCCACAGGCTCCGGGGCCTCTCCGGTTTCCGCGGCCACTTCAAGCCTGCGACGTTTAAGATAGGCAGTACGTTCCCATGCTTCAGCCTGAGATGGTTTGAGAATACACATGGAAATGACTTCATCCGCGTCGGCGAGCCTGATACCGCGAACCCCAACCGAATTACGTCCCGTAAACACGCGAATATCCGTTACAGGGAAGCGGATCGCTTGGCCTTTGGAACTGGTCAGCAATACAGTCGCGTCTTCTGAACAGGTATCAACGCCCACAATTCCATCGCCTTCATCGAGCTTCATGGCGATCTTGCCGTTGCGATTGACCTGAACAAAGTCAGAAAGCTTGTTGCGGCGAACGGTTCCTCTGGTCGTAGCGAACATGATGTCCAACTCTGTCCAGCTTTCTTCATCCTCTGGCAGCGGCATGATGGTGGTAATGCGCTCGCCTTGTTCGAGTGGTAAAATATTGATCAATGCCTTGCCCTTGGCTTGAGGCGCAGAAAGCGGCAGCTTCCAGACTTTAAGCTTGTAGACAATGCCTTTGGAAGAAAAGAAAAGAATCGGCGTATGCGTATTGGCAACGAACAGACGGGTGACGAAATCCTCGTCTTTTGTTGACATGCCGGAACGTCCCTTCCCGCCTCGCCGCTGGGCGCGGTATGTGTCTAGCGGAACGCGCTTGATATACCCCGCATGGGAGACAGTGACGACCATGTCCTCGCGGGCGATCAAGTCTTCGTCTTCCATATCGAAACCGCCCTCGGCTATTTCAGTCCGGCGTGGTGTTGCGAATTCATCACGAACAGCAATCAGCTCATCCTTGATGATCGTCATGACCCGGTCTCGCGAAGATAGAATATCGAGATAATCTTTGATCTCTTCACCGATCTTGTGCAACTCGTCTGAAATCTCGTCGCGGCCAAGTGCCGTCAAGCGCTGAAGACGAAGATCAAGAATGGCGCGCGCCTGTTCCTCTGAAAGGAAATAGGTGTTGTCGTCATTCAATTTGTGACGCGGATCATCAATCAGTTGAATAAGCGGCGCAACGTCTTTTGCTTCCCAGCGGCGTTCCATCAACTGAGCCCGCGCAGTCGCCGGATCTGGCGCGCCACGGATCAATTTGATCACTTCATCAATATTGGCAACAGCAATAGCTAAACCAACCAATACATGAGCCCGGACCCTTGCCTTGTTAAGCAGGAACTTTGTGCGGCGGGTTACGACCTCTTCGCGGAAAGCAACAAAACAACGTAGCAGATCCAGCAGGTTCAACTGTTCCGGTTTGCCACCATTCAGCGCTACCATATTGCAGCCGAATGATGTCTGTAGCGGTGTGAAGCGATAAAGTTGGTTCAAAACCACCTCAGGAACAGCATCACGCTTTAATTCAATAACAACCCGATATCCGCTGCGGTCAGACTCATCACGAATGTCTGAAATGCCCTCCAACCGTTTGTCACGCACAAGATCAGCAATCTTTTCAATCATCGAGGCTTTGTTGACCTGGTATGGCACCTCAGTGACGATAATGGCTTGTCTCTCATTGCGAATGGTCTCGGTATCGACCTTGCCGCGCATCAGCACAGAGCCTCTACCAGTCTCATAGGCGGAACGGATACCGCTGCGGCCCATGATTAGGCCACCTGTCGGAAAGTCCGGTCCAGGAATGATCTCGATCATCTCTTCCAAGTCGATGGCAGGATTATCGATTAGGGCCATACACCCGTCGATGACTTCGCCCAGATTATGAGGCGGAATATTGGTCGCCATACCAACAGCAATACCGCCGGCGCCATTGACCAAGAGATTTGGGAATTTGGCCGGAAGTACGGATGGTTCGCGTTCAGAACCATCATAGTTATCCCGAAAATCGACTGTGTCCTTGTCCAGGTCGGTTGAAAGCTCATGGGCAACTTTTGCCATTCGCGCTTCGGTATAGCGCATGGCTGCAGCTTTATCGCCATCGATAGAGCCGAAATTGCCCTGGCCATCGATAAGCGGCAGGCGAAGCGACCAATCCTGTGCCATTCGCACCATCGACTCATAAATCGCTGTATCACCATGAGGGTGGTATTTACCGATCACGTCACCGACTACGCGGGCTGACTTGCGATATGGCTTGTTCCAGTCGAAACCGCTCTCATGCATGGAATATAAAATGCGCCGATGAACCGGTTTCAGACCATCACGAACATCAGGAAGCGCCCGGCTCACGATCACGCTCATGGCATAATCGAGATAGGATCGGCTCATTTCCTCGATGATTGATATTGGTTTTATCGACGAGCGCCCGCCACCATTTTCAGGCTCGTCTGGAATGTTTGTTTCGTCTGACAAAAAATTTCCCCGTCTCAGTCCGAATTAATTTCCTGCTTGTAACATATTCGGCCTTTAAGGCCAAATCGACAGTCAGATCGTTAGACTGAAAAATTTAATAAAATCAGCAACTTAAAATAATAATATTCGAAATAATTTCGGCCCGGTGCGCTCGACCCGTTAATTGGCTATTTCTAACAGAATCGCTGAAGAATCATCGCATTGTTTGTAACGTGGAAACTTTACAGCGTCAGGATCAATCAGCCGCTCCACACGCCGGATTTCAGCAATGACCTGCGCTAATCCGTGTTCTTTTGCAGCACCAAGCAATCCAGCTTCATCGTATAATTCATAGCTGTCACAGGCCGCAGAAAAGCCGTCACTCATTAGCAAAATCGCTTGTATTTCGCTGAGCGGCAGCGCAGCGGTAAGCACATGGTCAGAGGCTTCCGGCACCAGACCCAATGTCCATACGCCGCTATCAATCGTGTTGGAAAGGTTCCGCTTCTGGCGCAGCGACGATATCACTTCTGGTGAGCGGATAGCCTCTCCGCTGCCGGATGCTTTTGCCCGATCATTTTTCGCCGACCGAGTTTCTGTGGATTTGTTAAACGGCAAGGCAGAAAACCGCTCAATATATCCGTCTGTCATTTCAACAATTGCAGAACAATCACCCAAGCCGGAAATCTCGATCAAACCACTTTGCAACCGGGCCATGATAAAGCCGGAAGTTGGCCAAGCATAACGCGGCAAGTCGTCGACGGCATGGCTCTCGCCAATTAGTGCCAAAGCCTGCGAATTTATCTCGCGAACAAGATCACGAACGCTGTCATCAGCCCGGGCATTCAAAAAGCGATCAACACCCAATTTGGCAACCCATTGGGCATCACTGTCGCATACGCTCATCAAACGATTTTCGGCGAGTCCTGTGGCGCCATCGGCCACAATCGCTACTCGATCCTCAAATCCAATCCAGTCATCATTCGATTTGGAGTTATCGGTTGTGCTACCATTGCGGATATGATCGACTATGTTAAAGCGCATGCAAAACTACCTTGTTAATAACCCAATGCGCCCATCCAAAACTCAAAAAGAAGAATCGCATGCCGACTTATGACACAATCCTGAATGCATTTGTGACCCTCTTTGTTACTGTTGATCCTATCGGTAATGCGCCTTTGTTCCTGGGCCTTACCGCAGGCATGGCAGCAGCCGACAAGCGATCGGTAGCTCTGCGAGCAGTCATCATTGCATTTTTGATCCTGACGCTCTTCGCAATAACCGGCACGATGATATTGGATGCAATGGGCATTACCATTCATGCGTTCCGCATGGCTGGCGGATTACTCCTGTTTTATACAGCCTTTGAAATGATCTACGCGAAACGTCAGGAACGAAAAGAAGAAGCCTCGCAGTCAGCTATCAAGGACAAAATCGCAAATATCGCCGTGTTTCCACTTGCCATTCCGCTGATCGCCGGTCCGGGCGCTATTTCCGCTACAATTCTGCTTTCATCGCAATTATCCGTCGGAGACACAGTTAATGCCTGGACTGGAACATCTGTTTTGGTCGGTGTCATTTTCGTTCTGATGTCTATTGCACTTGTGGTTTTGTTTTCAGCAGATCTGTTCGACAAATATCTTGGGAATACAGGGCGTATGGTCCTAACAAGGCTGCTCGGCGTATTATTGGCTGCCCTGTCAGTTCAATATGTTGCAGATGGCGCAACCGCGCTTTTTGTCGGTTAAAATTCAGCGCTCCAGCTTAATGGTCATTTCCTTGCTGCCATATTCATGGACGTTGTCATGGGCGCGAATGCGCACTTCCATGACATCATCTGGGATTTCAACTCCTGAAATAGATCGGGTAAAGGGCTGCTCATTCTCATGAGGATGGGCAAGGACGCGGGTCCCATAAACTATTCCATCTATGCCCACCACATCCCATTTGTCGGCATAGTGATCCCAGCCTGTGTCGTCATGCAGTACAGTCACATCAAATGACCAGGCGTTGCCTGATGCACGTGCTTTGACATCCACAATGTCAGCTTCACCTGCCAACGCGTTGGACATATTCAAGCTAAATGCAGCAAAGCTGCTCAATAATGCGACTACAACGCACCTCAGGGAAATTCTCAAATTCTTTACTCCGCTTATTTGGATTGTTTGTTCATTACGGGTTCCAACTCACCACTCTTGACGCTAGAAAAGATCTAACGCAGTTTCAACAAGGATTGAATTCACAAGATGGCGAGCGGCTCAAAAAAAGTGATTTATGCGGCAATGGCTGGCAATGCCCTGATCGCAGTCACAAAATTCTTCGCGGCAAGTGTTACCGGTTCATCAGCCATGTTGTCGGAAGGCATCCACTCATTGGTCGATACCGGAAATCAGGGGCTGCTTTTATACGGAATGCACCGCGCCAACCGTCCGGCGGATGAAAGGCACCCTTTCGGTTATGGAGCCGAACTTTACTTTTGGGCCTTTGTGGTCGCCATCTTGATATTTGCTATCGGTTCAGGAATTTCAATCTATGAAGGCATCCACAAAGTGATGGACCCACATGGCATTTCTGATCCCACGATCAACTATATTGTTTTGGCTCTTGCGATGGTATTTGAAGGCTTTGCCTGGTGGATTGCGTTCAAGGAATTCAAGGCCATCAAGGGCAATAGAAGCCTGGTTCAAGCAGTTCGAGACTCCAAAGACCCGACCATCTTTACAGTTCTGTTTGAGGATTCGGCTGCAATGTTGGGTTTGGTGGTCGCATTTGTAGGCATTTATCTGGCCCATGCCCTTGAAATGCCGATGCTCGATGGTGTCGCTTCCATCCTGATCGGCGTCATTTTAGCAATAACAGCCATGTTGCTCGCTTATGAAACTAAAGGGCTTCTGATTGGCGAAGCTGCAGCGCCCGAAATGGTGGGGACGATCAGGCAGCTAGTGGCCAAAACGGAGGACGTTGAGCAGTTGAACGAAATTCGAACTCTTCATCGGGGGCCAAATGATGTGCTTCTGGCTATCTCAATCGATTTCAAGAATGACATCACCGTCGGCAAGGTTGAAAACATTATTTATGGGCTTGAATTGGCGATCAAAAATGAATTTCCAACCGTAAAACGCCTGTATATCGAGGTGCAAAACAAGCTTCACCATGATGAAGAGGTCCGCAAGGCAAATGCGGCAAGATTACAAGAGGCTAAATAAAAAGAGGACAAATGAGCCCTCTTTTTTTGAATTCAACCAATTTGGATTTCGACTAAATCTGGCTGATCACCCTGCTGTGCATTTTGGGGTGGTTGCCGCTATCAATATGTCCGGTATTGAGCTTGATTACCTGTATCACTGTTCGGCTATTGCCTCCGCCTCTGCGCAGTGGTTTGCCGCTACAAGCTGAATCTGTGCAGATGAAATTATCCGCCTTTCGCACATTGTCATATATCGGGCTCATGGAGCCGCCTTCGATAATCGCAAGATAATGAACCGGAACACCATTTTTGTTCAAGGCTGCGGCAATGCGCGAAACTGCATTTGCACCCTGGCTAATTCCAATCAGCGAGATCTGCGTGGATGGATCATTTTGGTAAGCCCGGGTTGCATCATCGATTATGCCGTTTACGGCTGCAGCAGTTACAGAGCCCGCAAATTTGAAATGCCTTGCATAAGGTATTTTCTTACTCAGATTGGTTAAACCATATCCGAGTGCTTTGCTCAGCAGCCCATTGACCAAATATACCTTCTTGGGCGCTGCCATCGCATTAGTGGCAAACAACGCGGAAATAACTACAAATAGTGCAATGCGGAAAAGTTTCATGCGCGGGAACTCCTGATTAATGATTTTCGCCCCATCCCTTCCAGCCAAATAGCAACAATTTGCTGCCGTATCGAATCCAGAAACAACTCACTTTAACCTGATTGTTAAAATCGTCAAAATAAAGACACTGTCTGAAATGGAACGGTGCCTATTCTTTCTTGCCGTTCATTAGCATGAAATAGATCAATGGCAGAGCGACAAGGATTGCCGCGATCAATTGCCAATGAGGAATGTCCAGTTCCGGCATATACAAAAAAACACCCAACAGACCGATGAGCGGTATGGCCAAAAGGGAGAGCAATGGGTTGCGTTGATGGCTATTGAGCCGCCGAATAACAACCGAAAAGAATGGAAGCAAAAGAAAAACTGAAACAAACCTGTCGAGCGTAATACCTTCACGAACCTCCCCCGGCAAATAGCAAATCCAATCAGGATTTATGTTGCAGAGATTAGGCGCGATAAATGTTTCATCCAGATAAGCAGCAAGAAGCCACAAGCCAATTGCAATCAAAATGAACTGAAGGAACTTTGCTCGCTTTGCGGAACCGGAAAACGAAAACATTCCGATGATCTTGTTCATATCAGGTTTCCAGTTTCAACGGATCAGGTATTCAATTTAGAATCAGCTTACCGAATTGACATTAAACCGCATACAAGCGCAAGCAAGGAGCCGAAGTGAGAGCGCCCTTTGCCTTTATCGCAATACACCATCGCGGCGACTTTTTAACATCTGATGCGGAACCAGCCTTGGGCGGCGACATCCTGCAACAGCAAAGCCGATAATCCCGTCTGCCTCCTTCGCTTTTCAGCAGCTTAATTTCATTCAGGGTTTGAATTACAATCACTGTGGATGATAGGGAAAGGATCAGTCCGCTGGCCAGTGCCATTTGCCCAAGGCGTAACCCCTTGAGTTCAATCACCAGGTTTTCTGGTACAGCTCCACAATTTCCTCAGCGCTTGGAACACGCGGATTATTTTGCGGCGAACCTGAAGCAAGTGCCTGCTCTGCCATCAAGGGCATTTTGGCAAAATAAGTTTCGCGGTCATGGCCCTGAGCATTGGGAGATGGAACCTTCAAATCATCATTCAATCGGCGCAAACCTTCAACAAGTTTCCCACAGGCAATTTCGTCATTATCCGCATCATTGGCCATATCCATGATACGGGCGCAATGGGCGTAACGCTGAGGTGCTGAACTTACGGAAAATGCTGTCACCTCTGGTAGCAAGCACGCATTGGAAAGACCATGGGCCACATGAAAATGCGCCCCAATTGGCCTGCTCATTCCATGCACCAGTGCCACAGAGGCATTGGAAAAAGCCATACCCGCTTGGGACGCGGCCAACATCAATGCCTCGCGTGCGTGGCCATTATCCGGGTCTTTGCAAGCATCCCTGACATTTCGCGCAATCAGTGGTAAAGCGGAAAGCGCAAACGCATCTGTGTAAGCAAAGGCCTTGCGGCTCACATACGCTTCCAGCGCATGGGTCAAACTGTCAACAGCTGTATCGGCGGTGATGCGCCAGGGCTTGGTGACAGTGAATTTCCAATCGATAATTGCTGCCGTTGCAACAGCGGCAAGACCCGAAAGGTTGTATTTCTCTGTTTTTACCGTGTCTGTGATTACGCACCAACGGGTCAATTCCGAGCCTGTACCGCCTGTTGTAGGTATCAATATGATCGGCAATCCGCACTTATCGATTTGGGTAGGCGCTTTGTAGTCTCGAACATGGCCGGGATTGACCGCCATGAAGGATATCGCCTTGGCCGTATCCATCGGGCTGCCGCCGCCAAGGCCGATTATACAATCATAGTCACTAGAATTGAGCGCCTTTCGTCCTGCATCCACGCAGCTATCTGTCGGGTCTTCAACGACGCCATCGAAAACGCCGAAGGAAATATTGGCCGCCTCCAGTATATCGGTTACCGTTTTCACATGTCCCAATACAATGAGATTTTTGTCTGTCACAATCAGCGGCTTTGATAAACCCAATTGTTGCAATACATCGGCAGTTTCAGCAGCAACACCACCGCCTATACGAATGATGCGTGGCGACTGAACTCTACCGATTAATGGAGAAGAAGTGTGAAGCATTACAGTTTACCTTTTGCCCAGAACGAGCACCAAAATGATCAGAAGAAAGAATGCTGAAAGACTGGCCCAAGTCACACCGCTTTGCGAATGAAAAACAACGCCTTGCTGGGCATCAAAATATCGACCATCGGGATTAAACATAGTCCTGTAAAGCCAATACTGACTATAGAATAAAAACAGGCAGATCAGGGTCAAGGCAATTGCCAGGCTTATAGCAATCCTTCTCAACATTTATTGTTTCCTTAAAGTTCACAATCGCCACTCTAATATCAGCTCAGCAATCGCTTGTCGCTGCGTTCAAGCCCATCTGCCAGAAGTCGGCTTCAAGGCGGGACGCCGCCCCAAAAAGCGTCTTCAGTTTCGGATATCGCGCCGCCGAAGAAAGCTCTTCCCCAAGCCTGTTGATATAGTCAATCGTGCCATTGGCGACTTCCTGATAGCCATCGGAAGCATATTCATTAATCCATTCCGCATAGGGATTGTCGGGCGTTGCCTTGTCTTTGAGAGCCAGGCCAATCTCGCCATAGCCGATCATGCAAGGTGCAAGGGATACGAAAAGATCAAGCAGGTCGCCCGCATTGCCGGCATCCAACACAAAACGAGTATAAGCAATGGTCTCGCGCGCTTCTGCTGTATCTTCCAGCTCAGTTTGGGAAATGCCCCAGCGCTCACAAATGCGCACATGCAAATCCATTTCCACGTCCAAAATGGCTTTCAAGCCTTCAAGACTTTGGCGCATTTCAGCGACGGAACGCGATTTGTAAATCGATAGCGCATAGGCGCGGCTAAACTGAATGAGGAACAGATAGTCCTGCACCAGATATTCGCGAAAAGCGGCTTCCGGCAAAGTACCCTCGCCCATTTGGCGAACAAATTCATGCTGGGTATAAGATTGCCAATCACTCAGGCAGTCTGCTTTGAGGCTGTTGAAAAGGGTCATCTAATTCTCCGTCATTACATGACTATCAGAAAACTGAATCAGATCCCAAAGTGTTCCATATAAATCCTTGAAAACTGCAACGGTGCCGTAGTCCATTTCTTTTGGCTCGCGTTCAAACTCAATGCCATCAGCAACCATCTGGTTATAGTCACGCCAGAAATCATCAGTTTTCAAAAACAGGAATACCCGTCCGCCTGCCTGATTACCGATAAAAGCTTCCTGCTCTGGCTTGGATGCCTTGGCCAAAAGGATGGTGGTTCCGCCCTTCTCTTTCCAGCCTGGTGGCGCGACGACAACCCATCTTTTGTCCTGCTCTGGCTGATATGTATCATCAACCAGCTCGAATTTCAGCCTACCGCAATAAAAGGCAATTGCCTCGTCATAATCACGAACAACAAGGCTGATATGGGCGATGGATTGATGCATAAATTGAAAAATCGAAAGTTAGAATTTGCTTATCTATCGACACTGCAAGTTAAGAATAGTTTGGTAGAAAATTCCAGATATCCCAAGTCGGAGAACGTATTTGAATTTTTTAAAAACAATATTGAGAATCTTGCTAAGCGTATTCGCGCCGATCATTCTCATTATCGCTGGCGCCAGTGTAGCATCGCTGGGAATGACTTATTCATATAATTTCGTGATGTGGGCGGGACTAATAATAGCAGTCGTTGGATTAATTTGGGGATTGGTCATTTTTCTCTACTATTCAGAATACTGACGAACCCCCACAGTTTCAAATCCTAGAACGGGATCTCGTCGTCCAGATCGCCGCCGCCGCCGCCAAAGCTAGGGCCGGACTGACCGAAATCTGATCCGCCGCCGCCGCCCGATTTACCGCCGCCTTCATTACCGACACGGCTATACTCAGACTGGCCACCGCCCTCGCCGCGACCGTCAAGCATGGTCAGGTTGCCGTTAAAGCCCTGCAGCACAACCTCAGTAGAATAGCGGTCATTGCCGTCTTTGTCCTGCCATTTGCGGGTCTGAAGCTGGCCCTCAAGATAGACCTTTGAGCCTTTCTTCAAATAACTCTCGGCAATTTTGCAAAGACCTTCATTGAAGATCACAACGCGGTGCCATTCGGTCTTTTCGCGGCGCTCACCGGAATTCTTGTCGCGCCATGACTCGGAAGTGGCAACGGAGAGGTTCGCAATAGGTCTGCCATCCTGTGTACGCCGAATGTCAGGGTCCGCGCCCAGATTACCAACCAAAATTACCTTGTTCACACTTCCAGCCATAACTTCGTCCTTGTTTTCATCCTGCCCCGCCCGATCTGCAAGCAAACCGACGAACGGGAGTTACATAGCCCAAAAACACTGTTTCATCGCCCCATCGGGCTAAACAAGCGTCACCTGTCCACATCTATTTTGTTCTATATTTGTTCTTATAGTGCTATTAGCGATTCTAATCAAGTCTGACAAAACCCACAAATTGAACTTACTGTGATGCTCAATACCATTCCATTTTACCAACATCATGTCAGTAGGCATCAATCCGCCACGGGCTTTACCTTGCAAAACCGCCTGCAAAGGCTATCTATACGTCACGACAACGGCCAGCTCAATTGTGCTGCCAAATCCACGATCCGGACAAATTCAAGAGCATCAAATGGCTGAACATAAATTCATTTCCGTTCGCGGCGCGCGTGAACATAACCTCAAAAACATTGATGTGGACCTTCCCCGTGACAAGCTTATAGTTATCACTGGCCTTTCCGGTTCGGGAAAATCTTCTCTCGCTTTTGATACGATCTATGCCGAGGGCCAGCGTCGCTATGTGGAAAGTCTGTCGGCCTATGCCCGCCAATTCCTGGAAATGATGCAAAAGCCGGATGTAGACCAGATCGACGGGCTGTCGCCTGCTATTTCCATTGAGCAAAAGACTACCAGCCGCAATCCGCGTTCTACAGTTGGTACGGTCACCGAGATTTACGACTATATGCGCCTTTTGTTTGCCCGGGTCGGCATTCCCTATTCCCCGGCAACAGGATTGCCGATTGAAAGCCAGACGGTCAGCCAAATGGTCGATCGTGTTTTGGCAATGGAAGAAGGCACTCGCCTGCTCATTCTTGCGCCAATCGTGCGCGGCCGCAAAGGAGAATATAAAAAAGAACTCGCCGAACTGATGAAAAAGGGTTTCCAGCGGGTCAAGGTGGATGGTGTGATATCCGAGATCGCGGATGTTCCGGATCTCGACAAGAAGTATAAACACGACATTGATGTGGTGGTTGACCGCGTGGTGGTGCGCCAGGATATTGCTGCCCGTCTGGCTGACTCCCTGGAGACCTGCCTCAAGCTGGCCGATGGTCTTGCGATTGCCGAATATGCCGACAAGCCGCTGACCGATGCAGCCCTTGGCAGTGCCAACCAGTCCAAGAACGAAACCCATGAACGCATGGTTTTTTCCGAAAAATTCGCATGTCCGGTTTCTGGCTTTACTATTCCGGAGATTGAGCCGCGTCTTTTCTCTTTCAACAATCCCTTTGGCGCCTGCCCAACCTGTGACGGCCTCGGCACAGAAAAAGGTGTCGACCCTGATATGATCGTTCCAGATCATTCGCTGACCTTGCGCGGCGGCGCTATTCTGCCTTGGTCCAAGTCATCAAACCCGTCTCCCTACTATGCGCAAACACTGGAGGCCTTGGGCAGGCATTTCAAATTCAAACTGAGCGATAAATGGTCTGACCTATCCAAGGAAGCGCAAGACGCGGTTTTATTCGGAACCGGCGAAACGGAAATTGATTTTTCTTATGACGACGGCATGCGTACTTACAAAACGAAAAAGAGTTTTGAGGGCGTGGTCGGAAATCTGGAACGCCGCTGGCGCGAAACCGATAGCGCCTGGATGCGCGAAGAAATCGAAAAGTTCATGTCCTCAGCGCCTTGTCAGGCCTGCGGCGGTTATCGTTTGAAGCCAGAGACCCTTGCAGTCAAATTGAACAATCAGCATATCGGTCACATCACTGAAATGTCGATCCGCAACGCCAATAGCTGGGCGAACGAATTGCCGGAAAAACTGACCGATAAACAAAACGAAATCGCCGGGCGCATTTTGAAAGAAATTCGCGAGCGTCTGAAATTTCTCAATGATGTGGGCCTGGATTATCTCACTTTGTCCCGCAACTCTGGAACCCTGTCCGGTGGTGAGAGCCAGCGTATTCGACTTGCCTCACAAATCGGCTCTGGCCTGACGGGCGTATTATATGTGCTGGATGAACCGTCCATCGGTCTGCATCAGCGAGATAATGCCCGTCTGCTCGAAACCTTGCGTCACCTTCGTGATTTGGGGAATACCGTCATTGTAGTAGAGCATGACGAGGACGCTATATTAGCAGCCGACTATCTGCTGGATATTGGCCCTGCTGCCGGAATTCATGGGGGCGAAATCATCGCCCAAGGCACGCCCAAACAGGTGATGGCCAACAAGAATTCGCTCACCGGACAATATATGACCGGGGCCTTGTCTATTCCGTTTCCTGCCGAACGCCGCAAAGCCAAGAAAGGCAAGCGCATCAAGGTTTCTGGCGCAACAGGAAACAATCTTCAGAACATCACGGCAGAAATTCCGCTATCTCTGTTCACTTGCGTAACAGGCGTTTCGGGTGGCGGTAAATCCACCTTCCTGATCGAGACTTTATACAAGGCTGCCGCCCGCAAATTGAACGGCGCACGGGAAGTTCCTGCTCCGCACAAAAGCATTGAGGGCCTCGAATTTCTCGACAAAGTGATCGACATAGATCAATCACCGATTGGCCGGACACCGCGCTCTAACCCGGCAACCTATACCGGAGCTTTCACGCCGATCAGGGATTGGTTTGCCGGACTGCCTGAAGCAAAGACCCGCGGCTATGCGCCCGGTCGTTTTTCTTTCAATGTGAAAGGCGGACGTTGTGAAGCCTGCCAGGGCGATGGCGTCATCAAGATCGAAATGCATTTTCTGCCGGATGTGTATGTCACCTGCGATGTCTGCCACGGCAAGCGCTATAACCGCGAAACCCTTGAAGTGCTCTTCAAGGGGAAATCCATCGCAGATGTGCTGGATATGACTGTCGAAGAAGGTGCGCAATTCTTTTCTGCTGTTCCATCGGTACGCGACAAGCTTGTGACACTAGAGCGTGTCGGCCTTGGCTATATAAAGGTCGGACAGCAAGCCAATACGCTATCAGGCGGTGAGGCCCAGCGCATCAAACTGGCCAAGGAGCTTTCCAAACGAGCCACTGGCCGTACCCTCTATATTCTGGATGAGCCGACAACGGGCCTTCACTTCCACGACATCGCCAAACTGCTCGATGTGCTGCATGAACTGGTGGATGCAGGAAACACGGTCGTCGTGATTGAACACAATCTGGAAGTCGTCAAAACGGCGGACCATGTGATTGACATCGGCCCCGAAGGCGGCGATGGCGGCGGCGAACTGATCGCGGTCGGAACGCCGGAAGAAATCGTCAAGGAAAAGCGCAGCTATACGGGCCACTTCCTGAAAGAACTACTGGAGCGCAGACCGCAGACTGGCGCAAAAGCCAAGAAACAAGCTGCGGAATAAGGAAGGCAATAAAATGATTCTTATAGGGCAATATGACTCCTCATATGTCCGGCGGGTCGCAATTGCCCTCGAGCATTACAACTTGCCGTTTGAACATCGCCCTTGGTCGGTATTCGGGGATGCGGATCGGATTCAGGCATATAACCCGCTGATAAGGGTTCCCACACTTGTTTTGGACAACGGTGATGTACTAACGGAATGCACTACGATCCTGTTGGAAATCGAACGAATGGCGCATGGCGAAAATTCCTTGTTACCGCTGAACGAAACAAACCGCAGGCACTGCATGTCTGTGATGGCCTTGGCAGGAGGGCTCGCAGACAAAGGCGTATCTTTGTTTTACGAAATGCAGCTTCACGACACCATATCTGATATTTGGCGCGATCGATGCCGATCTCAGATTCTGGCGACTGTGAATGTTTTGGAAGTTGATAGAAGCAGCCGTGAAGGAAATTATTGGTTTGGTGAACGAATGTCCCACGCAGACATCGCTGTTGCTGCCTCGATGTTACATGTTATTGCATCCCTTCCAGACATTTTGTCCGGTATTGTTTTTCCGGCTCTATCCTCTCATTGTGACCAAATGGAAGCCCTTCCAATATTTCGGAAAATTTTCCAAGAATTCATTCCACCCACATAATTGATACAATGAACTACGTGCATATTGGAAACGGTCAATGTCGATAAACTATGCGCAAAAGGAATAAGGCATGCTTTTAGACACCCCAATTTGTGATTTTGGCTGGAAAGCGCCCGATTTTGAACTGGAGGATTCTGACGGAAAAACATTCAAAATGTCAGATCACTTGGGTGACAAGGGATTACTGGTTGCCTTCATCTGTAATCATTGCCCCTATGTGCAAGCAATTGGAGAAAGCCTTGCGAAGGACGCTGACTTGCTGTTGGCAAGCGGGACTAATGTTCTCGCCGTCATGTCGAATGACTATCATGATTATGATGAAGACTCGCCGGAAAACATGAAACGCTTTGGTGAGCATTTTGGCTTTAACTTCCCCTACCTCGTCGATGAAGACCAATCTGTTGGCAAAGCCTATGGTGCAATCTGCACGCCGGATTTCTTTGGCTTGAACAAAGATGGCGAATTACAATATCGCGGTCGCTTGGACAATTGGGGGATGCGAGTGCAGGGCGAACGAATACCAGAACTCGTCAATGCAATGCAGATGATTGCTGAAACGGGCAAAGGTCCGAAAGATCAAGTCCCAAGCGTGGGCTGTTCGATCAAGTGGCGGAACTGAACATCACCAAACCGGCTCATTATAAATAACCTCGCCCTCAACGCTGATGCCTTTGATGGCTCCCTCGCCGTCCGCACCGACGGCCAGCACCACACCGAGCTTTCGGTCACGGCGGACTTTTTCCAGATCTTTTGCTTGGCCCTTTTCGGCAAAGAAACGATCAAATGGAAAACGGATACGCATATTGCGAACATTATTGCCAGATGACCATCCGCGCTGAATTTTGCCCTTGATCACTGGCTCCGAAATGCCTTCTGGAAACTCCGCATAGAGATGTTTGGCAACCCAAAATTCCTCGTCACCTTTTTTCAATTCCACATATACAGGCCCGTCCGGCTGCAGCTCACCCGTGATCGGAATGTTTGGATCATTGATGGTTCCAACTGTCAGATTGAGCGTCACATAGTGGCCCCGAAACAAATCGCGCGGGTCAACCATTGCCGATTGAATGACCACTTCCTTGCCCGATGAGATCAGGTTTGCCCGATCATAAATGATTTTACCCAAGGCCGCTGATTGCAGGAGTGCCGCGCCAATTGCGCCAAAGATGAAATATTTGAGTTTCATGAGCCTGCTCCCGCATTCTTCGATCTCCCCATGAACTTCGGCAGGATGATCGCCCCGGCGAGAAGTAAGACACCTGCTCCCAGATAAAACAGGCTCGTATCCAGCAAGGTTCCAAGCGTTTTAAAATAAAGCAGCAACATGACCCCGGCAAAGCCGAAAAAGCCTAGCGTTGACAGCGATTTATAATCCAGCCGCCAACCCATGCGGATCGTCCAGATGGATAGTGCGAGCATAAAGGTCTCCATCACAAACGGAACGCGTGTTGCAGAGCCCGCAAGCGCGACTGCAACTGATGCAAATATCGCCGTGACGATAATATCATAGGTAAATGCATGATTGACCTGGCGGGCAATAAAAGCCGTTGCGATGCAAATCGCAGCCCCGATCATGCCCGGCACATAGGCCGCCGTAACCATGCGCCATTTTCCATTCCAGCGGATATCCGTCACACTGTACCAGATCAGCAAAAGCCCGCCCAACAAGATGAAGAGATAGACCAACGTATTGACTTCAAAACCCTTCAAATATTGTTTCGAGCCATGGGAATACAGCGTCAGCGCAATGGCGGAGAAACTGGCAGCCATCACAATATGCAAGGGCAAAACATTCTTGATTTCATCGCGCCAGGTGATGCTCTCACCCACTGCATAGAGCAACCAGAACACCAAAGCAGTTGCAAGAATGTGAGCAGTAAAACGACTGGACAACCACCAGGCCCCAAGGGCACCCAGGGCCCAATAGGCAAGATAGCTGTATTCCACCAGATTGTTTCGACCGAACAGATTGAAATCCATCACGCCCCAAAGCGTTATCAGGCCGACATAAAGCACCAGTGCGGGAATTGAGAAGGTTACCAGCGCCGCAAAACCAGTCCCAATAGCCCAAAGCCAGACAGCGTCTTTCGGCTCCCCCTGAATATGATAAATCTGGCCTATCAGCATGATGGACGCGCCAAAAATTGCGCAGCCAAGCATCACGAAAACCTGTGCCGCCCATTCATTATTGCGGATTTTACACCAGATCGAGATACCCCAACTGATCCATAGGGAAATGAACAATAATCCAACCCGTTGCTGGCTGGTCATGGAATCCCAATTGGCAGCAACAAATGTCATGACACCAAAGGCAAGGCAGATAACGCCCAGCAGAATCACAATAGTGGAAAAAGAACGCTGCTTAACATTGGCTGATATATCCGCCTGGAGAATGGAAGCTATTGCCGGATTGATCAACCCGCGTTCCTGCCAGTCTTCCAGCGCAGAACTTAAAATGTTTTTGCGGTTCCAAATTGCCCAATTTGCCATGACTTACCGACCCTCGTTGAAAAGCGACAATAACACCGAAACAACCAATCTGACTAGCTACGCAACCGATAGCCCGTTTTGAATATCCAACGGATAATCAGCATACAAATTGCCAAAAACCCGAAAATTGCCAAGAGACTTAGGCCCACCGACACATCGGAAATTTCGTAAAAGCTCCAGCGAAACCCGCTGATCAGATACAATACAGGATTGAAAAGACTGACGTTCTGCCAAAGCTCCGGCAGCATGTTGATAGAATAAAAACTGCCGCCCAAAAACACCAATGGGGTGATTACCAGAAGCGGAATCAATTGCAGTTTCTCAAAATTGTCGGCCCAAATGCCGATAATAAATCCGAGCAGAGAGAAACTGACCGCCGTCAACACCATGAACATCAGCATCACAAAAGGATGGGCGATCTGCAGATCGACAATAAGGGCAGCTGTGGCCAAAATGATCAGACCAAGTATCAAAGACTTGGTCGCTGCCGCCCCCACATATCCCATTACCACTTCATAAAATGAGATAGGCGCAGACAAAATCTCGTAAATGGTTCCGGTGAATTTGGGAAAATAAATTCCGAAAGAAGCGTTTGAAACGCTCTGCTGAAGCAAAGACAGCATGATCAGGCCAGGCACAATAAATGCGCCATAACTCACCCCATCCACTTCCTGGATACGCGAGCCAATGGCCGAGCCAAACACCACAAAGTAAAGCGAAGTGGAGATGACCGGCGACACAATGCTCTGGGTAAGCGTGCGCCCGGTACGCGCCATCTCGAATTTGTAGATTGCCCAAACTGCAGGAAGGTTCATGAGCTTGCTCCTTGCGTTACAGTTTTTTCGGATGTGTGGACGAGATCGACAAAAATATCTTCAAGCGAGCTTTGGCGCGTTTCCATATCCCGCAATTTCAAGCCCGCCTTGGAAATATCATTTAATAGAGAAGTAATTCCTGTGCGCTCACCCTTGGTGTCATAGGCATAGATCAGCTCATCGCCTGCATTACCGCGAACCAACTGGTAAGAAGCCAAGGCCTTTGGGATGGCCTTGATCGGATTGCTGAGCTGCAGGATGAGGCTCTTCTTGCCGAGCTTGGCCATTAATTGCTGCTTTTCTTCGACTAGCACCAGGCTTCCATTATTGATGACAGCGATCCGATCAGCGATTGCCTCAGCCTCTTCTATATAGTGCGTTGTCAGAATGATAGTCACGCCAGTCTGACGTAACTCTTCCACGACACGCCACATATCCTTGCGCAATTCAACATCAACGCCAGCTGTTGGTTCATCAAGAAACAAAATCTTTGGCTCATGGGAAAGTGCCTTGGCTATCATCACCCGGCGTTTCATACCGCCGGAAAGCTGCATGATTCGATTGTCTTTCTTGTCCCAGAGCGAAAGATCCTTCAAAACCTTTTCGATAACTGCGGGCGATTTCGGCTTTCCAAAAAGGCCTCTGCTGAAAGAAACAGTGTTCCAAACCGTTTCAAATGCATCGGTATGCAATTCTTGAGGAACCAGACCAATCAACGAGCGTGTTTGCCTATAGTCCTCAATAATATCATAGCCACCAACGGACACATTTCCCATTGAAGCGTTGACGATCCCACAAATAATGGAGATGAGCGTCGTTTTTCCCGCGCCATTGGGCCCGAGCATGGCAATAATTTCCCCCTCAGCAATGTCCAAACTGACATTTTTAAGGGCTTGAAACCCGCCATCATAGGTTTTGGAAAGATTCGAAATTGAAACAGCTGTTGTCATGGGAAGCAATTTAAGCGCATCAACAGTGGTGTAAAGCGAAATACTGCACAAATTTTGGTTCATTTACCGAACAATAAGGCGAGACATGCCGCAATGTGGCGTTTTTCGTGGCGTTTTTATGCCGCATTGCAGCAAACGCATGCCTCCATTGCGTTTTTGGCACTGGTTTTACCTATACGTCAAAGCTATATATCATTCAACAAACGAAGCAGAGAGTAGTTCGCCGGAGCAATAAAGTTCCTCCAGACCAAATCGAGCAAGAATAAAACCAGAAGAAGGATTATTAAGATGGATGTCATCGGTTCATTCAAAAACTGGCGCTCATACCGTAAAACAGTTGCGGAACTTGGCGCACTTTCAAACCGCGAATTAGACGATCTCGGCATTTCACGTTCTGAAATCCCATACATCGCCAAACGCGCACGCTAATCAAAAAAATTTCCAGGCTTTCTCCTCCTCCCATAAGCCTGGTTATAGGTCCCGCCTCCTCTCCTCCCAGGGATACGGCCGGACCAAACATAAAGCGCCCACTGCACCTCCTCCCGCAGTGGGCGTTTTCGTATCTGGATATTGAAACAATTTGAAATCAGTGTTGATCGAAGCGGTTGAAACTTTTTGCGCAAATCGTCCGTTAAAATTCAAGTCATTCCACTTACAAACATTCAAGGGGCAAAATGAATCTTCAAAAACTGATTTTTACGACCACTATCTTCCTCGGCTTGACTACATCTGGCGCATTGGCAGAAACACTGGTGAGAGAAGAAATAACCCAATTCATCAGCGGTAAAAAAGTATTGTTGCAAACAGGCTATGGCATTGATTTTCCGATGTATTATCAAGCAAATGGCCGCGTTACAGGCGATGGTGAAGGAACAGGCCTTGGAAAGTTCTTTACTCCAAAGGAAACCGGTAAATGGTGGGTTCAAGGCAGTCAAATGTGCCAGCAATTCCCCACATGGTACAAAGGCCGCGCTATCTGCTTCGTACTGGAAAAAACTGGAGCTTCAACCATGATCTGGCATCGTGAAGACGGGAAATCAGGTACTGCAAAAATTTCCGGCTAACCTGTACTATGAAGCCATATCAATTCTAAGCCGCATGAGAATTCATGCGGCTTTTTTGTTTAAGGTTATGTTACATTGACCATAAATTGGACTATCAGATGCTCCCGTTCGATTTCAACTTGATCGCGAGACATTTCTTGATAGAAACCTCAACGACATGCTGCTTAATGACCGATAGGATGGATTTCCAGAATGAATTCAACAATGCCTAAAAAACTACACGTCATAGGCGGAGGCCTGGCCGGTTCTGAAGCCGCTTGGCAGGCAGCAAATATGGGCGTGGAAGTGATTCTGCACGAAATGCGCGGTGTGCGGGGAACTGATGCTCACCAAACTGAAGATCTCGCAGAATTGGTATGTTCAAATTCTTTCCGATCAGATGATGCGCAAACCAATGCGGTTGGCGTTCTCCATGCAGAAATGCGGATGGCTAATTCACTGATCATGAAATGCGGCGACAAGCATCAGGTGCCCGCCGGAAGCGCATTGGCTGTTGATCGCGAGGGTTTTGCTGCGGCAGTAACAGCTGAAATAGAGAGCCATCCCAATATTGAAGTTATCCGGGAAGAAGTCATCGGATTGCCAACAGCAAATTGGGGGCAAACCATCATTGCCACAGGCCCCCTTACCGCCCCAGCACTGGCAGAGGAAATCGCCCAAGCTACAGGAGCCGATTCCCTAGCTTTTTTTGATGCCATCGCCCCGATTGTTCATTTTGATTCCATCGATTTCAAAAAAGCCTGGTTTCAATCTCGCTATGACAAGGTCGGCCCCGGCGGCAATGGAAAAGACTACATAAATTGCCCTATGAATGAGGAGCAGTATAATAGTTTCATGGACGCTTTACTTGAAGGAGAAAAAGCTGAGTTCAAACAATGGGAAAATGTACCCTATTTTGATGGATGCCTGCCGATTGAGGTAATGGCCGAACGGGGACGCGAAACTCTGCGCCACGGTCCAATGAAACCAATGGGCTTGACCAATGAGCACGATCCTGAAAACAAGCCCTATGCTGTGGTCCAACTGCGCCAAGACAATGCCTTAGGTACGCTTTACAATATGGTCGGGTTTCAGACCAAACTGAAATATGGCGAACAAACCAGAATTTTTAAAACTATTCCCGCCTTGGAAAACGCCGAATTTGCGCGCCTTGGGGGGCTACATCGAAACACCTATCTGAATAGCCCTAAACTATTAAATGAAAAACTGTCTCTAAATGGCTATGAAC
This sequence comes from Salaquimonas sp., assembly GCA_049680405.1. Classification (GTDB taxonomy): domain Bacteria; phylum Pseudomonadota; class Alphaproteobacteria; order Rhizobiales; family Rhizobiaceae; genus Salaquimonas. Next base: position 45,893 of record JBAUHS010000047.1, on the reverse strand, counting down.
ACATCAGATTTGCAGGTCAGATTACTGGTTGCGAGGGCTATATAGAGAGCGCTTCGATCGGCATTTTAGCAGCCCGTTTCGCGGCACATGAGATACTCGGCAGACCTATCAACCTTCCCCCGATTACAACGGCAATGGGCGCCCTGCTTCATCATATAACAACAGGACACGTTGCCTATGATGAAGATGGTACAAGCAATGAAAAAACACGTCGCTCCTTTCAGCCAATGAATGTGAATTTCGGCCTCTTTCCGCCGATAGACAAATCGGAGCTAAAGAAGCCGGAAGGACAAAAACGCTGGCGCGGCAAGGAAAAGCAAACGGCCAAAAAGCGGATCTATTCAGCAAGAGCTTTGGCTGACTTCCGCGTCTGGTTGGACAGCCACGAAACCCGACAAGCTGCTGAATAATAACAATAAATCGAAAAATCTGAGCAGCTGCAATAAATTCCGACTTCACGGTGTGCATTCTGACACAGACCGATCTCGGCCCAACTACTATCGTGCGCCTATTATAATGAGGGCGCTATGAAACATTTTGAAATTGACCTGCACAACCCAAAGGGTTTTGAGACCGTATTTCCAGAAAAACTCATTGATTTTCACACAAAAATAAATTTCACCAAATCCGAGGAAGATGTCTTCAAACTCTTGTCTGATTTAGCCAAATCCTGTGGTTTTGATGCAATCATATACGAATATTGTCCCAATATTCACGTCAAAGAGCCAGATTTGTTTATGAGAACGGACTTGCCCAAGGCTTTTGAGGCTTTGGAGCGCTCCGCGGCAAAGCAAACAAAAATCGGTTATTCTCGCCTCCATGGTCGCCTGAAATGGACCCCTACCGTCGCAGGCATTGAATATGCTGACTATTACGCTGACTATTCCTCACAGGTTTGGAAATACCGCCTTGCGGCCTTCCTCACCGGGTTTCGCTCCGGCTTTGGTGTTGCTCTGCGCTCCCCTGATCCAAATACACGTGCGGGAATCGGTTTCGTGAGTAAGCTTTATCGGGAGGATTTTGAAAAAATCTTCAACGAACACCTTACCACGCTTTATGCAGCAGCATGGGCGGGACATATCAGGATGTTACAGCATGCCCATGAAGAACCGTGCAAAACTGTCAAATTGACAGAACGGCAGCTGACTTATCTTCAGCATCTGGCAACTGGTCTGTTGGATAAGCAGATCGCCCATGAAATGGGGATTAGCCACTCTGCAGTTCGTAAATATCAATATTCCCTCAGTGAAAAACTGGGTGTCAAACGTCGCGCTGACATTATCACAACGGCAATCAATCAGGGTTTGCTGGAAAACCCGAAAACATCTCAGCCAGAACCTAAAGCTCGTTGGGATATGAAAGTTGTCTGATCTTGCAGAGTTGAATTGTCACAGGAAAACCGAAGTGAACGATTTTGCAGTCGATATTCACAATGCAAAACCTTTCGAGGCGTTTTTCCCTGAAACCATCACCAATTTTCATACAAAGTTGAACTTTACGACCTGTGAAGAAGATGTGTTCCAGCTCATTGTCGATCTTGCTGAAAAATGTGGTTTTTGCGGCGTTGTATACGAATATTGCCCGGATGCCTTTGCCGAGGAGCCCGACCGATTCATGCGCACAAGTCTTCCAAAATCCTTTATTGCACTTGATGAACTCGCCAAGAAAAAGACCAAACCGGTCTATGGCCGCGATCTTACAGTTCTAAAATGGACTCCGATGATTGGAGGATCCGAGTTATCAGAATTTTTCTCAGACTATCCGAGCCAAGTTTGTAGATTTCGATTGTCCACTTTGATGACGGACTTACGGTCGGGTTTTACGATCCCGCTTCGTTCTCCCAATCCAGCTTCCAGAGCTGGTTTCGGCTTTCTAAGCAAGATGAGGAGAGGCGAAATCGAATTGGCTTTGCAAGAGCATGGATGGGCTTTGCACAGCGCTTCATGGGCCGCTCACATTAGAATTTTACAGCATGCTGTTGAAAAGAAAGCCTATCGAAAACCGCTTACAAAACGACAGGCAACTTATCTTGATCTTTTGTCACAAGGACTGTTGGATAAACAAATTGCCCATGAAATGGGAATATCCCACTCGGCAGTTCGAAAATACCAGTATACGTTGGCCGACAGACTCAATGTGTCCCGCCGTGTGGAAATCATTCCCAAGGCCATTGAACTTGGTTACCTGAAAACCCAATCACAGAAAAAAAATTCACCAGTGGCAAATTGGGACCGGAAGCTTCAATAGTGGAAGCAAAGAGCTTTTCCGGTGAGTATTTTTTAGATACGCTGGCTTGCTGATACTCTTCGGGAAGAAATCATGAAATCCGTATTTTTCAAACAAAAGATCGATGGCCCCGTGGCTACGTTGACTATGAACAGGCCGGAAAAGGCTAATGGCATGTCTCCAGACTTCTGGAACGAATTGCCTGCTCTGATGCGCGCACTCGGCGAGAACACCGAAATCCGAGCTTTGGTAATTGCCGGCGAAGGAAAACACTTTACCGGCGGAATGGACCTGTCCAGTTTCAACGGTATTGCAGATCTCACCAAGGGCGAGCCCGCCCGCGCGGCCTATGCCCTTCGAAATGAAATCTTGCGACTTCAGAAAACTCTCAATGCATTGGAAGAAACCCATTTCCCGGTCATTGCGGCAATTCATGGAGCCTGCATCGGTGCCGGAATAGACATGATATCGGCCTGCGACATTCGCCTGTCGAGCAATGATGCATATTTCGCAATAGAAGAAATCAATATCGGCATGGCTGCTGATGTTGGAACGCTTCAAAGGCTTCCCAAGTTAATCGCGCCTGGAATTGTAAAGGAGTTGGCCTATACCGGAAGACGCTTCAGTCCCCAGGAAGCATTGAATTGGGGGTTTGTGAATTCCATTCATCAAGGCGCCGATCAAACCCTGCAAGCTGCAACGAAATTGGCTCATCAAATCGCGACCAAGTCACCGATTGCAATTACCGGAACCAAACGAGCATTGGATTATGCCCGTGATCACAGCGTAGCAGACAGTTTGGATCAAATTGCTACCTGGAATGCGGGTATGCTTCGCCCCGAAGAATTGATGACCGCAATCCAAGCTAAAATGGCCAAAAAGGAGGCCATTTTTAAAGATCTAATGTTGGGCTAGCTGCCGTGATGTATCTTACCGAACGACCAGTACGCTGCATTTGGCGTGGCGAACCACCCGAGCTGCAGTCGAACCGATGAGATAATCCTGCCAGCCGGGTTTATGAGATGCGATTACGATCGCATCTACCTTGAGATTATCAGCCAGTTCAAGAATGGCTGATGCCGCATGACCATCCACAGTCTTTACCGTTGTCTTGCCACCCGTTTTTGCTGCGATTTCCTTAAGTTTATCTCTGGCGCGATCCTTTGACTGAACGATGTATTCCGTGGGGATTTCAGCTTGTATGTGCGAAGGTATGGTCTCAACAGCATTTGCCAGTACCAGTTCAGCATCAGGGCCAAGTTGACGGGCCGCTGCGATCATTGCCTCAGCGCGTTCCAGATGCCCCATATCGATAGGAACCAAGATTGATTTATACATAGACACACTCCTTCTATTGGATTTGTGTCATTCAATCTCTTTCTTGCTTCAGTTTCCTTGCGCTGGATCAATGAACCATCTTTTATTGAGAAAAATTGCTTGGCAAACCGGGCATTCCAGCGCTTTCCGGGTTTATCCGAACATATTCAGCCTTCAATTCAGCCGAGTTCTTGCGTGAGCCATCATGGCTCCACCCCGGAGGCATAAACAAATATCGCATCCGATCTGCAAATTTTATTTTTGGCATAAAAGCATCTTTCCACATGGCGATCCATTCATGAAAAGCAACTTTGACCGGATTGAACGTACCGATATTTTTTACAATGCCATAGCGGGGCTGATCTTCCTCAAGCTCTTCGACAAAGGTACCAAACATCCGGTCCCAAATAATCAAAGTGCCGGCATAGTTTGAATCCAGATATCTCGGATTGGTCGCATGATGGACACGGTGGTGAGACGGTGTGTTGAAAATCAACTCGATCACCCAAGGCAATTTGCGGATGGTTTCAGTGTGAATCCAGAACTGATAAACCAGGTTAAATCCATAAACAAAGGCTATGAACGCTGGATGAAACCCTAGTAGTACCATTGGTACCTGCAAAACAAACATCCCAGTAAAATGCCCGGTCCAGCTTTGGCGCAAGGCCGTGGACAAATTATAGTGCTGGCTGGAATGATGGTTGACATGCTCAGCCCAAACCCACCGCACCCGGTGCGCGATCCTGTGATAACAATAGTAACGAAGATCATCAAAAAAGAAGGCAATCAGTCCAATCCACCAATGAAATCCGAGGTCAATGAGCCGAAACTGCCAAACCCACATCAATGCGCCAAAAGAGATGAACCCGAACAAAAGCCCTGCAACCACATTGCCGGTTCCCATCAACAGACTGGTCAGAACGTCGCGAACCTCAAACTCGCCTATCGCCCTAAAAAATCTCACAAAGACAACTTCCAAAATGATCGCCGCAATGAATAGCGGAATAGCGAGCTGGGTTACCGCCGGAAACTGGGGAACTTCATTCATTGTAGGACCTCTTCAAGCAATTGATCTTGACCTGTAATTTCCACGCCGATCTTGCGAAGTATCAATGCGACTTTTTTGACCTCATTCGAATTTACGAAAATCATTCTTATGTCTCGCAGCGTAAAGTCTGTGAGGTGCAAATAAAGCCCCGTAGTGCCGATCAGCTCTGCTGTGGTGATATCCGAATCTGACAATAAGCGTGTAAGGTGCTTGCTACCCATCACTTCGACCAAACCTATCTGATGCTCAGGATTTTCCATCGGGAACAATGCGCTGCGATGATCAGCCGTAACCATAATATCAAGGCCAGGTTTATCGGTTGGATTGTCCAGAGCAAATATCTCCAAGATTTCCTGTTCGTTTTGAAGCAGCCGCTCTGATGTATTGGCCAAAAAATGAACCATAAAAACCGCAATGGCTATGCCGAACACTACCAAAGGGGCAAGAATCTCAAGAGGCATTTGATCATACGGCTCCGCAATATCGTTTTTCGACAATCAGGACTACTGGGAAGTTTGCTGGAAAATCGAAAAAAATGCAAAACTTCTCATGAGTGAAATCCACTGGCACAATCTTCGTGCTTCCAATTGTCTTGTCCCATCTCAAAATCCCAATATCGCTTTTTTCCAGATCAACCATTGCGTTCTTAAAGGTGACAGGACGGTTTGCTTTTCTATAGCATTCGACAGTTTCGCTGATTGATCCAGTTTCGCTTCGCCAATCGCCAAAGGTAAAAATACGGATTGATATTGCTTTGGTAATTTGACGATGGCTGACCGAGCTTTTTGAGCATGCTCTTTGCCCAAGCCAATAAATCCCGCAATGGCTGTCGCAAGTTTTGCCGGATCATCAGATAACCAGATTTCAGCGCTCAATCCGGAAGCGCGAAGCAAATCACACGGCACATACACCCGCTGGCGATCACGATCATAGGCAAGACGCGTAACCAGTTTGGAAATACCGATTGCAACCCCACTATGGCCGCAAGTATCTGCCAATTCCGTATTATTCTCAGCGCCACAACAATTGGCAATCATTTGAATGATGAAACTTTCCGTTTCGCCAAGATATGCCTCCAGGGTCACTCGGTCGGGCATCGGATCATTGTAGAGATCGAAAACCTTCGCATCAAGATATCGCAAAAAACCATCAATTGGCAGCTGATGACGTGTAATGGTTTCAAGCAGCCCAACCGCCAGCGGATTAGACTTTGCTTCGTCCCGGCGCTCGCCAGACACGACATCTCGCCACCATTGGAGACGGATTTCGCCAGGCATCGGCTCACTCACTAGAAAAGGGATTTTTCCAATCTCCAGATGAAACGCGTAAAGCGATGCAGCGGCCTCTCGGAATGTTTCAGGTAAAAACAGTAAGGAAGAATAAAGCCCCCTATCCTCTTTGCTGATCAAATCAAGACAAAAACCAGATGCCATATCAAACGGCCAAAAACCCGGCAGCAACTGCCCTGTTTTCTGCAAGCAAGATATTAAACGTACGAACGGCAGCGCCAGTGTTCATCGAGTCGGCTTGAATGATCTTGTCTTTGAATAGGGCTCGAAGCTCCGGCCTGATCGGAACAAGATCCATCCCTGTTCCGAGCAATAGCACCTCGATATCGTCTGCCTCAGCAATCAGCGTTTCAAATGCAGCTTCAACCAAGTCAGTAGGCGTTTCAACATCCCAACCATAAATGCCCGAGGGCAAGCACAATATGCTTCCGCGATGGCTCATTTCCGCGAATCGAAAGCCACCATTCCCATAGGCATCAATTGGCGCGCGCCCCGGAAAATGCGCATCGCGTATCTCAATACCGTATCCGGATTCATTGAATGTCGGACGCGCCATGGTGACATCCTAATCCAGCATAACAGGCGGTGTGTTGGCTGTTTTCTGCTTTTCTTTCTGGATATCAGTCAGATCATTGCCCGCAACTTGTCCCGGACGCAGATTGAACAGGATCAAAACCGGCGCAGCGATGAAAATCGATGAATAGGTGCCGACTACTATGCCGAAGATCATCGCGAAGGTGAAAGGAGCGAGCACTTCACCGCCAAGGAAATACAAAGACAACAGGGCAACAAGTGTGGTCGCCGAGGTCAAAATTGTTCGAGACAAGGTATTGTTGATAGACATATCCAGCAATTCTGGAACCGGCATTTTCTTGTATTTTCGAAGGTTCTCGCGGATGCGGTCATAAACAACCACGGTATCATTGAGCGAGTAACCGACAATCGTCAGAATTGCAGCGATCGAGGAAAGTGAAAACTCCAGTCGGAAAATTGCAAACATACCAATTGTTATCAACACATCATGCAGAGTTGCAATGACAGCACCGACGGCAAACTGCCATTCGAACCGGAACCAGATATAGACCATTATCGCGAGCAATGCGGCGATCACAGCTAAGGTACCCGTTTGTGCAAGCTCACCAGATACGGTCGGTCCAACCACTTCAACTCGGCGGAATTCAAAGTCTTCAATCAGCGCGTTCCGCACAAGGGCTTCAACGCTTTGCTCGGCATTGTCGACGCTTCCCTGGCTTTCAACCCGAACCAAAATTTCTTGAGGTGAACCAAATTCCTGAACCTGTACGTCGCCAAGATTCAATGCTCCCAAACGCTCACGGACGCTGGTTACATCCGCAACTTCGGCATTAGCTTTCAACTCGACAAGCGTTCCGCCTTTGAAATCGATACCGAAATTCAAACTTGCCGTGAAAAACAAGACGATAGAAGCAACAACCGCTATTGCGCTGACCGGGAAGGAATATTTCCTGTCTACCATAAACTTGATAGAAGTATCTTCAGGGATGATATTAATTAGCCGCTTCGGCAGTTCTTTCGGTTTTTTGTAGCGCACCCAAAGCGCCATCATCAGGCGGCTAAAGGTATAAGCCGTAAAGACGGTGGTTATGATACCGATTGCCAAAGTCACCGCAAAACCGCGGATTGGACCTGAGCCTAGATAGAACAAGATGAATGCCGCGATCAAAGTGGTGATGTTGGCATCAAGGATAGTTGCAAAAGCCGTTCTGAAACCCGTATCAAAACTTTGGATCAGATTTCGTCCATTACGACGCTCTTCGCGGATACGCTCATAAATCAAGACATTCGCATCAACAGCCATTCCCATGGTCAGCACGATACCGGCGATACCCGGCAGTGTGAGCGTTGCACCGAGCAAGGACAGGATACCAATGATCAAGCCAATATTGCCTATCAATGCGATATTCGCGATAACGCCGAGCAAGCCGTAAGCCGCGATCATGAAGACCAGAACGGCAATCGCGCCGACAATCGAAGCAATTTGACCTGCTGCGATAGAATCAGCACCAAGACCGGGTCCAACCGTCCGCTCTTCAATTATATTAAGCTTTGCCGGCAATGCCCCTGCCCGCAGCAAGACAGCAAGATCATTAGCTGATTCAGGCGTAAAACTTCCGGAAATTTGGCCTGAGCCACCTAGAATGGGCTCGCGAATAACAGGCGCTGAAAGAACGGTATCATCGAGAACAATCGCGAATGGACGTCCGACATTTGCCGTAGAGACCTGACCAAAGCGTGTCGCACCTTTGGTATTAAAGCGGAAAGAAACAATAGCCTCATTCGTACGTTGGTCAAAACCTGATTGAGCATCGACAAGATCTTCACCACTCACAATTGCCCGTGTTTCAATCAGCCATGGCTGAGTGGCTTCGCCTTCATCGTCTTCTTCGAAAAGAACTTTGGTTCCCGCCGGGGCACGTCCTTGAATAGCATCCGTCGCACTCATTTCCTGAGAAACAAGATGGAAAGAGAGTTTAGCAGTTTGTCCGAGAATGGCTTTCAATCGAGCAGGGTCGTCAAGTCCTGGAAACTGAACCAGAATACGATCATCGCCTTGGCGCTGAACAATCGGCTCATTCGTTCCAAGCTCATTGATGCGTTTTCCAATCACCTGAATGGACTGGGTTACCGCGCTGGACATCGCGTTGCTGATGCCCTGATCGTTCAGCGTTAATCGAATAAGGCCTGTCTCAGGCTCACTAAGATCAACTTCACGAACAGTCCCCTGACCAAACAGGCCGGAGTTTACGGGCTGGATCAGCTCATCCAGAGCAATTTTTGCAGCTTCCAGCTGACCGTTATCACGCAGACGAATATCAATTCCATTGACACCCTGTGGCTTTGAAAATCGGTAACCGATTTTTTCCGTCCGCAAAATGCGCCGTGCATCATCTTCCAGCGTGGCTTTGCGCTCATCGGTCATCGCCTTGCGATCCACCTGCATCAACAAATGGCTGCCGCCTTGCAGATCAAGCCCAAGGGTCATTTGTTGTTTTGGCATCCAGTCCGGCAATTTCGCCAAAGTATCTTTGGAAACCAGATTGGGCGCGGCGTAGACAAGACCGGCCAAAATGACAAGCAAAATAGAAACGATTTTCCAGCGGGAAAAATAAAGCATATTAGGGTTCCATCAGAACACTGTAAGGAAAACGAAAAAGGCGGATTGCTCCGCCTCATCTTCGAATGGGTTATTTGGCTGGTTGGCCTTTAACGCGGACATCCGCAATCATAGCCCGAACCAATTTGACTTTAACATCTTTGGCAATTTCAACTTCAACTTCATTGTCGTCGATTACCTTGGTAACCTTGCCAACAACTCCGCCGCCAGTAACTACCGTGTCATTACGGGAAATATTCTTCAACATTTCAGTGCGTTCAAGGGCTGCCTTGCGCTGCGGGCGAATAAGCAGGAAATAGAAAATCACGAACATCAAGACGAATGGCAGGATGCTCATTACAAGATCACCACCGCCACCAGCGGTCTGGGCATAAGCCGGGGTCACAAACATGAACCGGTCTCCAAAATTAAGAACTACAATATGATGAAAGCAAGCAGAGCCAACTCTACCCATTCCCATCTGCGAAAGTTGCGCGGAATATAGCCATCCTGCGCCGGAATGCAAACCAAACCGTCAACTCGATATGTCAGAGACAAATAGGTATGTTTTTATCCTCTACAAGCCATTTTAATCGCAATAGACAAGAAAAACACGGCTTTTGCTTCCACCTGATCGCACGACATGCTATTTCGCGCATCAATCGCAACAAACTGAACTATTGAAAGCAAGTGAGAACGTGAACAAGCCAACCAATAATGAGGAGCTCGTCGCGGGCCTCAGCGCGAAAATCGACCGACTCATCGAAGCGATCGAATCCTTGAAAAACAGAGGTCCCAAGGCGAATATTGATCTTGATGCCTCTGAAGCATTCGTGTGGCATCCTGAAACTTTGTCGCTGATGCCTGTCAAAAAGGTCAATCGCGTTGCCATGCCGCTATTAAAGGGAATTGATCAGGTTCGAGATATTCTGCTGGAAAACACCCATCGTTTCGCGAGTGGAAAACCGGCAAACAATGTCCTGCTTTGGGGCGCAAGAGGCATGGGCAAATCCTCTTTGGTCAAAGCATCCCAGGCTTATGTTAATGACAGTGGAGGCTATAGCCTGAAGCTTATCGAAATTCACCGGGAAGATATTGATAGTCTGCCGACACTTTTAAATCATCTGCGTGGGTCTGAACACCGTGTCATTCTGTTTTGTGACGATCTTTCGTTCGATCACGATGACAGCTCGTATAAATCCCTCAAAGCAGCTCTCGACGGTGGTGTCGAAGGGCGACCGGATAATGTCATCTTCTACGCAACCTCTAATAGGCGCCATTTATTGCCGCGCGATATGATGGAAAATGAACGCTCAACGGCGATAAATCCGTCTGAAGCTGTTGAAGAAAAAGTCTCTTTGTCCGATCGATTCGGCCTCTGGCTTGGATTCCACAAATGCAGTCAGGACGAGTATCTAGAAATGGTTTCCGGCTATGCCGACCACTTCAAATTGAACTATGATGCGGAAAATTTGCGCCATGAAGCGCTGGAATGGGCAACAACCCGTGGCTCACGATCCGGCAGAGTTGCCTGGCAATTTATCCAGGATCTCGCCGGAAGGTTAGATAAATCAACAAATTAGAAAAAAACCGCCAAAACGCTTTAAAACATCTTGACGGTTCAAATTGTAAAATCAGCTTTGATATTAGAAAACTGTGATCAGCTTCCAAGATAGATCTTGGGATCGACAGGCTTGGAATTCTTCCGCACCTCAAAGTGAAGCATTGGCGTTGTTGTGGAACCGGTACGTCCAGACGCCGCAATAACCTGGCCACGTCGAACGTCTGCGCCCTTTTTCACATTATTATATTTATTGTGAGCATAGGCTGTCACAATACCATCGGAATGGCGGATCAATACCAGATTACCAAAATTCTCAAGATCGCTGCCGGAATAGATTACGACACCGTTTTCAGCCGCCTTTACCGCTGTTCCTTCTGGCACGGAGATATCTATGCCGTCATTGCGCGACCCGTTGCGGGTATCACCAAAACCGGAGACGACCCGACCGCTCACAGGCCAACGCAATTTACCAATACCAGTCGCTTCAGGTGCTTTGGTATCAACAGAGCTTGTAACTGTTTTATCTAACGTCGGTTTCACGTAAGGCTTGGGCAGATTGGATGTAACAGAATTGGTTGTCGCAACAACTTTTTGCGCAGTGCTGGCAATTGGAGCTGCCGCCGCGGCAATTCCCGGAATCATCAATGTTTGGCCAATGCCAATATTTGATCCAGACAAACCGTTGGCCTGCATCAGAGCTGAGGTGCTCACATTATAGCGAGAAGCGATCTTTGACAAAGAGTCGCCAGCAACAACCTTGTATTGGCCATTTACCAAATCGCCCGCTTTTGCCACAGAACCGGTCACAATTGAATAATCGGGTAAATTTTTCTCTGTATCTTCTGTCCAAGGTTTAACCTTTGAGCGCGGTTCCAAAACTGGATTGCTCTCTTGAACATTCTGCGAATTCAGCGCAGCAATCTGTTGCGGTCGTGTGGAAGGTACTGCAACACTGGTTGAATTTACCTGCCCCAAATTTCCCCGTGCAGCACTTGCAGCTTTGGTACCGGGATTGTTATCCGGAGCAGATACCGGTGCATTTCTTGAATAGACATAAGTCGGGATCAAGATGGATTGATTTGCCTGAACACTGTTTGGATCTGAAATATTATTGACCCGCATAATCTCTTTTACCGGAACACCATAGCGTTTTGACAGATTATAGAGCGTCTCGCCGGAACGCAGGGTCACACTTGTTCCGCCAACGCCTGTCCAGCCACCTACGCCATTTGGCGCTGGTTGCTCGTTGCCGACACCAGGTGCAGGTGCAGGTGTTGCAACAGAACTTGTTCTGATCGGATCAATATCTGCCTGGTGGTTTGTCGTAATTGGTTTTGGTAATGTAGTGCGGCTAACCGAAGATGAATTGTAAGGAGCAGACTTATAGGCTGGCGCAGGCTGATAGGTTGCCAAGGGTTGGCGCGCCTGTGGATTGTTTGGTGAATAATGACCATCGTCAGATGCTACGCTGGGCTGAACAACAGTCCCGATCGGTGTTGGATGGCTCGACCCGATTGACGCGGTCGTCATTGGGTCAACATTTCCAGGATATGGATTGTTGGCTGTTTGCTGATTTGACTGCGGAATCGCTGAATAAAGATTTCGGTCAAATCGGGTAAAGTCAGAACTACAACCAGTGACCATTCCGGCGAGAATGGCAACAAGCCCAACCTGAGTTAAACAACGAAGGCGATTATTCGAAACTAGAGAACGCATTACAAAATACTCACGCGATACATGAAAATCAGAATTCCATTAAAACCTGTTAATGTTACCGCGGGGTTAAAATCTCAAATTTTATTGATTTTTGTAACGCAAGGTCAACAATGCGAAACGTCAGACCAGTTGTTTGAACATAACATGTGCATCGACCAGACCTGCTTTGGAATGACGAAACACTTTCGGCAAAGTGCCGATGATTTCAAAACCGAGACGCTGCCAAAGTGCCACTGCTCCAGCATTGGTTGAGACAACAAAATTAAATTGCATGGCCTTAAAGCCGAGCTCGATGGCCTGCTCTTGAGAATGCCTGCACATTTGCGAGGCAATACCCTGCCCGCGTGCCGCTTTGGAAACGATGTATCCACAATTGCAAACATGCGAACCTCGACCAACCACATTGGGTTTCAGCGTATAAGTGCCGAGAATTCTTTCTTCTTCATCGAGAGCTACATAAGTGACCATGGGCGCTTCAAACCACAATTCGCGCATCTCGGCTTTAGTGACGTTTTCATAGGGATAGGTTTCACCAGCAGCAAATACCGGCTCAATGATTGCCCAGCATTGGTTCCAGTCTTCATCCTTTGCCCGCCGGATTAAAACTGCCATCAAATAGCCTTTGCCAGACCCGCCTTCAAAGGCTGCATCCGCACCTCGAACAATTCCTTGATTTCAAAACGCGAGCCGATTTTTTCCATCTGGGTCATAACCTGAACACCATCAGGCGGGCCAACCGGAACCATAATCATGCCGCCTGAAGCCAATTGCTCGATCAGATGCTTTGGCTGTTTCTGCAATGAACCGTTGAAAATGATCCGGTCGAACAATGTGTTCGGCAAGCCATCCCGGCCATCGCCATGAGAGACCAGAACATTATTGATCTTCAAACCTTCAAGGCGGGTCTTGGTTTTTTCCACCAAAGTGCGATAGCGATCAAGACTGGTGACTTTAAGCGCCAAATGCGCAAGCAGTGCTGTTTGATAGCCGGAACCTGTACCAATTTCCAAAACACGGTGTTTAGGTTCAATATCCGCAGCCAGTAGCGTTCGGGCAACCTGATCAGCCGATGTCATGATCTGCCCGCATTCGATGGGGAAAGAGCCCCTTGCGTAACAATCGTCCAGATAAATGATAGGCACAAAATTCTGCCTAGGAACTGCTTCGAAGGCCTTGAATAAGCGAGGCTCCATAATTCCTGACTGCCTTAGCCTGAGTAAAAGACCCGCAACTGCTTCTCGTTTATCTATCGGCACTTCGTTTCCTGCCCGTTTCAACATCATTGAGCTAGATTACTAACTGATTCTTGCCTTGGCCTCAGCTTCAAAACTTGTCTCGAAGATTTACGCTGAATTCCTCATCCGTCAGATCAAGTTTCAAAGCAGTGATTGATATGCGTTTTTCATCAAGCGCATTGATATCGGTTCCCTGAGCGGCATTGTCACGCTCCCGGCCAAACCGCAGCCAGTAATAAGGAAATCCCCGCCCGTCATGGCGCTTTTCCATGAACAGACCATGGGTAAATGACCCTTGTCGGGTGATTTCGATGCCTTCGACTTCGTCTGGCATGCAATTGGGGAAGTTCACATTGATGCAGGTTCGTTTCGGAAATTCCATATCGAGTAGTTTCTCGATAATCTCCGGCGCATGAGCCTCAACCGTTTCCCAGGGGACTGTGCGCAAACCATCGCCCCACTGATAGGCTTGGGACAGCGCGATGGAACGTATGCCAAGCATGGTTCCTTCAATTGCCCCGGCAACCGTTCCTGAATAAGTCACATCATCAGCGATGTTCTGGCCGGAATTCACGCCTGACAAAATCAGGTCCGGTGGCTCGGGCATCAATTCGCGAACCCCCATGATCACGCAATCGGTTGGCGTCCCTTTAAGGGCAAAATGCTTGTCGGCCACCCGGCGCAGGCGCAGCGGCTCTGAAAGCGTGAGAGAATGCGCCAGGCCCGACTGATCGGTCTCGGGAGCGCAGACCCAAACATCATCGGTAAACTTCTTGGCAATACGGATAAGTGATTGAAGCCCCGGCGCATGAATGCCGTCATCATTGGTGATCAAAATACGCATTATGATTTTGTTCCCCCGAGAACTGTTTTGCCGCCCATATAAGGCTTCAACATGTCCGGCACGGTAATCGTGCCATCAGCATTTTGATAGTTTTCCAGAACAGCAATCAGCATCCGCCCAACGGCCACGCCTGAACCATTCAGCGTATGCACATGAGAAAGGGTTTTGCCATCTTCCTCGCGGTAGCGTGTATTCATGCGCCGCCCTTGAAAATCCCCGCAGACAGAGCAGCTGGAAATTTCCCGATAGGCATTTTGCCCCGGCAGCCAGACTTCAATGTCATAGGTCTTGCGGGCGCCAAAGCCCATATCACCGGTACAAAGTGTCATCACACGGTAGTGCAGGCCCAGCAATTGCAAAGTCTTTTCCGCACAACCAAGCATGCGTTCCAACTCTTCGCTTGAGCTTTCCTTATCCGTAATGGAAACCAGTTCCACCTTGTTGAACTGGTGCTGACGCAACATACCGCGCGTATCACGTCCAGCAGATCCCGCTTCCGAACGGAAGCATTGCGTGAGCGCCGTCATTCGAATGGGCAAGTTTTTATTTTCGATGATCTCATCACGAACCAGATTGGTCAGCGGCACTTCAGCGGTTGGGATGAGCCAACGATCATCGGTGGTGCGAAACAAATCCTCTGCAAACTTCGGCAGTTGTCCCGTGCCGTACATGGTCGCATCATTGACCAGCAGCGGCGGTTGCACTTCTTGGTAACCATGCTCTTCCGTGTGAAGGTTGAGCATGAATTGCCCAAGCGCCCGCTCAAGGCGTGCAATATCACCCTTCAAGACAACAAAACGCGCACCGGACAGTTTCGCCGCCCGGTCAAAATCCATATCATCGCCGATGGCATCAATCTCGAAATGCTCTTTGGCCTCAAAACCCAGATCAGGTTTTGTACCATTCTCACGATAAAGAACATTGCCGCTTTCATCATTGCCCTCCGGCACATCTTCCAAAGGAAGATTCGGGATGATGCTCAAGGCATTTTTGATCTCTTCATTGAGATTGCGTTCGATTTCTTCGGCTTCAGAAAGGAAGGTTTTCAGCTCGCCAACCTCCGCTTTAAGCGCCTCCGCCTTATCCTTGTCGCCCTGCCCCATGGCCTGACCGATTTCCTTGGAAGCCGCATTTCGTCGCTGTTGGGCTTCCTGCACTTTGCCCACATGGGCTCTGCGTTTTTCATCCAAGGCAATAAGTTCGCCAGCCTGGGCAGCAAGGCCCCGGCGCGAAAGACCAGCATCAAACGCTTTCGGATTGTCGCGGATCCATTTTATGTCAAACATGATAAGTCTCGGCTCTTGGTTTTTTCAAAATAAAATATGCCTGAGACAAATAGGAATCTCTCAGACCATAGCAATCAATCGTGTAAACGGATGATCAATCGGTGGCAATATCTGTCGAGCCGGAAGCTTCTTCCGCATCGCGCTTTGCTTCTTCTTCGGCCCGCTTCTTCTCAATCATTTTGGCCATATAAATCGAGACTTCATAAAGCAGCAAAGTCGGAATGGCCAAACCAATCTGACTGATTGGGTCTGGCGGAGTAAGCACCGCCGCCGCAACAAATGTCAAAAGGATAGCATATTTGCGTTTTTCTTTCAGCCAATCAGAATTGGTCAAGCCTACTTTGGCCAGCAAAGTGATCGCGACCGGCAATTGAAAGACCAGACCGAAGGCGAAAATCAGGGTCATGATCAGGCCAAGATAAGTACTGACTGCCTGTAAGTTCTCAATAGAGGCCTGGCCATTACCACCTATCTGCTGTTGCGACAGGAAGAACTGAGTGGCCAATGGCATGATCAGAAAGAAAACAAGACAAGCGCCGATGAAAAACAGGATCGGTGTTGCGATAAGGAACGGCAGAAATGCGCCCTTCTCATTCTTGTAAAGTCCCGGCGCGACAAATTTGTATATCTGCGTCGCTATAACGGGAAAGGCGATGAACAACGCGCCGAAAAACGCAATCTTCAACTGTACGAAGAAGTATTCCTGCAAGGCTGTATAAACGAACTTGACCTCGGTAGTCCCCGCTCCCCACTGATAGGGAATGATCAGGATATTGAATATCTGATCGGCAAAGATGAAACAGATGACAAAGAAAATCGCAATCGCAATCATTGCCTTCATCAAGCGTTGGCGCAATTCAATCAGATGTTCAATCAGCGGAGCGCTTGATTCGTCAATATTGGTATCATCGCTCATGATTTGCCTGTAGCGCTAGCTGCTTTTTTTGCGGGGATCTTTTTTGCTTGAGCCTTTTTGGCTGTGGCTTTTTTGGGGACTGGCTTCGCTGCAGCTTTCTTGGCAACCGGTTCAAGTGTGGCCTTTGTCTCCGCAACAGGTTTTACCGCTGGCTTCGTATCAACCTTGGCAGATTCTTTAATAGCTGGCTCTGGTATCTTGTCGTTCGGCAAGCCATCTTTCACAGATTTTTCGGCCGCTGACATTGAGGCTTTCACCTCTTTCTTGAAAGCCTCGGTTGAACTCTTGATATCTTCAAGCGGCTTGAAGCCTTTGCCCGTCGCGATGTTTTTTACATCTTCGAGATCAGCTTCCTTGACCGCTTCATCAAACTGTTTTTGAAAATCGCCAGCCAAACCGCGAATACTTTTCATTGTGCGGCCAAAACCACGCAGCATTTTAGGCAGGTCCTTGGGGCCCACCACAAGGATCGCCACAACTGCGACGACCAACATCTCTGTCCAGCCAATGTCAAACAAAAGTCAGTTCCGATTCTGAAATTGGCAGCCGTGAACAGGCCACCCAAAAAGCCAAAAAATACAGCTTAGCTGGTTTTTGATTTTTCTTTGATGTCGGCAACTGTTTCAGAAGCGTTCTGGTCTATGGTCTTTGCCACATCCGTTTCTTCTTCTTTAAGTCCTTTTTTGAAAGACGTGATGCCCTTGGCAACATCGCCCATCAAATCAGAAATCTTGCCACGTCCAAACAAAAGAACAACAACAACGGCAACAATTACGATCTGCCAGATACCAATTTGACCCATAAAACTCTCCCTACCGATCAACCTGTTCTTACAAGGTCAATACGTGTTTGATAACGCTAACTCGCTAGCATCTTAGCGCGTCCATTAATGCCACTGCAAGCGCCTGTAAAGACGAAGCGACAATATGGTCAACGCTGCTGGCTTTTAACATAAGGATTGTATCAGCCATTTTCATGATGCGCTTGAGATTTTTTTTCAAAAATGAAAAAAACATGAATAACAAGCAAGAGCTACTATTCTGGGGCTTTGAAAATCAGAACCCTGTCTTTCGGCAGATAAAAATTGAGCCATTGGGCCTTTTGGAGGGCTTTCGATGGCTTGGTTTTCAGATGAATGACATAATCATCACCAAGTAAAACCATTTTTACCAACAGTGAATCACCCATAGGACGTCGCGCGGTGATATAGGACCGGATCGGTTTAATATCCTTGTCTTCGCTGACAGCTGCCCGAAACTCCAGTTTTTCGCCAGAATCCGCACCTGCAGCTGTTACCACGAGATCACTTGGACGGATGCAAATATCAAACTTGGCCCCAACTAATTCATCTCCAAGCTTTTCTGGTAATGCGAATTCACCGACCGAGGAACGGATCATTCGCCCATCATACTCCCCTGTAAAACTGTTCAGTTCCGAAAAAAACCGTGCTGCGAACAAACAATTCGGGCGATGATAGAGATCATCACAAGAACCGTTTTGAACAATTTCACCCTCTTGCATCAAAACAATACGATCACTGATTAGCAAGGCTTCTTCGGGATCGTGGGTAACTATAATCACTGTTGATCGGGTTTCGCGCAAAAGTGCCAGGGTTTCATCCCGCACTGAGTCCCGCAATCTCGCATCAAGGCCCGAGAAAGGTTCATCCATCAGCAAAATGCCCGGCTTTGGCGCAAGGGCTCTAGCCAGCGCCACCCGCTGCTGCTCGCCGCCGGATAGGGAGTTGGGATAACTCGCAGCTTTTTCTTTAAGCCCCACTGTGTCCAGCATACGCAGCGCATGTTCCGCACGTTCGGAACGGCTCAACTGGGTCAAACCAAATTCCACATTTTTCAAAACAGACATATGCGGAAAGAGTGCGAAATCCTGAAAAACCAGCCCAACGCCGCGCTTTTCCGGGGGCACAAGCCCTTTTTCGTTGGAAACTTCACTGTGATTGATGAAAATACGCCCACCGCTTGGCTCGGCCAACCCCGCAGCCAACCGCAACAAGGTTGTTTTCCCGGAGCCCGATGGCCCCAACAAGCAAACAACTTCACCCGGAGAAATCTCAAGATCGATTGATTTTAAGGTGCTTTTGTCGCCGTATTTGTGGGAAACAGCCTCAAAACGCATGCTAGATGCGATAGTAACACCAGCTTTTCGGCGAAAACCTTGTGGTTGCTGCAACATTGGTTTGGAAGCAGGTAAAGACATATCACTTGAGATATTTGCCGATGAACCGCCAAAGTTAGCCTCAGGCATTTTTGATGGTTTTTTCTCAACGGTCATGAAGTCTCAAATGGCTTTGTTGGATGACGGATAGCTATCAAACTATATCTTTTTACTGCTGCTTTCCTATCATTCTATGAACGACCCGCAAAGACCATTATTGCCGCGCCAGCCAATGCAATGACAATAGATGACGATTCACTTTAAAAATGAACGATATGCAATTGAAATAAGAGGCATAAAACGCAGTCTAGTTTAGCGCTCTATCGTCGTCTGGGAAAATTTCTGCGGCCATCAATCCCTTTGGTCCCTGTCCAAATCTGACCAACACGGTCTGCCCTGGTCGCAATTCCGCAAGACCAAAACGACGCAAGGTTTCCATATGGACGAAAATATCCTTGCCGTCTTTGACAACAAAGCCATAGCCTTTGGTTCGGTTGAACCATTTCACCAGAACCCGCTCAAGGCCGCTTTCTGCGTCAACAGAGACATGCGTTCGCGCCTCTTCAGTTTCTTCGGGCTGAATGGCGGTGCTGTTGTCCATAGATAAAACGCGCAATGCCTGCCAACCGCGCTCGCGTTGGACCGCCTCGCATACAATGCGTGAGCCTTCCAGTACCGTGTTGAATCCATCTTTGCGCAGGCAGGTTACATGCAGCAACACATCCGGCATGGCTTCATCCGGCACAATAAATCCAAATCCCTTTGAAACATCGAACCATTTGATAGTGCCCGATACAAGGACGACCTCACCGGCAACCTCACCGCCTGACGCCTCGACAGGATGCGTGTAACCTCTGCCTCCAGCATCAATGCTGGTGGTTTTAGTGCCTGCCTGATCGGATTTAACCGATGATGTTGGCTTGGCCCCCATGCCGCTTGGAACCTCTCAAATTTAAACCTACTGAGCCCCAAAAATGAGGAAGAAGACTTTGATTCTATTTTTTAGTGTAGCACTTGGAGACACCAGTTCAACAAGCCTGATCACAATTTTGCGTATTTTCCCAAGACTTGACGAGCCCAACAGAGTCACCCCGCATTACCATAGGTAATATATTTATCGCTGGTGCAGTCAATCCAAAATTATCCCAATATACAGATTAAGATCATTTTTGTGCCTCATTTCAACTTTAGCGAAGGCAGCACTGCGACAATGGTCTACGCATGGAGCATGTTTCCGCTATAACTTGCAGTCATAAGGTCTTTTGGGTAACACGATAAACGATTACACGTTATTTTTCGGCTAAAATGCCGGAAAATCAATTACATATGAAGCCTTTTGGACTAGAGTAAATTGTCATTTAGTGGCTATCTACATTGATCAGCGAATGGAACACTTTCATTGTGTGCAATGCTAATTGGGGAAGGTAAATTGGGAACTATTCTCACCAATTTCGGATACGAAATCGCATGAGGCGTGTTGTGAGCCAAGAATATGCTCCAGAATACGTCACAACTGCGCCCATTTTTTCTAAAAGCTTCAATTCCCAAAGTCGATTATTTTCGTTCAGAAGAGCTTCACTCATCTCAACTTGTTTGATGGGTTTTGTGCTTTCGGGATGCGTTGGTTCCAATGTCAGCCAGACGTTGGATACGGCAAGCCTCGACAATCAATCACAAAGCACTCTTCAAACTTTGGATGAGCAGGCTTTAAATGCGGTGGGAGATGGATCGGAGCCAAGATTGGCGGCCATTCCGATTCCGCAGCGTTCGCCAATTGCTTCCGAAGCAATGTCAACAACTGCTCTGCTGCCTGATGCAGAACAAAATTTAGCCGCCAGCGCCACTGAAGATGCCCTTGCTTCAAATACTCAGCAAACTGTCAGCACCTCGGTTCCGACGCAGCCCCAAACCGCATCCATAACGCCGGATCAGGCTGCTCAAACGCAATCGGCAACTTCCCAACCTGAAGCGCCTTTGCAGCAAGCGAGCCTTGCTCCGCAGAAACCCAAAAAACCAACAACACTGTTCGGCTTGTTATTTGGCCAAAAACCTGCGCCACCCAAGAAATCAGCATTTAAAGAAGCGACAAACTCAAAGACGACAGTAACATCTACCCCTACAAAAGAGTCACTCGACAATGCCCTTCCCGGCGTTCAGAAAAACAGCGTTATTTTCGGGATTGATAACGATACCGAAAGCGATGACGAGAGTAATGTTCAAGTCGCCTCGGTGGGGCTCTTGGGTAGAACCATGTCTCCATCAGGTCTGGTTCTTCAAACAGAAAAGGTTCAAGTGGCCTGTTTCAAGCCGGAACTATTACGCATTCTGGCGGGTGTCGAACGCAAATATGGAAAAAAGGTCATTGTCACTTCGGGATATCGAAGCCCAAAAGGCAATAGGCGAGCCGGCGGCGCGAAAAACTCAACCCATATTTATTGCAAAGCAGCAGATATCCAGGTTGAAGGCGTCACAAAATGGGATCTTGCGAAATATTTACGCAGTATTCCCGGTCGTGGTGGCGTAGGCACCTATTGCAGAACTGAATCAGTTCATATCGATGTGGGTTCCCAACGCGATTGGCACCACCCTTGCCGCCGCAGCAAGCGGAAAAAAGCGTAAGAAGCCAGTTTTGCCGCGATATTACGTTGGTTTGCATCTTCTTATTGCGCTTCTGGCGTCCATGTCACCGCGTGACTAAATTAATTTCTGAAAACTGTCATTTTACGGTTGATGCAAACAGCTTTCCTATCTATAAGCGCCGAAACGAAGCATTATATTGATAGTGGTTTGTTAGTGTGCGCCCTTCGTCTAGCGGTTAGGACGCCGCCCTTTCACGGCGGTAACACGGGTTCGATTCCCGTAGGGCGTACCATTTTCCTCCTCTCCACATTTTGGCATTTTTCATGTTGGCAGCAGACGAGTTCTGCGAATGCTCTAGGGTATGAGCTCAATTGAGAGGTCATACCCTAGTGTTTTATGAGAGTTGTTGCGACTATCCCCTAAACTTTGAAGGTGGTCCGCCAAATTTTGCTTTGAAGGTTTTGGCAAAATGGGCCGACGAGCAAAACCCGGTCGCAATAGCAATTTCCGTAATTGAAAGCGGCGACTGGGCAAGCAGGTTCTTTGCTTTGTCCAGCCTTAAATCGCGATAAAATTCCATCGTTCCCGTTGACAATTTTTCTCGAAACAGGCGATTGAGTTGCCGCGAGCCTACCTTGGCGACTTCCGATATCTGGTTCAAATCCAGCGGATCACCGAAATGATTCTCCATCACCTCAATTGCCCGAATGATAGGCGCGCTTGTTGTGCCATAGCGCTGCACAAACCCTGCCCGCTGAGGCTGCCCTGATGCGCGAATATCTGTGTGCATGTACCAATCGCTTACTTTGGTAGCAAATTCCTCGCCATGATGCCCCGTAATCAATTCATGCGCCATATCCAGCGCAGCAATGCCACCAGCGCAGGTATAGCGATCTCGGTCGATGATAAAAATACTCTTTTCCAATTTCAGATTAGGAGCGATTTCTACGAGCGACGGAGCGTGTTCCCAATGGACAGTCATTCGATATCCGTCCATTAATCCAGCTGCGGCAAGAATCACCGGGCCACCGGAGACGCCGCCCAGTTTTACCCCTCGCCGCGACAAATGGCGGAGCCACTGGAAAACACGCTTATCAGAAAACTTTGTTGGCTCTGGCCCCGCAAGTACCAGCAACAAATCATATTCTGTATTTTCGCCAATCTGCTCTTTGGTTTTAACAATCCCTGCCCCAGAACTGGATGCGCTTCCGCCAAACACTGAAATATTGTGAACATTGTAAAGGATTTTTCCGGCGATAACATTGGCCGCACGAAATGGCTCAGATGCCGCGGCATAAGACATGAGCGCAAAGCCATCTATCAGCAAAAAGCCGATATTGAATGCCCGTTCATCTTTGTGATAGCTGACCATAGGATGCAATAATATGTCCTTTATTGAAAAGTCCAGAACTTTGTAAAAAGAGAAACTCTGTCCAATGGAGTTTTTCAATGCGCTATTCTGCCTTAAAAGTTTTAAAAGAAGCGATTTCCGGCCATAAAGGTTGGAAGCCCGTCTGGCGTGAACCGGAACCAAAGTCCGAATATGATGTGATTGTCATTGGCGGTGGAGGTCATGGTTTGGCAACGGCTTACTATTTGGCCAAGGAACACGGCATTACCAATGTAGCTGTTCTGGAAAAAGGCTGGATAGGCGGTGGCAATGTTGGCCGTAATACGACCATCATCCGTTCCAACTACCTGTTACCGGGCAATGAACCCTTTTATGAACTCTCCATGAAACTGTGGGAAAATCTGGAGCAGGATCTCAACTATAACGCCATGGTCTCCCAGCGCGGAGTGTTGAACCTGATTCATTCTGATGCCCAACGCGATGCTTATGCCAGACGCGGCAATGCCATGCTGCTTGCGGGGGTGGAGGCCGAATTACTCGACAAAAAAGCGATTCAGGAAATGTGCCCTTATCTCGATCATGAAAATGCGAGATTTCCGATACAAGGCGCCTTGTTTCAAAAGCGCGGCGGCTCCGTGCGCCATGATGCTGTTGCCTGGGGCTATGCCAGAAGCGCGGACTCATATGGTGTCGATATCATTCAGAATTGTGAGGTAACAGGTTTCACTATGAACCGGGGAACCTGCACAGGAGTTCAAACTTCAAAGGGTAATATCAAGGCGAAAAAGATTGCCGTTTGCGTAGCCGGATCGTCAAGCCGGGTAATGGCTCAGGCGGGCATGCGCCTACCTATCGAAAGCCATGTATTGCAGGCATTTGTCTCGGAAGGACTCAAGCCCATTATACCTGGCGTTATCACTTTTGGTGCCGGTCATTTTTATGTTTCTCAGTCCGATAAAGGCGGCCTTGTCTTTGGCGGCGACATTGATGGCTATAATACCTATGCCCAACGCGGAAATCTGCCGGTGGTTGAGGATGTTTGCGAAGGTGGTTTTGCCCTTATGCCGATGATCGGTCGAGCGAGACTGTTGCGTATGTGGGGCGGCGTGATGGACATGTCGATGGATGGTTCGCCCTTTATCGACAAGACCGATATCAAAGGCCTCTATTTCAATGGCGGCTGGTGCTATGGCGGCTTCAAGGCAACCCCTGCATCAGGCTTTTGCTATGCTCATTTGATCGCAAAAGACGAGCCGCACGAAACCGCAACTGAAATGCGCCTTGATCGTTTCAAGCGTGGCCATCTGATTGATGAAAAAGGGGTCGGCGCCCAGCCGAACCTGCATTAGAGGAAACACGAAATGATCATCAACCATCCCCTACTCGGTCCCAGAGATGCTGCGGAGTTTGTTTATCTTGGCGATGCCAGTTTGATGAACCGTCCTGACTGGCAGGCGGAAAATGCCGATGAAGCATTTTACGAATATCAATATTTGCGAGACAATCCGGCCGGATGGCACCGTGAGCTTTGGTATCACGAACAAGGAGATCGTTCCTGGCTTGTTGTCACTCGAAATACCCTCACCCATGAAATCTCGAAGGTGGAAATGGCCAGTGAAGTAGCGCTACAGAACACAAGCACAAAATCAAAAAAGGGTGCGAAATAATGAGCGGCATCAATCGGATTAAGGGCGGCTTGATCAATCGTGAGAAACCCGTTTCTTTCACGTTCAATAAACAGAGCTATTCTGGATTTGAAGGCGACACGCTAGCCTCAGCGCTGCTTGCCAATGATGTTAAGCTGGTTGGCCGGTCTTTCAAGTATCACCGTCCCCGCGGTATTCTGACAGCCGGATCGGAAGAGCCGAATGCCTTGGTCGAATTGCGTGAAGGTGCTCACAAGGAGCCTAATACACGTGCCACAACGATAGAGTTGTTCGAGGGTTTGTCGGCCAAAAGTCAAAACCATCGCGGCTCTGTTAAATATGACCTGTTGGCGATCAATGATTTGATATCGCCATTCCTGACCGCCGGCTTTTACTACAAGACATTCATGTGGCCAAAAGCCTTTTGGGAAAAACTCTATGAGCCGGTTATTCGCGCAGCAGCGGGTCTTGGAAGGCTTTCAGGCGAGCCTGATCCGGACAACTATGACAAAGGCTTCTTGCACTGTGATATACTGATCATCGGCTCAGGTCCTGCGGGACTTGCCGCGGCATTGCAAGCAGCAAGGTCCGGAGCAAAAGTCATTCTCGCAGACGAGGACTTTATCTTCGGCGGCCGCTTGAATTCTGAAACCCTTTCCGTTGCTAACAATACTTCACAGGAATGGGCAGCCAATGCTATTGAAGAGCTGCGATCGTTGGCGAATGTTCGCCTGATGCAACGTACTACGGTTTATGGCGCTTTTGACCATGGCATCTATGGTGCCCTTGAACGCAAAACCGATCACCTAGCTTCAACTGACGGCAAGCCAAGGCAAGTTCTTTGGCGCATCTATTCAAAGCGCGCCATTCTCGCCGGAGGTTCTAACGAACGACCGATTGCATTTGGCAATAATGATCGTCCCGGCATCATGCTGGCCGGCGCTGTACGCACCTATGCCAATCGATTTGGTGTACTGCCAGGCAAGAGCATTTCGATTTTCACCAATAATGATGATGGTTGGCGCACAGCAAAAGATTTGTCCGACAAAGGCGCTGATATTGCAGCAATTGTTGATACACGTGAAATCGATCCACTATTTTCCATCAAAGATGCAGCGATCGTAATGGGTGGCCGGATTGTCGACACCATGGGCCGTGGCGGTCTGACCGGCATTAAACTTAGAAATGGTCAGGTTATTGCAACCGATTGCCTTGCTGTTTCGGGCGGATGGAACCCGAGTGTTCATTTGACGTGCCATCAACGCGGAAGACCAGAATGGCGTGAAGACATCGCTGCCTTTGTTCCTGGCGGAGAAATGCCTGTTGGAATGAGTGTTGTTGGAGCCGCAAATGGAAGTTTATCGCTTTCAGCAGCCCTAAAAGAGGGACATAAGACTGCTGGCTCGATTGCAAAACAACTTGGCTTTGATACGCCAAAAGCTGCAGCCCCAAAGGCAGAGGACGAACCTTCAAACACTTCAGCCTTTTGGTATGTGAAAGAATCAAGAGCGCGGGCCTGGGTCGATCAGCAAAACGATGTGACCGTCAAAGATATCAAACTTTCCCACCAGGAAGGCTTCAAATCCGTTGAGCATTTGAAACGCTACACAACCCTTGGAATGGCAACCGATCAAGGAAAAACGTCCAATATTCTGGGCCTGGCTGTTATGGCCGATGTTAGCGGAAAGACCATACAAGAGACCGGAACAACGATCTTCCGTCCGCCATACACACCCGTTCCCATTGGCGCCTTTGCAGGCCGCTCAAAAGGCAGGAACTTCAAACCGACCCGCCTTACCCCATCCCATAAATGGGCAGAAGAACAAGGCGCAGTTTTAATAGAAACAGGCATGTGGCTGCGTTCCCAATGGTTCCCAAAACCCAGTGAAACCCATTGGCGAGAAAGCGTTGACCGCGAAGTCCTCGCCACGCGAAACTCTGTCGGAATTTGTGATGTAACAACCCTCGGCAAAATAGACATACAAGGCAGTGATGCTGCTGAATTTCTCAATCTGGTTTATGCTAATGCCTTCGGCAAACTCGGTATCGGAAAGGTCCGCTACGG
Source organism: Salaquimonas sp. (assembly GCA_049680405.1). Taxonomy (GTDB): domain Bacteria; phylum Pseudomonadota; class Alphaproteobacteria; order Rhizobiales; family Rhizobiaceae; genus Salaquimonas. Next base: position 19,502 of record JBAUHS010000047.1, on the reverse strand, counting down.
ATTGATGTTGCGCGAAGACGGAATTGCCTATGACGATGGAACGACAGCGCGATTTGCCGAAGACCATTTTGTAATGACGACTACGACTGCAAACGCGGTTTTGGTTTTCCGCCGTCTGGAATTTGTTCGTCAATGCCTGCGACCTGATATGGATGTACATCTGATTTCTTCGACAGAGCAATGGGCCCAATTTGCCATTGCCGGACCAAACGCCCGCAAATTGCTCCAGAAAATCGTTGATTCTAAGCATGACATCTCAAACGATGCATTTCCTTTCATGGCTTGCGGCGAATTGAGCGTCTGCGACGGCACTCCGGCACGCCTGTTCAGAATCTCATTTTCCGGTGAGCTTGCCTATGAGCTTGCCGTGCCAACACGTTATGGCGATGCCCTGTTCAGGGAATTGATGGAAGCCGGAAAAGAATTTGGTGCGGTTCCTTATGGCGTTGAAGCACTTGGCGTTATGCGTATAGAAAAAGGCCATGCTGCAGGCAATGAATTGAACGGACACACGACCGCTCTCAATCTCGGCCTTGGGCGAATGGTCTCCAAGAAGAAAGACAGCATTGGCAGCAAACTTTCTGAACGTGAAGAACTTGTTCGTGATGATGCAGTCAAACTCGTTGGTTTCAAGCCAGTCGATCCCGAAAAAAACCTGACCGCAGGTGCTCACTTCATTAACAAAGGTGACGAAGCAACAATGGCAAATGATCAAGGCTGGATGTCATCCGTTGCTTATTCACCCAATCTGAAAACATCAATTGGTATCGGTTTCATTCAACGGGGTGATACGCGTTTGGGAGAAGTGGTAACCGCATTCGATGCTTTGCGCGGCACCACGCAGGATGTTGAAATCGTCTCACCCCATTTTATTGACCCAGAGGGAGAACGCCTCCGTGCTTAAAGCCAATTCGCCTCTCAACGGTTTTGAAACTGAAATCAATGGAGTGATCCTCAAAGAGGTCACTGGTCGATCTATCGTGTCAATCGCAGTTCCCAAAAGCGGTTTGAACAAATTGAAGGCAGCGATCAAGAAAGAATTGAAGCTTGATCTTCCAGGACCGGGGAAATTCACCCAAACGGACAATGGCAGCGCTATGTTGCTTTGGATGACGCCGGAACAATTTTTCTATGTAATCAATGATGATAATCCAATCGCGGCCAATGCGGTGAAATCAAAACTTGGCTCCACGGCCTATTTGACTGATCAATCGGATGCATTTGTCGGCCTTTCAGTTTCCGGACCAAAGGCAATCGAAGCACTGGAACGCATTTGCCCTATCGACATATCAATAGAAAAATTTCCTGTTGGAAATTGTGCCAGAACCATGATGGAGCATCTAGGCGCAATCATTTTACGTACCTCAAATGGCGAGTTTCAGCTAATGTCTGCAACATCATCAGCAAAGTCATTTTTGCATGCAGTAGAAGTATCAGCACAAAATTTGTAGGCGGTCAGAAAATATTGAAAACAAAGACCAATAAGTCAACTTATTTTGAAGTATAATATTCCCGCTAACGAATTCTTTACCACTTAATGGCAAACCTAGGGTTGCGAAGAATGAGTTTCAAGTTGTAGTTTGTGTCGCCCCAAACCATACAGACTTCCAGCTCTCTAAGAACTGCCGTTTTCAGTGAAGTTCGCCCCTCAGTGATCTCGGAAGAGATTCATTCTTCGCATTTTCCTTTCAATCGAAAATCAAGACTTTGCCACGTCCAGAATACGCAATTGAGGTCTCTTCGATCCTTGCCAATAGTCAGCTGTTACAATTCCACACAGATGAAAATGCTTTCCCTGGCCTTCCAGTAGAGCCCGCCCCAATGGCTCTTCAGCCTTTCGAAAGGCTATCGCACGTAAAGTTTTGCCATCACTGGATTGCAGCGTCAGGCTCACATGATCCCGACCGACAATCCGCGAGTCCCTTATTAAATGGTTAGGGAAAGCGAATATCGGCTGCGAATGCCCTGCCCCATAAGGGCCGGCCTGCTCCAACAAGTCGCAAAATTCTACTGTCGCGCTTCTTGCGGTTAACGCCCCGTCAATCTTGATTGATAAGTGGTCGGCACTTTTGGCGACCTGATCTTTCAAACGGTCATCGAGAAATGCCCGCAACTCGCCCAACTTTTCATGCCGTACTGTTAAACCAGCAGCCATCACATGCCCGCCGCCTTTCTCAAGGATTCCGGCTTCAACGCCGGCCCGCACGGCCTCACCCAAATCCACACCGGGAATGGATCTTCCTGATCCAGAGCCTTTTCCATTTCCATCAAATGCAATCGCAAAAGCTGGCCTTGAAAATCGATCCTTAAGACGTGAGGCCAGCAATCCAACAATACCTGGATGCCAGCCTTTTCTGGCGGTGATGAGGATTGAAGGTCCACCATCAGGACCCATTTCCGCTTCACCTTCGGCAATAGCTTCTTCCAACATAATAGCTTCAGCGGCCTGACGTTCCTTGTTGAGATCATCAAGCTGAGAGGCAATTGCAGCAGCTTCTTCCTCAGACTGGTTGATTAGCAATCTGCTCCCCAGGGCCGCATCGCCAATGCGCCCGCCTGCATTGATGCGCGGCCCTAGCAAAAAGCCCAAATGATAAGGCGTGATAGGCCCATCTAAACGGGCGGCTTTGGAGAGCGCTAAAAGGCCCATATTCGATTGTTGGCGAAAAACCTGCATGCCTTTGACGACAAAAGCCCTGTTCAATCCCTTCAAGGGAACCACATCACAGACGGTGGCCAATGCTACAATATCGAGCATTTCCAAAAGAGAGATGTTTGGATTATTGCCACGTTTTCGCAGTTCCCGTTGCAGAGCGACCAAAGCCATGAACACAACGCCTGCGGCACAAAGATATCCCAATCCGGACAGATCGTCCTGACGGTTTGGGTTGACTAATGCCAATGCCGGAGGTTTTTCCGTGCCCATCTGGTGGTGGTCAAGTACGACTACATCGACACCCAACCGCTTTGCTTCTTCAAGGGCCTCAAAACTGGTCGCCCCACAATCAACTGTAACGATCAGCTTCGCGCCACGTTCGATCAATTGCCCAATCGCATCCGGATTTGGCCCATAACCTTCAAAAATCCGGTCAGGAATGTAGATCTCATTTTTGATCGATAGCTCAGTCAAGAACCGGGACAAAAGTGCTGAAGAGCAGGCGCCATCCACATCATAGTCACCGAAAATCGCGACGCGTTCATTATTCAATACAGCATCAGCAAGGCGTTCCGCCGCAACATCCATATCCGTTAATACCGATGGGTCCGGCATCAAATCACGTATGGTAGGAACAAGGAACTGCTCAGCATTTTCTGCCACAACGCCCCTTCCCGCCAATACCCGAGCAACCAAATCAGGAATATTGCTGATTTGTGCGATCTTCAAAGCTTGATTGCGTCCGATACCATCCAGCCGCTCTATCCAGCGCTTGCCGGATAAAGAATTGGACACATCGAGAAATGCGCGATCTTCTTTTGATGGTGTTTTCATTGCAAAAGGATGGCGTGCGTCGTGCCCTAATACAAGGGCTAGATGAAGCTTTCCTGGGGCCAGCCGCTAAACAGTCAGGCCTTTTGCAAATTTATCAAGATCATGATGCGTTGCCTTGATCTCGCGAACTGTCCGTGAGGAAGAACGCATGACAACCGTATGGGTGGAAATCATCCCACGGCCAAAGCGAACACCATCCAGCATATTGCCGTCTGTAACGCCTGTAGCAGAGAAAATCACATCCCCTTTCGCCATTTCTTCCATCGTGTAGGCCTTGTTAGGGTCAGTCACACCCATTTTGCGAGCCCGTTCAACCTTTTCGGCCGTGTCAAGGATCAAGCGACCTTGCATTTGCCCACCGATACAACGAAGCGCCGCTGCTGCAAGCACGCCTTCTGGAGCGCCGCCAATGCCGATATAGATATCAATTCCGGTCATTTCCGGATCAGTTGTGTGAATGACACCCGCCACATCGCCATCACCAATCAAACGAATGGCGGCTCCAGTATTGCGAACCTCTTCAATCAATCGGGCATGGCGTGGACGGTCCATGATGCAAGCTGTCAAATCGGAGACCTTTACACCTTTTGCATTGGCCAGCGCTGTCAGATTTTCAGTGGGCGACTTGTTAATGTCGATCAATCCAGGCTCATAACCAGGACCGATGGCGATCTTGTCCATGTAAACATCTGGCGCATACAAAAGATTGCCACGCTCGGCAATAGCAATTACCGCAATAGAGTTCGGCTGGTTCTTGGCGCAAATCGTAGTGCCTTCGAGCGGGTCGAGAGCAATATCCACTGCTGAGCCGGATTTCGTTCCTACTTCTTCACCGATATACAACATTGGCGCTTCATCGCGTTCTCCCTCGCCGATCACCACTCGGCCATCGATAGGAAGATTGTTCAATTCTGTACGCATGGCATCAACAGCTGCCTGATCGGCCATTTTTTCGTCGCCATGGCCACGCAGGCGAGCCGCAGCTACGGCCGCTGCTTCGGTTACCCGGGCCAGTTCAAGCGTTAATATTCGATCCAGACGCTCTACTGAAGATGATGTCTTAGCCATTATTATTACTCCGTAATCAAAACTTGAACCCGGTATCTATCAGGCGAAACCTAAAAACAATGCCACTTTTCGAAGAAAAATCATTTAAATCGATATGATAGGACATTGATGAACAGATTTCTCGAAAGAAGCTTAACGCTCGATCCGAATCATCTGTGAAGGCGCCGCCAAATGCCCGTCTGCCTTGATTTGCTTCAATGCATTGCGAATGGCTGATTCCGTTGTCTCATGGGTAATCAGGATAACCGGTTGCGCATCCTGAGCGGCGCTTTTCTTATCGTCCGGAGATTTGTGCTGAACGATTGATTCCAGCGAGATTTTCTCTTCGGCCATTCTGTTTGCAATGGATGCAAAGGCGCCAGCCCGGTCATTCACGGAAAGCCTAATGAAATACCCACCCTCATGGGCGCGCATTTTCGCTTTCTTGTAAGGAGCAAGTTGCGATGCAGGTTTTCCAAGTACCGGTGCATGCTGATGGCCGGGACGGCTTTTCGCAATATCGCATAGATCACCAGCAACAGCCGAAGCGGTTGCATCGCCGCCAGCACCTGGACCGGACAGGACCAATTGCCCGACCACATCGGCTTCAATAGCAACAGCATTGGTTACGCCGGATATCTGGGCAATCGGGGAATCCATAGGTACCATTGTAGGATGCACGCGTTGCTCAATCCCGGAACTTGTTTCCTGGGCAACGCCAAGCAGTTTGATGCGGTAACCAAGATTTTTCGCGGCAATGATATCGGCAGAGGTGATGTTTGAAATTCCCTCAACATAAATATCATCAGCCGAAATCTGAGTTCCGAAAGCTAGACTGGTCAGGATGGACAGCTTGTGGGCGGTATCAAATCCCTCGACATCAAATGTCGGATCAGCTTCAGCGTAGCCAAAGTCCTGAGCATCTTTCAAACAGGCTTCATAGGAGAGTCCCTCATCTTCCATCCGCGTAAGCATGTAATTGCAGGTCCCATTCAAAATGCCATAGACACGCTTTACGCTGTTGGACGTCAGGGCTTCACGCATAGTCTTGATTATCGGAATACCGCCAGCAACCGCTGCCTCATAATTCAGAATGACACCTTTCTCTTCAGCTTTAAGAGCAAGGGCTACACCATGTTTGGCAAGCAATGCTTTATTGGCAGTAACAACATGTTTGCCGCTCTCCAATGCTGCCATGACAGCACCAAAAGCCGGGTCCCTATCTCCACCAATCAATTCCACAAAAACATCAATATCGTCTGATTGAGCGAGCGCTACCGGGTCGTCAAACCATTTCAGGTTAGACAAATTGCAGCCACGATCCTTGTCATTGCTTCTAGCGGAATAGGCAGTCGGCGTTATCGCGCGCCCGCAGCGATCAGCCAATAAATTGCTTTTCGACTGAAGCAATCTGACCAGGGATGCCCCTACAGTTCCAACACCAGCAATACCAATTCGCAATGGGCTTTGAGTCACGTCACTATCACTTTCCAACTAAGCAGCTTTTGCAGCATCTGTTATCAACTCCGCACTGTTTATGGAGGCCTCATGAAAACTGCAAGGGCCAAGGGTGTAAACTGGGCAATAAAGGCCAAAGTACTGATTTCAAAAAAGAGCCTGAAGCGCAAGACTCCAGGCTCGATTATCAGTGATTATCCGGTTCAGGATTTAATCTTAGGGTTCGGTTAGCCATGTTTCACACTGGTCAGTTTTCAATTCCCTGAACCGCATCATCATAATGACTACGGGCCTTTTTCTGCAAACGCCTGATCGAATTCTGCTTGGAATCTATCTCCGCATCACTCACGGAAGCACTTGCTTCAGCTGCGGCCGCTTTTAGCTCATTTGCTTTTTGCGCCTGTTCTTCGGTCGACAATTGTTGGGCCGCAGGTTCAGGCAAAGCGCCTATATGGGTTTTTTCACCTGATCTGCCCTCGGCCTTTGACCGCATTTCCTGAATCCCCTGCGCACGGGCAGCAGCAGAAATTGCATTGGGATCATTTGAATTTATATCACCGGTTTCATTTGCAGCGTCTTGAGCAAGAGCAACAGGTTGGTTTGATGACGTATCTTGTGTGGAAATTGAATTTTGCTGCGCTCCAACAGGCTTGAACTGACTCGTTTCAAGTGTTGAGGAAACGCAGCCGGAAAGCATCCAAATGGTGCCAATAATGAAAACCGATTTTACCATCAATTCATTTGCCAGTCACTGTGTTGAAGCAATGAGCCTACTCTGCACTGGCCGCCCCACCCCGCATTGCGCAACCCATTTATTTGATAAGTATCCGTAAATCACAATTAAGGCGTTAATATTTTTGAACTCAATCTCAAAATTCCACATTCAGCCTGTTTACTGCATATCACAGCAACATTTTGAAGTTGAAACTTTTGCTGCATCGGATAACCTAGGCATTGGAATGCCTCGCACAATCGAGTCTTTGCCGTTGTTCACACAGTTGATAAACAGGGAGAATTTAGATGAAAAAAATTATGGGTCTTTTGGCAGTTGGTGGTATTGCACTTTCAACTTTTGCAACATCCGTTTCAGCTCAGTCCATGGGCGATAAAGCAATCTCAATGATGCAGTGCTCAAGCGCTTGCAACACTCAATATCTGCAATGCGTTGCATCTGCACAGCAATTGGCTTCGACTCCAATGGACGGCTTGAGCCAAATCAAAACGAATTTCATGAACTCAACAGAATGCGGCAAAGCAGCAATGGCTTGTAATTCAAGCTGCGGCTAAGCGCTAACTGATTGAGTTTTTAAGTTTTGAAAACCCGGGGTTAGTCTCGGGTTTTTTATTGTCCAAAATCGGGCTTCGGTTTTCATGTCATACATAGCGCAGATATTCCTTGCACCGCGTCTCATCATCCCTTGACCAAGACCCGAGGATCCATTCCGTGATGCCTGGAAACCATAATCTTTGACACAGTTATGCGCACTCGGTATTTTTTACTTCGCGAAAAGATACCTGTTGCTTGGTCGTTAAAAATCGCTTCGCAATTCTTCAATTTCATTTTCATTGGTTTAAATCTTGCGCTTCGCTATCACTCAACGTGCGATTTAAACTTTGCGGGGCATTCGAAAAAGCACCGTAATAGTTAAGTATGGCGCTTTTCAAAACGCCCCGCGTAGAGATTTTTAGTCAGTCGGTGTTGAAGACTGGATCCCCGAATTCCGGTTCAGGGTTTGACCCCTTTACCATCTGTCTATTTTTCAGACCTGAAACCTGTTGGCCGCTTGTTTGCAAATTGCTTCCCAAACTTACTGTCCAACGCGTCTCAACCCGTTCACCTTCCTGCTTATGGCAACAGATGCTCCGAAACACATCTGGCGAGGCTCTACTGTCGCAACGCGCCCCATTGCATCGGTTACAAGGGAGCAAGTCAGGTTGGCTTTGCGAAGCAAAACGAGCGAAGGCGGTAGGCGAAAATCCCATTTTCGCCGGAGAGCCTCAGAAGCTCATTTGCTCGCATCACCAAGCGTCTCACGCTGCGATGGATGGGATAGTAACGGATGGACCAAGAGCGGGGATAAGTTTACGCAAACGTCAAGCCGCTTGTGAGTTGATGTCAGCACTAATCCTCGGATCTCTCAGTGATTGCTTCACAATCACCTGTCGACCATCGTCGTCGCTTTGCTCGATTTGATCAAGCCCGGCCCTCTCGACATTTGCTGCGCAAATTGTCTGCCGGGTAATAGATGACGAAGCTTGCTGCAACCCCGTCCTTCGACAGGCTCGCGATGAGGTTGCCGGGCGGAAATAAAACCCATGCCAAATCTTGCGGTATCCTTCGCCCCATCCAAGACTTGTGGGAAGGGGTGCGATGGGGGGCAGACCTACCCCCGTGTCTTGGCCATCTTCTTGTCCATCAATGAGGCAATGATGACGCCGACGGAGACAATGGCGATGAGGATGGTCGAGAGCGCATTGATCTCCGGCGAGACACCCAGACGGACGGCGCTATAAATCTTGATCGGCAAAGTGGTTGCGCCGGGGCCGGTGTTGAAAGAAGCAATCACCAGATCATCGAGCGACAGGGTAAAGGCGAGAAGCCAACCGGCAATGACCGCGGGCGCGATGATGGGAAGCGTTACCGAGAAGAAAGCATCAAGGGGTGTTGCGCCCAAATCAAGCGCCGCCTCTTCCAGTGATCGGTCAAAGGTTACCAATCGCGAGGATACGACAACAGCGACGTAACACATTGCGAAGGTCGTATGGGCGAGAATGATGGTGAACATTCCGCGGCCGATATCCAATGAAATAAACAGCAGCAGCAAGGAGAGACCCGTAATGACTTCCGGCATGACGAGCGGTGCGTAGACCATGCCTGAAAAAAGCGTTCGGCCTTTAAATCTGCCGGTACGCACAAGAACCAGAGCCGCCATGGTTCCCAGGACGGCGGCGATTGTTGCGGAGAAAAACGCGACCTGTAGCGTCACCCATGCGGCAGACAACATCGCGTCATTCTGCATCAATTCGCCATACCATTTGGTGGAAAACCCGCCCCAAACCGTAACGAGCTTAGACTCGTTGAACGAATAGATCATCAACAGCAGGATCGGCACATACAGAAACACGAAACCGAAAGTTAAAGAAGTGGCATTGAACCAGGAAAAGCGTCTCATCGGGCATCTGCCTCCTGTTGGCGTTCAATCATTTTTTGGAACAGGACAATTGGCACAACGAGAATAAGCAGGAGCACGATGGCAACGGCCGATGCGACGGGCCAATCTCTGTTAGAGAAAAATTCAGTCCACAAGGTCTTGCCGATCATCAGTGTTTGCGATCCACCGAGAAGATCGGGAATTACAAACTCGCCCACGGCTGGAATAAATACCAAAAAACAACCTGCAATAATGCCTGGTAGCGCTAACGGAACCGTTACAGACCAAAAGGCCGAGATCTTGGTACAACCAAGGTCAATAGCGGCCTCCAGAAGGGAATCATCCATTTTTTCCAAGGTAGAATAAATCGGCAAGATCATGAAAGGCAGATAGGAGTAAACAATGCCTATATATACGGCTAAATTGGTTTGCAATATGACCAGCGGTTCGTTGATCACCCCGGTCCATAGTAGAAACTGATTGAGCAGTCCTTCAGTCTTCAAAATTCCGATCCATGCGTATACGCGGATCAAGAATGACGTCCAAAATGGCAGGATCACCAACATCAATAAAAGGGCACGCCAGCGTTCGGGTGCCTTTGCCATGCCGTAAGCAAAGGGAAAACCGATGCAGAGGGCAAAAAACGTGGAAATGGAGGCAATTTTCAAACTGGACAGATAGGAATTAATATAAAGCTGATCATTAATCAGCCATTTGAAGCTTTCAAAATCCAAATTGGAGATGAAATCCCCAATTCCGGCAAATCCGCCAAACAAATCCAGCTGCGGCGTATAGGGCGGAATTGACACGGCCTGATCAGACAGGGAGATTTTCAAAACTATTAGAAACGGCACCATAAAGAACAAGAGAAGCCAGAAATAGGGCACTCCGATCAACAGCCTTTTACGCGACTTATTTTGCATTTCGTATTCCTCGGCTTCTACCTTTGGATGGCTCTGAATTAGACTGCCAAAATGATGCCGCCACCCGGTGACCAGGAAAGCCAGACATCATCTTCCCAAGTAATTTCCCGATTGGAAATACGACGCCGATTTGCTTCCTGAGCCTTGATAATCGCACCGTTTTCCAGGCGCACATAATAGGTGGAGAGGTTGCCGATATAGGCGATGTCAGCAACCTTGCCGGTTACCTGATTTATTGCCTTGGGGTCACGCTTCTTGGAAATACTGATTTTTTCCGGGCGAATGGCGAGGCTTGCCTTGTCGCCTTTTTTACAATCAAATTCACAGCGGGCGAGCAATTTGGCGCCGTCACTGGTTTTGAATTCAATAAATTCGTCATCAGATTTTGCATGAAGCGAACTGATTGAGCCCTCAATCATGTTCACATCTCCGATGAAATCAGCCACAAATTTCGATTTCGGATTTTCGTAAAGATCGGCAGGCGTGTCGACTTGTGCCAAAACACCGACATTCATGACGCCAATCCGGGTAGAGACGGTCATTGCCTCCTCCTGGTCATGGGTCACAATGATGAAAGTGGTACCAAGCTTTTCCTGAATATTGACGAGCTCAAACTGGGTTGATTCACGCAATTTGGCATCCAACGCTCCCAAGGGTTCATCGAGCAATAACAGTTTCGGATTTTTTGCCAAAGACCGTGCCAAAGCAACGCGCTGACGTTGGCCGCCAGACATTTGATGGGGTTTGCGATTGGAAAATTGTTCCATTTTGACGAGACGCAACATTTCCTGCGTGCGCTCTTCAATAGCGCCCTTTTCAAGTTTGGAGCGCTTAAGGCCAAAGGCAATGTTCTGGGCAACCGTCAAATGCGGAAACAGGGCATAGGACTGAAACATCATGTTGACGGGACGCAGATTTGGAGGCGTTTCAGCAAGATCCTTGCCATCAAGCAAAATTGATCCTGTTGTTGGAGTTTCAAAACCGGCCAACATACGCAGCAATGTCGATTTACCGCATCCAGATGGTCCAAGCAGCGCGAAAAACTCACCGGGAAACACTTTCAGCGAAAGATTATCGACGGCGGTAAAATCTCCGAACCGCTTGGTGACATTCTTGAATTCTACAATTGGGGTAGCATCCGGGAGAAGCCAGGGTGGATTAAGGGAATTGTTATTATTGTTATTTTTTACCTTTGAGGCGTGTTTTGTCTCTTGGGACATGATTGTTGTCCAAATCTGTTGGATATAAAGGCAATGAAAGAAAATCGGCCCGTATTATACCGGGCCGATTGGAATTCTTATTGACCGGTTGTTACCTTGGTCCACAAGCGAGTCGCGATACGCTGCGTTTTTGGATCATAGGCCAGCTTAATATAAAGACGCTTGGTAGCTTCTTCGGTAGGATATACACCTGGGTCATTAATCAAATCTTCTTCCAACAAAGGCTGAGAAGCTTTGTTACCATTAGCGTAATAAACATAGTTGGAAGCCTTTGCGATCACTTCAGGACGCATAATGTAATCGAGGAACATTGTAGCCTCTTTAACATTAACGGCGTCGGCAGTAATGGCCATCTGGTCAAACCACATCATCGCGCCTTCGTTTGGTATGGAATAGGCAACTGTCACGCCATTATCGGCTTCATCAGCACGGTCACGGGCTTGCAGGACGTCACCGGACCAACCAACTGCAAGACAAATGTCGCCATTTGCCAATGCGTTGATATATTCAGATGAATGGAATTTCTGGACGTAGGGGCGGATGGAAAGCAGCAGTTCTTCTGCCTTGGCCAGATCTTCCTGGTTAGATGTATTGGGATCAAGACCGAGATAATTGAGGGCCGCTGGAATAATTTCATCCGGCGCATCCAGCATCATGACGCCACAATCTTTGAACTTTGCGATATTCTCGGGAACAAAGACCGTATCCCAAGAGACAATTGCATCTTCACCAGTAATTTCTTTTACCTTTTCAACATTGTAGCCGATGCCTGTGGTTCCCCACATATAGTTGATAGAGTAATCGTTCAATGGACCATATTTTGCGGCATTGTCTTCAATCTCTTTCCACATATTCGCGAGATTTGGCATAGCCGCTTTGTCCAGTTTCTGGAAAACGCCAGCTTGAATTTGCCGCGACAAGAATGCCGCAGTTGGCACAACTATATCATAACCTGTTCCGCCGGCCAGAAGTTTGGTTTCCAAGACCTCGTTTGAATCAAACACGTCATAGGTAATTTCAATGCCGGTTTCTTTGGTAAAATCTGAAAGGACTTCCTCATCAATATAATCGGACCAGTTAAAGATTTTCAATTCAGCAGCTTGAACTGTTTGTGCGGTAAACGCAGTTAGCGATCCGAAAATGACATATTTGAAAACATTCTTCATGTAGGGGTACCCCGGAGTTGCGCCTTGATAACGGGCTTATAGGTTTAAGTTTTTGCGAGAAACTTTTCTATCTCGTCAGGCCAAGTTAAAACGATTTTTTTCATTCTAACAAGTCTGATAATGCTAAATTAGGTTTGGTTTGGAAAATTGTCACTATACCCAGAGGTATATTGTAGAGGAATAATTTCGATGCATAATACTTGTAGAAACAATCAAAATTGATAGTTAAGATGCATAATTCATCCAACCTCAAAAGCCATCCTCAAGGAAGTTCAATGAGTAAAAATGCAATTGATATTTGGGCGAAGAATCTGCCCCACGCCGCAAAAGAATGGCTCAACGGCAGGCGCATCGATGAGGTAGAATGCATTATCGGGGACTTTGCAGGCATCGCAAGAGGCAAGGTCATGCCCGCCCGCAAATTTATTGAAACAACCCGGTCTTTCCTGCCGGTCTCGATTTTTTATCAAACCATTACCGGCGAATATTCCGACTATGATACGGAGGAATCGTGGACCGAACGGGACATGGTGCTAATCCCTGATCTGACAACGGCTGTTGCCTCGCCTTGGGCCGATGATGTTACGCTTCAAATCATCCATGACATGGAAAGCCTCGACGGCGAACCGGTACCCCTTGCACCGCGTTATGTGCTGAAACGCGTGCTGGAAAGATACAAACAAAAAGGCTGGCAGCCGATTGTAGCGCCGGAGCTGGAGTTTTATCTGACAAAGCCAAATATTGACCCTGACTTTCCGCTTGAGCCGCCCATCGGCCGTTCCGGCAGGCAGGGCGCAGGGCGTCAGTCTTATTCAATCGCAGCCATTGATGAATATACCGCCGTGATTGATACGATTTATGACTTTGCCGAGGCCCAGGGAATTGAAATCGATACAATTATTCAGGAAGGTGGCGCAGGCCAGATCGAAATCAATTTGAACCATGGCGATCCACTGCTTCTGGCAGATCAGGTCTTTACCTTCAAACGGACCATTCGTGAAGCTGCCCTTGCCAATGACTGTTATGCAACCTTTATGGCCAAGCCGATCCAGGACGAACCGGGAAGCGCAATGCATATTCACCAAAGCGTTGTTGACCTGAAAACCGGAAAGAATATTTTCAGCAAGGCTGATGGTGAGGCAAGTGATCTTTTCCACTGGTTCATTGGCGGTCAGCAGAAATATCTGATCTCGGTCATCTCCATTCTGGCACCTTATGTGAACTCCTATCGGCGATTGGTGCCTGGTGTGTCCGCGCCAATTAATCTGGAATGGGGTAGCGACAACCGCTCCACCGGCATTCGCATTCCAACTTCCGGCCCGGAAGCAAGGCGGGTGGAAAACCGTGTTGTCGGGATGGATACCAATCCCTATCTTGCAATGGCTGCCTGCCTTGCTTGCGGATATCTTGGAATGATCAACAAGGTAGAGCCAAGAGACCCGATAAACGGTGATGCTTATTCCCTTCCTCACGCCCTGCCACGAGAAATGTATGACGGGCTGAAGCAACTCAACAATTATCCTGAGGTCAGAGAAGTGTTGGGTGAAGAGTTCTGCACCATGTATCAACACACCAAATTCCGGGAGTTTGAAGACTACCTGAAAGTCATCAGCCCCTGGGAACGTGAACATCTGTTGCTGAACGTATAATTGCTGCCAGGATGTCGGGTTCAGTCAATCTCCTTCATGCCAATGACAAAATTGGTCAACATGCGCCTTCCTGGTATACCGATCAGGTAGCGGCCCCACCCGCTCGTGCAACGCTCAAGGGAAATCGGAAAGCGGATATCTGCATTATCGGCGGTGGCTTTACCGGGCTTTCGTCTGCGCTTCATTTAGCCAAATTGGGATATTCCGTCATTGTTGTTGAAGCACACCGGGCCGGTTGGGGGGCTTCCGGGCGCAATGGCGGCCAGGTCGGGAGCGGCCAAAGGCAGGATCAGGATTTTCTCGAAAAACACTATGGCCTCGAAAATGCCCATGCCTATTGGCAAATCGGCGAAGAGGCAAAAGCAATAGTCCGCAGCTTCATCAAAGATTACAACATCGACTGCAACGCCGAAGATGGAATCATCCATGCGGATCATCGCGAGCGTTACTTGGCCGGGAGCCGGGAATATACCGACAAGCTCAATCAGGAATATGGTTATGACAAAATCCAGTTTCTGGACCACGAAGCGCTGCAATCGCACATAAAGAGCAAAGCTTATTTTGGCGGTACGCTGGATACTGGAGCATTTCATCTCAACCCGCTGGCCCTCGCCCTTGGAATTGCCAAAGCTGCGGAAAATGCTGGCGCAGAGATATTTGAAAACTCGGAAGTAACCGAAGTTATCAAAGGCTCGTGCCCCAGAGTTAAAACCAGCTCCGGCGAGATTGAGTGTGATTACCTGATCTATGCCTGCAACGGCTATCTTGGCGGGCTGGATAATCAAATTGCCGGTAAAGTTTTACCGATCAATAATTTTGTCCTTACCACAGCTCCTTTGGACCTGGCCACCAGAGCGAAAATCATGCCGACCAAGGCGGCAATCGCAGACTCGAAATTTGTCGTCAACTATTTTAGGATGACCCATGACGGCAGGTTGTTGTTTGGGGGCGGCGAAAACTATGGATATCATTTTCCCAAGGACATCAAAGAATTTGTCCGCAAGCCCATGCTGGAAATTTTCCCGGAATTGAAAAACACGCCTATTGACTATGGTTGGGGCGGAACGCTAGCGATCACCATGAAGCGTCTGCCACTGTTTGAAAGAGTAAGCGGCAATATTTTGAACTGCTCAGGTTATTCAGGCCATGGGGTGGCCCTTGCCTGTTTGGCAGGCAAAATAGCTGCCGAAACCATTCAAGGCCAGGCAAGCCGCTTCGATCTGATGGCCAAGCTCGAAACACCGCGTTTTCCCGGTGGCACAATGTTACGCTATCCAATGCTGGTTGCGGCAATGATCTGGTTCTCGCTAAGAGACAAACTCTAAGCCTCATATTATTGTCTTTGCGAAGTTCGAGGAAAGCTGATAGGCGAGCGCAATGACAAGGCAAATCATCCCAATTTTATCCATCCTTTTGGGCTCGGCGTTCTTGATGTTGGCCGGAGGCATGCACGGATTGATATTACCTATTCGTGGATCCATCGAAGGATTTCCGACCATCAGCCTTGGTCTGCTCGGCACAGGCTGGGCAATTGGCTTTATCATAGGCTGTATCTATACGCCACGTCTGGTCCGGCGGGTCGGGCATATCAGAACCTTCGGCGTCGTGGCGGCGGTGTCGGTTATTTCTGTTTTATTGATGCTGTTGATGATCAATCCAACCGTCTGGATCATCCTGCGCGGTCTTACCGGTTTTTGTTTTGCAGCAGGCGCGATGATTGTAGAAAGCTGGTTGAACGAGCGCACGGAAAACCAGTATCGCGGACGTGTTTTCGGCCTTTATACAATGGTCAATCTGGCCGCGACCACCATTGGTCAAATGGCAGTGCCTCTGGCTGATAGTGCCAGTTTCACGCTTTTTGTTTTGGCCGCCATATTTTATGCATTGGCACTGGTTCCTACGGCTGTTTCCAAAGCGGCTGCGCCCAAGCCTTTGGTTGAAACCGGTCTTGATCTGAAAATTCTATGGAAAAACTCCCCCATAGCCGCGGTGGCATCCTTTTTGATTGGCGTATCCAACTCATCGTTTGGAACGCTTGGGGCGGTTTTCGGCGAGCGAATTGGATTGGATATCACGACGATTGCCCTGATGATGAGCCTACCCATTTTAGCCGGGGCGGCCTTTCAGATCCCGGTCGGTTATTTTTCCGACAAGATGGATCGACGCATCGTGCTTGTGTTTGTGATGGCTGTTGCAGCGATAATCGATATCTTCCTGATTGTTGCCAACCCTACCGATCCCGTGATTATTTTGAGCGTTGTTCCGATTTTTGGAGCGATGATCTATTCAGCCTATCCGATCATCGTCGCTCATGCATCTGACAGCGCAACGCCTGGGTCTTTCATCAAGATCAGCGGTGGCCTGCTATTGCTATACGGTGTCGGCGGCGTTATCGGGCCCATTGTTTCGGGCGGCTTGATGTCGATCCTGCCGCAGCAGGGCTTGTTTATCACAACCCTTGCAGCTCACATCCTTATCATAGCCTATGCCCTGGTTCGGATTTCCCTGAAAGATGCTGTTGATACGGTAGATAAATCCGAGTTTGTCGGTATGGCGCCCGGGCGGTATGCGACTCCGGAGACATCGGTTCTGGATCCCAGGGGAATGGTGCCAGCGTTAAACGATATTGATGAGGGAATTGGGGGCCCTGATCAGGATTGATTTAGTGTCTTGGATTTGCTTGCTATAGGGCCAGTCGGGGCATAGCGAAGCAAAGTCAACTAGGGTCAGGACCCTATCCAGTTCCCACCTACAAATGGAAAGGCTTCACCCAAACCATGACCGGATTAAACGCTTCTCAAGCTTTGATGCTGCTTGGCCTGATTTTGATCTTTGGTGGCTATTTTGCCTTGACCTTCAGGAAATATCAAAAGGGCAAGGCGATGATTATAGCAAAGGACAAACGCCTTTATCCTGACAACTATGCGGAGCTGCAAAAGTCCGACCGTAAACGCCTTTACAGAACGCATACCTGGAAAGAAGCCTGGGATGAAGTCGGCAAGGCTTACGCTGGCGTGTCAGTGGTTGGTATCGTGATGTTCATTCTGTCTCTGATTATCTGAACTGCGGATCTCCAAAAGACGCTGCTCAGGCAGTTGCAGAGTCTCCGCCTTCGACGATCGCACCGAATTTCTCAAAGAATTGCCCGGCCAGTTTCTTTGAGGTTGAATCAATCAGCCTACTGCCAAGCTGGGCGATTTTTCCGCCGACATCAGCTTTGGCTTCATAAGTCAGGATGGTAGCATCGCCGTCCGCGGTCAGCTTCACATCCGCGCCACCTTTGGCAAATCCGGCAATACCGCCTTTGCCCTCACCAACAATCGTGTAGGAATGGGGCGGATTGAGATTGGTCAGTTCGACCTCACCGTTGAACTTTGCTTTGACGGGTCCAATCTTCAAGGTGACAGTGGCAACCATTTCGGTTTCGGAGGTCATCTCCAGACTTTCACATCCCGGGATAGACTGTTTCAAAACATCAACATTGTTGAGGGCCAGCCAAACTTTTTCGACATTTGCCTCAATTCGTTGTTCGCCAGACATATCCATTTGTTTTCTCCTCAAGCACTACGCTATTTGCTGATTACAAATGCCATACTTAAAAATGTTTATCCATACATATCAATGGCAATTTGATCATGGCTATTGGCACAATTTTGATCCGACCAACAAAAAAAGGCACCCCCGAATAAGAGGGCGCCTTTAATGACATTCCAATCTGAGCCGGTGCTAAATGAGAAAAATTAGCAACGGGTAGATTGCTTTAATACATATGCTGACCACCATTTATGGAAATGGTTGAGCCGGTGACAAATTTACTGTCCTCACGGCACAAGAACCACACAGCACGGGCAATCTCGCTTGGATCACCCAATCGACCCACCGGAATCGTTGACACGATTTTTTCCAGAATATTTTCAGGAACAGCGGCCACCATATCCGTTGCCACATAACCTGGAGCAACCGTATTGGCGGTGATTCCGTTTCGCGCACCCTCCTGGGCAAGAGCTTTGGTCATGCCGATAACGCCGGCCTTGGCCGCGCAATAATTGACCTGACCATACTGGCCAGCCTGACCATTGACGGAAGAAATATTGACGATACGGCCAAAATTCTCGGAAACCATATGGGGCCAGGCGCCTTTGCACATGTTGAAAACAGAAGTCAGATTGGTCTGGATCACATCCATCCAATTGTCGTAACTCATCCGCTTCAGGGTTCCGTCCCGGGTAATGCCGGCATTGTTCACGATGATGGTAACAGGACCGTGCTCTGAGGAAATCTTCTCAATCGCATCAAGGCAAGCCTGATGATCTGAAACGTCCCATTTATGGGCAGGAATAGCGGTTTCTTCTGTAAACTTGGCCGCCGCTTCATCGTTGCCAGCATAACCCGCTACAACATTATAGCCTTTTTCCTTCAAAAGCTCGCTAACCCCTCGGCCGATGCCGCGTGTTCCACCTGTAACAATCGCCGTACGTTTCGCCATTTAATAATTCCTCCCATTGTAAATTGAAAATCTGCAAAACAACCAACAGATCATGCATGGGATGGTAATGGAACCAGGCCAAGAGTCAAAGTCAGACTTTGGGAGGTGCTATGGAAATTGCAAATAAAAAAAGACTTGGCCTTAGCCGAGTTTAGGTTCAGGAGCCATTAATTAACGCAAAATGGCTCCTGACCCTAGATTGTTTCAATGCCGGTCAGACTATTTTTTGCTGTGTTTGGCAATAAAATCCATTACCACCGGGCGAATGTTTTCGTGCCATGCACGGCCAGAGAAAATACCATAATGGCCGGCTTCCGGTTCAACATGATGGGCTTTCATGGAGTCTGGCAGACCTTTAAGCAGATCCAAAGCAGCCGCACATTGACCAGGCGCGGAAATATCATCGTTTCCACCTTCGACAATGATCATGGGAACTTTGGTGATCTTGGTCAAATCAACTGGTTTGCCATCAATTGAAAAACGGTTTTCAGCGATTTCTCTCGTTTTGAAAATTCGCTCAACGGTAGAAAGATAAAACTCGGCAGGCATGTCCATAACGGCGAGATACTCGTCATAAAATTTGTTATGGCGGTCACGGTCACCGGCTTCGCCCCGTGCAACGCGGAAGATCTGATCGGTAAACGCTTTTGCGTGCTTGTCAGCATTCATGGCAATGAAAGATGCCAGTTGAACGCTTCCTGGATAGACCTCACGGCCAATTCCCGGGAAATTGGCACCGACGGTCTGAATTACCGAATTTTCCAACTGGCCCATGGTAACGCGATTGCCAAAGTCAGTTACTTCCGTAGGATTGGCATCAGGGTCTACAGGACCACCGATCAATGTCATGGATGCCGGCAGGGATTTAGGCTCGTTTTCAGACAACCAGGCTGTGGCAGCCAGCGTAAGAG